>NZ_FPCI01000001.1:1957500-2257500 GCF_900116385.1 Pseudoxanthomonas sp. YR558 | reverse complement strand
TGTGCGGGGGCTGACGTTCGAGGGGCGGGAGATCGATCGCGGAGCGGGCGACATCGCCGTTGAGCACTTGGTCGTTACGGCGTCGGATCGGCGTGCGCGTGCCGTCGCGTCGCTCGAAGTATTCCAGGATGCCTTCATCGTAGAGCGGTGCAATACCGCCCATCATCGGCCACATGCTGCCCCCCATGTTGGACGCCACGTCGATGATCAGGCCACAGCGCCCGGCTGAAAGCGCCTCATTGAGTGCGTTTCGCACCAAGTGGGTCGCCCCCACGGCCGCTTGCTGGTCGCCGCTCCAACTGTTGATCGTCAGGCGTCCGATGGCACCTTCGTCCGTGTGCGCGAGGGCGATAGGGAGGGGGGTGGCGGGCACGGCGCTCGAAGCCTGCGGCCGTGTCGTACCTGTGTTCGCCGAGGCAGCGGCGGTCCGCGGGGGGAAGTACACCGAATGCCGTTCCTTCAGCGACGCCAGCACGAAGCGGATCGCCGCAGTGCGGCCATCCTCGCCGGGCGTGGCGGCCAGGCGTGCATAGGCTTCGCGCTCGACCGCGGGCCAGTCGGGCTGGTCGCCATTGAGGGCCTGCGTGCGTGCCAGCGCGATCACCTTGTCGAGCACGGCGTCCGCGGCATGGGCCGAGGCAGTGAAGACGAGTAAGGCGCATGCGAGTGCAGCGAAACGGAGGCGGAGCGTCATGGCGGCATCCTTGCGTGGGACGGGGCGGGACTTCCTGTGCTGGGCATGAACTTACGCGAGCTCCAGGCAGCGTGCCAGCGAGTCCGCATCCACCGTGCCGTCCGCGCCGTATCGGATCGTGCGCAGGCGTCATGAGGGCCCCTGTCGCCCCGATGGGTTACCATCACGCCCCCCGCAGGAGTCCATGCGATGAGCCATTCCGACGATAACCCCGGCAAGGTCACCCAGGCGCAGGCCGAGGACGCGGTCCGCGTGCTGCTGGAATGGGCGGGCGAGGATCCGACGCGTGAAGGGTTGCTGGATACGCCGAAGCGCGTGGCCAAGGCCTACCGCGACTGGTTCAGCGGTTACCAGATGGATCCGCGTGAGTACCTAGCGCGCACCTTCGAGGAAGTCGCCGGCTACGACGAGATGATCGTGCTGCGCGACATCGAATTCGAAAGCCATTGCGAGCACCACATGGCGCCGATCATCGGACGCGCGCACGTGGGCTACCTGCCCGATGGCAAGGTGGTCGGCATCAGCAAGCTGGCGCGCGTGGTGGATGTGTATGCGCGTCGCTTCCAGGTGCAGGAAAAGATGACCGCGCAGATCGCGCAGTGCATTCAGGACGTGCTGCAGCCGCGTGGCGTCGCCGTGGTCGTCGACGGCGCGCACGAATGCATGACCACCCGTGGCGTGCACAAACGCGGCGTCAGCATGGTGACCAGCAAGATGCTGGGCACCTTCCGCGAAGATGCGCGCACCCGCGCCGAGTTCCTGCGCTTCATCGAGACGGGCCACGGCAAGCGTTGAGCGCGTGAGCCCTGACGCTGGTGTGGGAGCGACGTAAGTCGCGAAGAGGGTTCCGCTGCAATTCATCGCGACTTACGTCGCTCCCACAGGAGCCAGTTTCCGCATGAACCTCTGTCCCTGCGGCACCGGTCGCGACTACGCCGCCTGCTGCGGCCGCTATCACGGCGGTGAGCCTGCGCCCGACGCCGAAGCGCTGATGCGCTCGCGCTACAGCGCTTTCGTCACCGGCGATGCCGATTACCTGCGCGCCACCTGGCATCCCGACACCCGTCCGGCCGATCTCGGCCTGGATGCGCCCGGCGCGCCGCGCACCACCTGGCTCAGCCTGTCGGTGAAGCAGCACCGCGTCACCGGGTCGGATACCGCCGAGGTCGAATTCGTCGCCCGCTACCGCAGCGGGGGCGGCAGCGCCGTGCGCCTGCACGAACGCAGCCGCTTCATCCGCAGCGACGGACGCTGGTTTTACGTGGATGGCGAGCATCGCTGACGGCCGTCAGTATGCGTCGCCGTATCAGCCCTTCGGCTTTTCCAGGTAATCCAGCGTCACCTGCAGCAGCGCGCGCAGGCCGATGTCGAGTGAGGATTCGTCCAGCATGAACTCCGGCGAGTGGTTGCTCGGTGCGGTGACCGGATCGATGCCCTTGGCCGTGCTGCCGACGAAGAAGAACATTGACGGCACTTCGCGCGCATAGAACGAGAAGTCCTCCGCGCCCATCTGCAGGCCCGGGGTGATGACGTTGTCCGCGCCCACCACCGCCTGCAGGCTGGGCAGCATCTGCGCGGTGAGCTCGGGGTTGTTGACGGTGACGGGATTGCCGTCGTTGTCGGGCACGCTGGCTTCCACCTTCGCGCCGTGCGCGGCGCTGACGTGGGTGGCGACGTTCTTCAGGTCGGCGAAGATCTTCTGCCGCATGCCTTCGTCGAAGGTGCGGATGGTGCCGACCACTTCGACGTCGTCGGGGATGATGTTGTAGCGGATGCCGCCCTTGATCGCGCCGAAGCTGACCACCGCGGGCAACTTGGAGATGTCGGTGCGGCGACTGACGATGGTCTGCGTGGTGCCGATGACGTCGGCCATCGCGACGATCGGGTCCACGCCGCCCCACGGCCGCGAGCCATGCGTCTGCCGGCCGATGACCTTCAGGGTGAAGCTGTCGGAGGCCGCCATCAGCGGGCCCTGGCGCACGCCGATCTGGCCGGCCGGAATCGACGAGAACACGTGCAGGCCGAACACCGCCTCGGGCTTGAAGTCCTTGAACACGCCCTCCTTCAACATCAGCTCCGCGCCGCCTTCCTCGCCGGCCGGCGCGCCTTCCTCGGCGGGCTGGAACACCAGCAGCACTTCGCCCGGCAGCGTGTCCTTCATGCCGACCAACGCCTTCGCCACGCCCAGCAGGATGCCGGTATGCGCGTCGTGGCCACACGCATGCATCACGCCGACGGTCTCGCCGCGGTAGGTCGATGTCGCCTTCGATGCGAACGGCAGGCTGTTGCGCTCGGTGACCGGCAGCGCGTCCATGTCGGCGCGCAGCGCGATGCGCGGGCCGGGCTTGCCGCCCTTGATCACCGCGGTGATGCCGTGGCGCGCGATGCCGGTGCGCGGCTGCAGGCCCAGCTTGCGCAGTTCCTCAGCCACGCGCTTTGACGTCTGCTCCTCGCGGTTGGACAGTTCCGGGTACTGGTGGAAGTGCCGGCGCCAGTCGATCACCTGCTGCTGCACGGCCTTGCCTGCGGCGGCGACTTCCGGCCGTTGCGTGGGCGCGGCATCCTGCGCGGCGGCGGGCAGGGCGCAGGCGAGGGCGAGCAGGGAAACGGCGAGAGGACGTGCGTGGCGCATCGGGTCGGCTCCTGGAGGCAAGCCCCGATGCTAACGCCTGCGTCGCGGCGGCGCGCATGCCACCTTAGAATGCGCAGGCGTTCCGTGTGGCCTATCACGGCTGGCGACGCCTCCGCTCCCCCGGCCGGAATCTCGATGCCCGATCTCGCCCTGCAGGTGCTCCTGCTGCTGTTCCTCGCCGCGATGCTGGCGGGCTTCATCGATGCCATCGCCGGTGGCGGTGGCATGATCACCATTCCCGCCATGCTGCTGGCCGGCATCCCGCCGCTGCAGGTGTTGGGCACCAACAAGCTGCAGTCGCTGTTCGGCTCGGGCTCGGCGAGTTGGGCCTACGCGCGCCATGGACACGTCGACCTCAAGGGCCAGCTGCCGATGGTGCTGACCGCGGGGTTGGGCGCCGTCGGGGGCGCATTGCTGGCCACGGTCATCCCGGTGGACTGGTTGAAGTGGGCGCTGCCGTTCCTGCTGGTCGGCATCGCGGTGTACTTCGGCCTGAAGCCCGACATCGGCCACGTGGACCGGCACCAGCGCATGCGCCCGCAGGTGTTCGCGCTGACCTTCGTCCCGGCGATCGGCTTCTACGACGGCGTGTTCGGCCCGGGCACCGGCTCGTTCCTGATGCTGGGCTTCGTCGCGCTGGCCGGCTTCGGCATCCTCAAGGCCACCGCGCACACCAAGTTCCTCAACTTCGGCTCCAACCTTGGCGCGTTCGGCGTGTTCCTGCTGCACGGCGCGGTGTTGTGGAAGATCGGCCTGCTGATGGGCGCAGGCCAGTTCCTTGGCGCGCAGCTGGGTTCGCGTTTCGCGATGAAGCAGGGCGCGCGGATCATCAAGCCGCTGCTGGTGACCGTGTCGATCGCGCTGGCGATCCGCCTGCTGGCGGACCCGCAGCATCCGTTGCTTCTCTGGTTGGGTGTGTAGGGCGGGCCCTGGCCCGCGCCGCGTGTGCCGGATGGAGGGAACGGTGGGCCGAGGCCCACCCTACGGCGAGCGCAGGTAATCCAGCGCCACCTGCAGCATCGCCTGGCTGCCGGTCTGCAGCGCTTGTTCATCGAGCAGGAATTGCGGCGAATGATTGATCGGTGCGGTGGCCGGATCGATCCCCTTCGACGTCGAGCCGACGAAGAAGTAGAAACCGGGCACGGTGTTGGCGAACTGCGAGAAGTCTTCGGCCACGGTCACCAACGGCATCTCGACCACGTTCGCCGCGCCTACCGCCTTTTCCAGCGACGGTCGCACACGCTGGGTGAGCGCAGGCTGGTTGATGGTGGCAGGCGCGTTGTTGGCGACCTTCAGCTCGGCGCTGCCGCCACTGGCGTGCGCGTAGTCGTCGGCGATGCGGCGGAAACGCGCGATCACGTCTTCGCGCACGGTCGGGTCGAACGTGCGCAGCGTGCCGACCAAGGTCGCCTCGTCCGGAATGATGTTGAAGCGCACACCGGCCTGGAACTGACCCGCGGTCAGCACTACCGGGCTGGTGGCGATGTTCACCTGTCGCGCGATCATGCTCTGCGTACCCAGCAGGATCTGTGCGCCGAGGGTGATCGGGTCCACGCCGTCCCACGGCCGCGAACCATGCGTCTGCTTGCCCTTCACCACCAGCGACCACTCGTCGGCCGCCGCGAGCAACGGACCGCTGCGGTAGCCCACGCTGCCTACCGGCAGGCCGGCCCACACATGCAGGCCGAACACGGCATCGGGGGTGAAGTCCTTGAACACGCCGTCCTGCAGCATCAGTGCCGCGCCGAAGACCGCGCCCGCGACCGGCGGGCCTTCTTCCGCCGGCTGGAACACGAACATCACTTCGCCGGCGAGTTCGTTCTTCGCGGCGACCAGCGCCTGCGCCACGCCCATCAGGATCGCGACGTGCGCATCGTGGCCGCAGGCGTGCATCACGCCGACCGGCTGGCCGCGGTACTCGGCTTTCACCTTCGAGGCGAAGGGCAGGTGGGTCTGTTCGGTAACCGGCAGCGCGTCCATGTCGGCGCGCAGGGCGACGCGCGGGCCGGGCTTTGCGCCTTTCAGCACGGCGACCACGCCGGTCTTGCCGACGCCGGTACGCACCGTGAGGCCCAGCGAGCGCAGATGATCGGCGACCCGCTTGGCGGTGCGCGTTTCCTGTTCGCCGAGTTCGGGATGCTGGTGGAGGTCGCGCCGCCACTCCACGAGCTGGGGTTGCGCGCGCTCCAGCGCCGCGAAAGCCGTGGCGTCCTGCGCCCGCGCTGCGTCCGTACCTGCCAGCGAGACGGTGGCGACGAACAGGGCGGCGAACAAACGATGGGCGCGAAGCATGGCGGCATCCGGGACAGACGGGGAGCACGATGCTAGCCCGGGCGGCGCATGCGTCCAATGGCGAATCACCATGAGCGCATGCGTGCGCGTGGCTCGCATTCGCCACGCGCGCGTGGCAGGCTCGCAGGCCACTGGAGAGCCCCCCGCCATGACCCGCGACGCCGATCCCGCTTCTTCCCGTTCGCTGCAGGGCGATGCCGCGCTGTTGCGCGCGGTGGGCAGCCTGGCGCTGGCCGCAGCGGTCATCAACATCATCGTCGGCGGCGGCATCTTCAAGATGCCCGCGGCGCTGTCGGCGCAAGTCGGCGCCGCCGCGCCGCTGGCGTTGCTGGCCGGTGCATTGGTGATGGTGCCGGTGGCGCTGTGTTTCGCCGCCATCGGCAGCCGAGCCTCCGCCACCGGCGGGCCCTACACCTATGTCAGCGCGGTGTTCGGCACGCTGCCGGGCTTCCTGGCCGGCGCGCTGATGTGGATCTGCAACGTGGCCTCCAGTGCCGGCGTCGCCGCCGCGCTGTCGCTGCAGGCGGCCAGTCTGTGGCCGGTCCTCGACGCGCCGCTGCCGCGCGCGCTGCTGCTGCTGGGCGTGTACGCCGCGATCTACGCGCTCAATGCCTTCGGCGTGAAGCTGGGCGCACGCGCGGTGATGACACTGGCCACGCTGAAGCTGGTGCCGTTGTTCCTGCTGGTGATCGTCGGCCTCGCCTTCGTCGATACCTCGCACGTCAGCTTCGCCTTCGCCGACGTGCCCTCGTGGACCGCGCTGGGCGCGGCGATGGTGATGGTGGTGTTCGCGTACTCCGGCGTGGAAACGGCGCTGATTCCCGGCGGCGAAGTACGCGACCCTTCGCGCAGCGTGCCGCGCGCGGCATTGAGCGCCATCCTGCTGGTGGTCCTGCTGTACCTCGGCCTGCAGATCGTCTGCCAGGGTGTGCTGGGCCCGGCCCTGGCGACCAGCAGCGTGCCGATCGCGGAAGCCGCAGGCCGGTTGTGGGATCCGGCGCGCATCGCCCTGCTGGTGACCGCGTGCATTTCCATGGCGGGCTTCCTGCTGGGCAACCTGCTGGGATCCTCACGGCTGCTGTTCGCGCTGGGGCGCGATGGTTACCTGCCGCAGGCCTTCGGTCGCGTCAGCGCCACCCACCGCGTGCCGCTGCTGGCACTGGCCACGCATGCCGGCATCGCCTGTCTGCTGGCAGTGGTGGGTAACTTCGAAGCGCTGGTGCTGATTTCCGGCGGCGCGGTCTGCTTGGTATACGTGATGGTCTGCGCGGCCGCCTGGCGGGCGCAGCGCACCGACCTGCGCGAGCGCGGTGAACCTTTCGTCCTGCGCGGCGGTCCGCTAGTTCCGGGCCTGGCGGTCGTCGGCATGGTCGCCATCCTCACCACGTTGAGTACGCGCGAGTGGACGGCGATCGGCGTGGCGGTCGTGGTGCTGGCCATCGTGTACGCGGTGCTGGTCGGGCTTAGGCGGCGCGTGGGCAGTTGAGTTCCAGACGAGGCAGGAAGGCTGATTGTGGGAGCGACGTAAGTCGCGAGCTCTTCCTCTGGCAACACCAAAAGCTCGCGACTTACGTCGCTCCCACACCGATTATCCCTACGCCGGCCAGGCCTACCGGAACACCACCGTCCGGTGCCCGTTGAGCAGGATGCGGTGCTCCACGTGGCGGCGCACCGCGCGGGCCAGCACCAGCGATTCGATGTCGCTGCCCATCCGCACCAGTTCCTTGGGCGTCATCGCATGGTCCACGCGCGCGACGTCCTGTTCGATGATCGGACCTTCATCCAGGTCGCGCGTGACGTAGTGCGCCGTCGCACCGATGATCTTGACCCCGCGCGCATGCGCCTGGTGGTAAGGCTTGGCGCCCTTGAAGCTGGGCAGGAAGCTGTGGTGGATGTTGATCGCCCGGCCGGCCAGCGCATCGCACAGCGTCGGCGAGAGGATCTGCATGTAGCGCGCCAGCACGACCAGGTCGATCCGTTCGCGCTCGACCAGGTCGATGATGCGATGCTCCTGCTCTTCGCGGTGTTCGGCGGAAACCGGCAGGTGGTGGAAGGCGACGCCGTACGATTGGGCGAGCGGTGCGAAGTCGGCGTGGTTGGACGTCACGCAGGCGATCTCCACCGGCAGCTGCCGGCTGTGCACGCGGAACAGCAGGTCGTTGAGGCAATGCCCCTGCTTGCTGACCAGCACCATCAACCGCGCCTTGCGGCGCGCGTCGTGCAGCTGCCAGTCCATCGCGAACGTGTCGGCGAGCGGCCGGAAGCGCGCGTGCAGCGCTTCGGCCGTGATGCTGTCGGGCAGGTCGAAGTGCACGCGCAGGAAGAAGCGGCCGGATTCCTCGTCGCCGAACTGCTGCGCGTCGAGGATGTTGCAGCCGGCGTCGAACAGCAGCCCGGTGACGCGATAGACGATGCCGGTGGTGTCCGGGCAGGAGAGGGTGAGGATGTGGTCGCGGCGCATGGCGTGGGAGAGCGAGCGACTACTCGCAGCGCGCCGCCGTGATGCGGTTGCTCGCATCGATGTACACGCGCAGACGGTCCTTGCGCGCATCGTGCTTCACCACCGTGGTGGGGCCGATCGGATTGACCAGGCCCGCGCCGCTTTCGCTGGACAGGCGGCGCAGGGTGGCTTCGTCGGCCGGTTGGCCGACCGCCCAGCCGAGCGACGCATCGCGGCAGGTGCCGCTGCCGGCGACCTGCGGGCCGGGCGTGCTGACGCAGGCGGTGAGGGTCATCGCCAGGAGGGCGAGGAGCGGCGCGCGGGTGGACGAACGGTGCGGCGACAGGGGGATGGCCATGGCAGCATCTCGGGGGCGGCTGAGGATCGCTGTTTAACACACCCGCTGGCATAAAGGGCGGGCGCCGCCGTCGCGCACCACCTGTTCCCGCCTTCACGGAGACCGTCATGGATCGTCGCTTCGTACTGCCGCTTGCGTTCGCCGCCACCCTGCTGTCATCGCTCGCCGCTCCGCCCGCCGCCGCTTGCACGCGCGTGGTCTATCTCGGCGCCAACGAGGACGTGATCACTGCGCGCTCGATGGACTGGAAGAATGACGTGGCCACCCATCTGTGGATCTTCCCGCGCGGCATGGCCCGCAGCGGACAGGCCGGCCCGAACTCGGTGACCTGGACGTCGAAGTACGGCAGCGTGATCGCCACCGGCTACGAGGTCTCCACCACCGACGGCATGAACGAGGCCGGCCTGGTCGCCAACGTGTTGTGGCTGGTCGAATCCGAGTATCCCGCCTACGACGGTCGCGGTCCCGGCTTGAGCATCGCGGCCTGGGCGCAGTACGTACTGGACAACTACGGCACAGTGAAGGAGGCGGTCGATGCTCTGCGCAAGCAGCCTTTCACCGTGGTGACCGACAAGGTTCCGGGGGAAGACCGGCTGACCACGCTTCACCTGTCGATGTCGGACGCCAGCGGCGACAGCGCCATCGTCGAGTACATCGACGGCAAGCAGGTGATCCACCATGGCCGCCAGTACCAGGTGATGACCAACTCACCGGTGTTCGACCAGCAGCTCGCGCTTAACACCTACTGGAAGCAGATCGGTGGCACGGTGATGCTGCCGGGCACCAACCGCGCGTCGGACCGTTTCGCGCGCGCCTCGTTCTACGTCAATGCGATTCCCAAGGCCGAGGATCCGGTGAAGGCACTGGCCAGCGTCTTCAGCGTGATCCGCAACGCGTCGGTGCCGTTCGGCATCAATACGCCGGAAGAGCCGAACATCTCCTCCACCCGCTGGCGCACGGTCGCCGACCACAAGCGCAAGCTCTACTTCTTCGAATCCGCGCTGACGCCGAACACCTTCTGGGTGGACCTCAAGGACGTCGATTTCTCGAAGGAAACCGGCAAGGTGCTGCGGCTGGACCTGGGACAGGACCAGCGCAATGTCTTCGCCGGCAACGCAGTGAAGGACTTCAAGCCCGCGGAGCCGTTCGTGTTCCAGGGCCTATAGGTCGAACGCCAGCAGGTCGTGTCCCGTCGCGGCGCGCACCACGCGCCGGTACAGCACGTTGCCGCTGCCGCCGTTGGTCAGCGCGACCAGCGCGCGCTGGCCGCGCGCATCGCCGAGGGCGAAGTTCTTGAAGATGCCGCCGTTGCTGCCGGAGTGGTAGAACACCGGGCCGCGTGGCGTGGCTTCGAGATTCCAACCCAGGCCCTTGTCGGTCCAGCGGCCGGGCACGTCGATCTGCTTGGTCAGCATCGCCGTGCGCGTGGCCTCGCTGATCTGCCATGGCGCACGCGGCGTGCGCACCATCAACGCCATGAAGCGCGCGTAGTCCGTCGGCGTGGTGCGCAGGCTGGCCGCTGCGTTGGCGAGGATGTCGCCGGGCCAGTTCACCAGGCCCTTCGGCGTGATGGCCTGCACTTCGGGCAGCGCGCGTGCGGCGTCTTCGTAACGCCAGGTGGAAAGCGGTTTGCCCCAGCGGTCCGCGACGGTCTGCGCTGCGTTCCAGGTGTCGCGCAGCATCTGCGGCGGCATGCCGCTTTCCTCGTCCTCCACGGCGCGATGGCCGTACACCGAGCGTGCGGCGAGCGCCTTGCTCCACGTATAGCTGCTGTCGTGCATGCCGGCGGGGCCGAACAGCAGGCGCTGCATCGACGCATCCAGGCTCTCGCCGGTCAGCGTCTCCACCACCAGTTGCAGCCAGAAGATCGCTTCGCCCGAATAGTCGATGCGTGTGCCGGGCTTCACCGCGGGTACGAGCTTCTCGTGGGCCGGGTCCTTGCGCCAATTCGGCATGCCGGTGGAATGGCGCAGCACGTCACGCGCGGTGACCCGATCCACCCACGGATGGTCGGCCAGGTAGTCCATCCGCCGGTAGCGCACCAGCGGCGCATCGAGGTCGATCACGCCCTGGTCGGCCAGTTGCAGCACCAGGTAGGCGAACACCGGCTTGCTGAGCGAGGCATCCTCGAACAGCGTGTCGTCGGCTACCGGCGCCCGTGTCTCTGCATTCAGCGCGCCAAGGTTGCGCGACCACACGACTTCGCCGCGCTCGACGACGGCCATGCCGATGGCGGGCACGCGTAGCGCCTGCATCAGTCGCGGCAGGTCGGCGAGGAAGGCATCGGGCGGGATCCAGTTCGCGGCGTCGTCGCAGGCAGCGGCGGAGACGAGGCGAGGCCAGGCGATGGCGGCGAGCGGCGTAGCGGCGAGGGTAGTCAGCCAGCGGCGGCGCTGGGGGGAACGTGGCAAGTCGGTCGGCATTCGCACGGTGTGTCCAGCAGGCTCTACCGGATAGACGGATGGAAGGGCCGAACCCCGCACGCGCCGCGTCAGCGCGCGCTCTGATCGGGTTGTTGTTGCCATTCGAGGACTCGGTACCAGCCCCGCTGCTTGGCCTGGTGCAGGAAGAACGAATCGTGTGAATTGCCGGGCGCATCCGTCCGGGCTCCCGCCCTGAGCAACACCAGGGCGATGTCTTCATCCCCGCTGACATTCAGGGCTTGCGCACCCCGCTCGTTGCGGATCGACACATCCAGGCCTTGCGCCAGCAGGAAGCGGACGAAAGCGATGTCGTTGGCGTTGGCTGCGGCATGCAGCAAGGTACTTCCGTCGAGCGTCCGCTCGTCCAGCCGCATGCCCTGGCCCGCGAGCCATTGTGCGATGGGCAGCCCCTCCCACGCCTGATCCTGCCATGGCAGCACCAGAAAGTTCACCACCGACGTCCGGCGTGGCCGATCGCGCGGCCGGTCCACAGGGGTTGCCATGTAGTGCAGCGATGGCTTGAGAGGGGCGCCGCCGTTCCAGACCGCTTGCACGGCGGCGAGCCGGCCGCTCTCGATGGCCGCCCGAAACGCGAGATCCAGCTTCCGTTGGTCAGGCCTCCCGCGCGACAACAAGACGCCGCGCTCGATCATCGGTGCAGCCAGCACCGCGCACCGCTCGCGCAGCGCGAACTCGAGGAAGGCCAGGTCTTCCGGCTTGTCGTTGCCGAGTAGGTACTTGCGCATAGGTGCAACCCGCAGCGGTGTCCCGAGCGCCACCAGGCGCTGTACCACTGCTTCGTCGCCGTGATCGATGGCGCGGACCAGCATAGCGGAGCCAGCCTCGGAATTGAAATCGAAACCCTCGCGCTCCAACTGGTCTAGCGAGAATATCGAGAGCTCGTGCCACTCTTTGGCGCGGGAGACTCGCTCAACCATATCTTGAAAGCGTACGACTGCAAGTGGCACGCCTGTTTCAAGGCTACCCTCGTTGTAGATGGAAAGAGTCTGGTCGCCCATCTGGATGACGAGCCGGGCCGTTTCGGCATCGGATCCGTTATAGGGATATTGTGGCTCCATCGACCAGAGATCGATGCGGCGGGCTTCGGCTGTCAGTGCGCGAACGTCACTGATGGGAATCTGATACTCATGTCGTCCTTCTACGGCAACACAATTGCCGCCCGTGAAAATGACCTGGCCGTCACCGCCAACCTCGACCGAGTGGCCGCATCCTGCGATGGTGCCTCCCCGCGACAGCGTGATCCTGACTTGGTTCAACGGGACATCAGGCATCGGACGGTGCGAGGGAGGTATCCGCTCCTCTGGTATCTGTTCAACGATCAGTGCCGCTACCGCCTTGCCGTCACGAAGGAACGGCGCATACCGTAGCCGGGCCAAGGCGGCCAATGCCTGACGCTGCTGGCGATTGGGTTCCGTTGGCAAACCCGGGACTCCGTCCAACAGCTCATGGCATTGCACACGTCCTTCAGCGTCCACCCTGAGTCCGACCGTATATCCCCACGAAGCAGGATGATCCCCCACGGCGTAACGCGCGGCAGGGAGATCGAACGTGCGATGTTTCGCGATCTCGTACGGCGTGGGCCGTATCCCCCGCCATTCTTCTACGTCGCATACCGGCAACTCGAAGGCCGGCACCACGGGAACGCGGCTGGCGTCCTCACCGGATTCCCGCTCACGGCTGCATCCCGCGACGAACACCAACACGCTCATTGCCACTACGCGCCATCGTGCGTCCATGCCTGGTTCCCCGATCCGGTCTGGCGATGTTAGCCCGGCTCTTCCTGGCAAAACGTGACCGCGCTGGCTTGACGCACCGCGCCTCACCGCCGTATCGTCCGCATCGCCAAGGTTTCCATCGCTTCATCCCAATGAAGCGATGGAATTAAAAGGGAAGCCGGTGCGGCCTGTTCCATGGGCCTATTCCGGCGCTGCCCCGCAGCGGTATTTGGAAACGAACCTCGCCAACAGCACTGGTCCTCGCGGACCGGGAAGCGGTGGGAAGTAGGCCAGCGCACACGCGCCCGTCCATGAGCCCGAAGACCTGCCCTGGCCGGAAGACACGACCGTCTTCCGCCTGACCTGGAGCTTCCGAGGGGGAGCGGCCGGAGCCTGCGTCCTTCTTCGCGAGCGGACGCGTCCTCCTGCGCCGCTTCCTTCCGGCACTCCGGCTCGCCCGCGGGGGCGAAGGTCGCTGGCGTGGCGGGCCCTGGCCTGGCGCGCGGTTCCTTCGTTCCTCATCCGCCACGCATGAGGACACGCACCATGACCACCGTTACCACTCTCGGCTTCCCGCGCATCGGCGCGAAGCGCGAACTGAAGACTGCCCTGGAAAGTTACTGGCGCGGCGACACCACGGCCGCCGACCTGCAGGACACCGCACGCGGGCTACGCCATCGCCACTGGCAACTGCAGCGCGATGCCGGCGCCGACGTCGTGCCCTGCAACGACTTCGCGCTGTACGACCACGTACTCGATACCGCCTTCCTGCTCGATGCGATTCCTGACGACTATCGCGCGCTGGCGGATGCCGATCCGCTCGCCGGGTATTTCGCGCTCGCGCGCGGCCTGCAGAAGGACGGCGTGGACCTGCGCGCGCTGGAGATGACCAAGTGGTTCGACACCAACTACCACTACCTCGTGCCGGAACTGCACGCAGGCCAGGAGTTCCGCCTGCGCGGCGACAAGCCGGTGGCCGAGTTCCTGGAAGCGCGCGCCGCCGGCCATGCCGCACGGCCGGTGCTGCTGGGTCCGGTGAGTTTCCTGTTGCTGTCCAAGACCGTGGATGGCAGCGATCGTCTCGCCCTGCTTGAGCGCGTGCTGCCGGTCTATGCGGAGCTGCTGGCGAAGTTGCACGCCGCCGGTGCGGACTGGGTACAGGTCGATGAGCCCTGCCTGGTGCTGGACCTGGACGACGCCACGCGCGAGGCCTACCTGCGCGCGTACGCCGTGCTCGCGAAAACGATCCGTCCCCGGCTGCTGCTGGCGACGTACTTCGGCCGTCTCGATGCGCAGCTGCCGCTGGCGTGCGCGCTTCCGGTCGATGGCCTGCACGTGGACCTGGTGCGCGGCAAGGAGCAGCTGGACGACGTGCTGAAGCAATGGCCGAAAGCGCGCGTGCTCTCGGTAGGCCTGGTGGACGGGCGCAACATCTGGCGCACGAACCTGGACAACGCGCTGATCCTGGCCAAGTACGCGCAGGGCCATCTGGAACTGGGCCACCTGTGGCTGGCGCCGTCGTGCTCGCTGCTGCACGTGCCGGTGGATGTCACCGGCGAGAAGGCCCTGCCGTCAGACCTGAAGTCGTGGCTGGCCTTCGCGCGGCAGAAGATCGAGGAACTGCGTGTGCTGGCCGATGCCTTGCGCAACCCGCGCGCCGCCGATGCCGCGTTGGCGGTCGCGCGCGACCGCATCGAATCGCGTCGCCACTCTCCGCGCGTGCACCGCCCGGCCGTCGCAGCGAGATTGGCGTCGCCCGAAGCCGCCGACATCGATCGCGATGCGCCGTATCCGCAGCGGCGCGCGGCCCAGCAGGCGCGCTTCGCGCTGCCGTCGTTCCCGACCACGACGATCGGCTCGTTCCCGCAGACCCACGAGGTGCGCGATGCGCGTGCCCGCCACAAGGGCGGCAAGCTGTCCGACGCCGAGTACGATGCCTTCCTCGAAACCGAGACCGCGCGTTGCGTGCGCATCCAGGAAGAGATCGGCATCGACGTGCTGGTGCACGGCGAGTTCGAGCGCAACGACATGGTGGAATACTTCGGCGAACAGCTGGACGGCTTCGCCTTCACGAAGAACGGCTGGGTGCAGAGCTACGGCTCGCGCTGCGTGAAGCCGCCGGTCATCTATGGCGACGTGTCGCGTCCCGCACCGATGACCGTGCGCTGGTCGCGGTATGCGCAATCGCTGACCGAGCGGCCGATGAAGGGCATGCTGACCGGGCCGGTCACGGTGCTGCAGTGGTCGTTCGTGCGCGACGACCAGGCGCGTGCGCAGACGTGCCGGCAGATCGCGCTGGCGCTGCGCGATGAAGTGCTGGACCTGGAAGCCGCCGGCATCGGCGTGATCCAGATCGACGAACCCGCGCTGCGCGAGGGCCTGCCGCTGCGTCGCGCGGACTGGCAGGCCTACTTGGACTGGGCCGTAGAGTGCTTCCGCATCAGCGCCTCCGGCGTGCGGGACGACACCCAGATCCATACCCACATGTGCTACTCGGAATTCAACGACATCATCGAGGCCGTCGCCGCGATGGATGCGGACGTCATCTCCATCGAGACCTCGCGCTCGCGCATGGAGTTGCTGGACGCGTTCGTGAAGTTCCGCTATCCCAACGAGATCGGACCAGGCGTCTACGACATCCACTCGCCGCGCATTCCCACCGGCGGCGAGATGATCGACCTGCTGGAGAAAGCGCGTGCCGTGCTGGGGCCGGAACAGATATGGGTCAATCCGGACTGCGGATTGAAGACCCGCGGCTGGCCGGAAGTACGCACCGCATTGGAACGGATGGTGGCGGCAGCGCGGGTGCTGCGCGGCGACCAGGCGCAGGCGGCCTGATCGTCGTAGAGCGGTGAGCGTGGTGGCGGGCCAAGGCCCGCCCTACGCTTCGGCAGGGCTCAGTGGCGGTGCCTGGGTCGGCCGGCCCAACGGGTCGAGCGCGATCATCACGAAGTGGCCGCGCGTGCACAGCTTGCGCTCGCCGGTCAGCAGGTTCTCGGTAATGACCTCGACGTCGACATTCATCGAGCTACGCCCAACTTTCACCACGCGCGCCACCACTTCCACCAGGTCGCCCTTGTGGATCGGCTGGTTGAAGTCCACCTGTTCCGAGCGTGCGGTGACCACGGTGGTGCGCGCGTAACGCGACGCGGCGATGAAGGCCGACATGTCCATCCACGCCAGCGCCTGGCCGCCGAACAGCGTGCCCAGGTGGTTGGTGTGGTCGGGGAAGACCATGTGCAGCAAGCGCGCCTCGAGGGGGCGCGCTTCGGCGTTGGCCAGTTCGGTCATGGTGGTGCTCCGGTTCGCGTACTCCCGGCGGGAGCATAGCGCGCCGGATGTTGTGCTGGTGTAGGAGCGACGTAAGTCGCGACCGCTCGAACGAATGTTCGGGATACCCGATGGGTCACCTATGGCGCGGTGCCTGGCGCCGACATCCTAGGGGTGGCGCAGAGACATGAGGTCTCATTGCCGCGGTCGCGACTTACGTCGCTCCTACAGGGGGCCAGCGCTAGAACGCGTGGTCGAAGCCGACTTCGCCCTGCACGCCCAGCTGGTAGGCGGACACACGGCGTTCGAAGAAGTTGGTCAGCTCCTGCACGTCCTGCAGCTCCATGAAGGGCAGCGGGTTGCGCACGTCGTAGCGCTTGGGCATGCCGAGCTTGGCGAAGTGCTGGTCCGCGCAGTGCTGCAGGTACTGGCGCATGTCGCGTGTCGAGATGCCGGCCACGCCACCCGACAGCACGTCCTCGGCGAACTGCACTTCGCACTCGATCGCTTCTTCCAGCATGTCGTAGACCTGCTGCTGCATGACGTCGTCGAACAGGTCCGGTTCTTCCTCGCGCACGGTGCGCACGCACTCGAACGCGAACTCCATGTGGCAGCTCTCGTCGCGGAAAACCCAGTTGGTGCCACTGGCCAGGCCCGGCAGCAGGCCGCGCGAGCGGAAGTAGTACACGTAGGCGAACGCGGCGAAGAAGAACAGGCCCTCGATGCACGCGGCGAAGCAGATCTGGTTGAGCAGGAACTGCCGGCGCTGGTCGCGCGTCTCGATCCGCTTCATGTCCTGGATGCTGTCGATCCACTTGAAGCAGAAGTCGGCCTTCTTCTTGATCGCCGGGATGTTCTCCACCGCCGCGAACGCCTTGAAGCGCTCCGACGGGTCGGGCAGGTAGTTGTCCAGCAGGGTCAGGTAGAACTGCACGTGCAGCGCTTCTTCGTAGAGCTGCCGCGACAGGTACATGCGCGCTTCGGGCGCGTTGAGGTGCTGGTACAGGTTCAGCACCAGGTTGTTCGATACGATGGAATCGCCGGTGGCGAAGAACGCGACCAGCCGGTGGATCAGGTGGCGGTCGGCCGGCGTCATCTTCGAATGCAGGTCGGTGATGTCGATCTGGAAGTTGATCTCCTCCACCGTCCACGTGTTCTTGATCGCGTCGCGGTACATGTCATAGAACTGCGGGTAGCGCATCGGGCGCAGCGTCAGTTCGAAACCGGGGTCTAGCAGCATCTGCTTGGGTTGGGCGGACATGGTGTTTCCTGTGCGGCGCGCCGTCGGCGACGGCGCGCCATGAATGAGGGAGTGGCGCATCCGTGCGCCCGACACGTCCTTGTGCCGTGATCCGTCGGGGATACCGACGTGGGAGAGGCGTTACTGGCAGGCCTCGCAGGCTTCCGGGTTCTCCAGCGAGCAGGCGATGGCTTCGGTCGGCGTGTATTCGCGCTTGGGCGCGGCGGCGGTAGCCGTGCTGACCGTGGTCTTGGCGATCTTCGTCGCCGGGCGCGAGCGCAGGTAGTAGGTGGTCTTGATGCCCTGCTTCCATGCGTACATATACATGGACGACATCGCGCCGATGTTCGGACTTTCCATGAACAGGTTGAGCGAGGCCGACTGGTCGATGAAGGCGCCGCGGCCGGCGGCCATGTCGATCAGCGAGCGCATCGGCAGTTCCCACGCCGTGCGGTAGACCTGCTGCAGCGTTTCCGGGATCTGTGCGATGCCCTGGATGGAGCCTTCGGACAACTTGATCGCATCGCGCGTCTCCGGCGTCCACAGGCCGAGCTTCTTCAGTTCGTCCACCAGGTAGCGGTTGACCTGCAGGAAGTCGCCCGACAGCGTTTCGCGCTTGAACAGGTTGGACACCTGCGGCTCCACGCACTCGTAGCAGCCGGCGATCGAGGCGATCGTCGCGGTCGGCGCGATGGCGATCAGCAACGAGTTGCGCAGGCCGTGCTCCTTGATGCGCGTGCGCAGGGCATCCCAGCGCTCGGTGTTCTCTGGCACGACATTCCAGGCATCGAACTGCAGTTCGCCATTGGCCGCGCGGGTGTCGGCGAACGACGGATGGCGGCCGCGTTCCTGCGCCAGCTCCACCGACGTTTCCAGCGCATGGAAGTAGATGGTCTCGGCGATCTTCGCCGACAGCGCACGCGCTTCGGCGCTGTCGAACGGCAGGCGCAGTTTGAAGAACACGTCCTGCAAGCCCATGCAGCCCAGGCCCACCGGGCGCCAGCGCAGGTTGCCGCGGCGCGCGGTTTCGATCGGATAGAAGTTCAGGTCGATCACGCGATCCAGCTGGCGCACGGCCAGGCGGACGGTTTCGGCCAGCTTGTCGAAATCGAACCAGCCATCGTCATCGAAGTGGCGGCCCAGGTTGATCGAGCCCAGGTTGCACACGGCGGTCTCTTCCGCCGAGGTGACCTCGAGGATCTCGGTGCACAGGTTCGACAGGTGGATCACGTTGCCCGCGCGCAGCGTCTGGTTGCTGGCCGCGTTGCACTTGTCCTTGAACGTCATCCAGCCGTTGCCGGTTTCGGCCAGGGTGCGCATCATCCGGCCGTACAGCTTGCGGGCGGACGTGGTCTTCATCGCCTTGCCCTGCGCTTCAGCCTGCACATAAGCGCGCTCGAAGGCGTCGCCGTACAGGTCGGTCAGTTCCGGCGTCACGCGCGGATCGAACAGCGACCATTCCTGGTCGGCCTCGACGCGCTTCATGAAGAGGTCCGGCACCCAGTTGGCCAGGTTGAGGTTGTGCGTGCGACGGGCCTCGTCGCCGGTGTTGTCGCGCAGTTCGAGGAAGTCCTCGATGTCGGCGTGCCAGGTTTCCAGGTACACGCAGGCCGCGCCCTTGCGCTTGCCGCCCTGGTTCACCGCCGCGACGGAGGAGTCCAGCGTCTTCAGCCACGGCACGATGCCGTTGCTATGGCCGTTGGTGGACTTGATCAGCGAGCCGCGCGAACGCACGCGCGTGTAGCTCACGCCGATGCCGCCGCTGAACTTGCTCAGCTGGGCGATGTCGCCGTACTTGGCGTAGATGGATTCCAGCGTGTCCTGCGGCGAATCGAGCAGGAAGCACGACGACAGCTGCTCGTGCGTGGTGCCGCTGTTGAACAGCGTCGGTGAGCTGGGCAGGTAGTCCAGGTTGCCCATGCGGCGGTACAGCGCCAGCGCTTCCGGCACGTCTTCGCTCAATGCACAGGCGATGCGCAGGAAGAACTGCTGCGGCGTTTCGATCACCTTGCGGGTGTGCGGGTGGCGCAGTAGGTAGCGGTCGTACAGCGTGCGCAGGCCGAAGTAGTCGAAGTGCAGGTCGAGCGAGGCGTCCAGTGCATCGTTGAGCTTGCGCGCGTTGGTCTGCACGAAGTTCAGCAGGCGGTCGTTGATCAGGCCGACCTCGTGGCCGCGCGTCACCGACTGCGAGAACGCGTGGATCTCCTGGCCGGTCACTTCCTTGGCGATGTAACCGGCCAGCAGGCGCGCGGCCAGGCGGCTGTATTCGGGTTCCTCGCCGGTCAGCAGCGCCGCGGTGCGGATCGAGAGTTCGTCCAGTTCGCGCGTGCTGGCGCCGTCGTACAGCCCGGAGATGGTGCGCGTGGCCACGCGCATCGGATCGATGGCGTGCAGGCCTTCGCAGTTGCGCTGCACGGCGCGCACGATTTTGTTGAGGTCCACCGGCTCGCGGCCGCCGTTGCGCTTGGTCACGCTCATCGCGGTGGCGGTGGGCGGCGGGGTCAGCGAGAACGCGTCCTTCTGGGACGGGGTGGTGCCGGCGTCGGCGACGGCGCTGTCGATCTGGGTCACGAGATTCCTCCATGCGTGGTGCACGCGGCGGCCCGTCCCTCGCGGGGCAGCGCAAGGCCGGATGGAGGATCACAGTGGGGAAGCGGCGTCGCAGGAGGCGAGATCGCGCGGACGGAAGACCGGCGTGCCCTGCTTCGCCAGCCCTCTCCCCCCGGAGATTCCGCGGCCGGCACCGCGCGGTGTGCAACGCGCGGCTGTCGGCAGGTCTTCGGACTCATGGGCGCGAAGGGCGAGCCTTCTTCCTACGTCCGCCGCTTCCCGAGGCATGGGGCCTCAGTGCTGTGTGGCGGGTTCGTTCCCAATTACCGCTGCGGGGCAGTGCCGGAGTGGCGCGAACGCGTCACCGGCTTCCCGTTTTAATCCCGTGGCTTGCGACCACCGGAACCGACAGCCACAAGATAGTGGGGGGTCCCGGAGGCGTCAACACCAAATGTTGTGTGGAACAGCGGATGTCGACGCGGCGCGGGTTTCACGGTTTCAGCGTGGGCGTCAGGCCCGCAGCGCCGCGATCGACGCGTCCTGCGCCTGCGCGTAGAGGGCGAACGGGTCGTGGATCTTCGCGCCGAGCGCGGTTTCGAACGCGTCCTGGTTGGCGTGCGCGTCGTAGGCGCGCTGTTCGCCGCCGCCGAGGTTGGACTGGAAGATGCCCGCGGCACTGACCGGCAGGAAGTCCTCGTAGACGATCGGATCGACGACGGCGAGGCCGGCACCGACCAGTGCATCCGGCGTCATGGCCGCGCGTTCGGCCGCGGGCAGGGCGTCGCCGGCATCGGTCAGGCGGTAGCGGAAGTAGCCCAGGCCTTCGCGGCGCAGCGTGGTCTCGTCATCCGGGAACGCCGCGAACGCTGCCGCCAGTCGCTGCGGATAGTCGGCCGACGTATTGCCGGCGCCGCCCGCCTGGCGCACCTGCGCGAGCAGGCGGTCGTACAACTCACGGCCGGCCGGGGTCAGCGCCAGGCCGCGCTGCTCGATCTCGCCGAAGCGTGCGCTGTGGCTGCCGGGCACCAGCGTGCCGGTGGCATCGGGGAAGGCGACTTCCTCTTCCAGCGCCTTGAAGCTGGTCTGGCGCAGCAGGATCGGCACGGCGCGGCGCGGCGGGCCTTCGATCAGCGCCTTGGCCTGGATGCCGCGTTCCAGCATCGCGGCCTGTGCGGCGTCGATGTCCAGCGTGCGCGGGGTGAGGTGGTTGATGTGCGGGCCGCGGAAGCTGACCACGTCGGCCACCAGGCGGTGCAGGCCGTGCAGCGCGTGGTAGGTCTCCAGCGAGACGGTCGCATCGCCATGCCAGCGGAAGGTTTCCAGCACCTCGGCGACGAAGCGCTGCGCATCGGCGTCGTCCAGCCCGCCGTCCCGTTCGGCTTGCGCGACCAGCGCGCTCGTGTCGGCGGTGAAGATGTCGCGGCGGGCCAGGATCGCCTCGGCTTCGGCGCGCAGCGCGGCGTCGGCGATCAGTTCCAGCCGCAGCAGCGAGGTGAAGATGCGGAATGGGTTGGCGGCCAGCGCGGCTTCGGTCAGCGGACGGAACGCGGTGGCATGCACCGGCACGCCGGCCACGGTGAGGTCGTAGTAGCCGACCGGGTGCATGCCCATCAGTGCGAACACGCGGCCCAGCATCGCCAGTTCCGCCGGCGTGCCCACGCGGATCGCACCGTGGCGCTCCAGGTCCAGGCGCTCGGTCTCGCCGGTGCGCCGCAGCCGCTGGGCGAGCGCGGGGTCGCGGCGCTGCGTGTCGGTGTTGATGTCGCCGACCAGCGTGATCAGATCGCCGTACAGCGGCACCTCGGCGCGGTACATGTCGGACATGGCCTGGGCGAACAGGCCGCGGATGCGGTCGGGCGAAACGAAGGCGGTCATGGGATTCGGCGTGCGGGCGGCGTGGGGCCACCGGGGGCGCATATTGTCGCTGGCCGCGCGCGCGCGGGCCAGCCGGATCCGCGGTGTCGTCAACCCATGGCCCGGGCGGGCGTTGTCCCCTGCGAGGTGACCCCATGACGTCCCACCCGCTGTTCCGTACGGGCCTTCTGGTCTGCGTGTTGCTGGCCGCACTACCGCTGCCCGCGCAGACCTTCCGAGAGCGCCTGCAGGGGATGCGCGATGCGTCGCGCCAGCCCGCGGCGCGTGCACCGACGCTGCCGGCCGGTGCACGCACCGTTCGCGATGTGTCCTACGGCACCGATCCGCGCCAGCGCTACGACGTCTATCTTCCTGCGCAACCGCAACGTGCGCCCGTGATCCTGTTCGTGCATGGCGGCGGGTGGGCCAACGGCAACAAGGACAATCCGGGCGTGGTCGAGAACAAGGCGGCGTACTGGTTGCCGAAAGGCTACGTGTTGGTCTCGATCAACTACCGCATGCGCCCCGACACCGCGCCGCTGGACCAGGCGCGCGACGTTGCGCGCGCGCTGGCCGACGTGCAGAAGCGCGCGCCGTCATGGAGCGCCGACCCGGCGAACGTGATGCTGATGGGCCACTCGGCCGGCGCGCACCTCGCTACGCTAGTGGGCGCGTCGTCCACGCTGTGGCGCGAGGCGGGCGCCACCCGACCGCGCGGGGTGGTCTCGCTCGACAGCGGTGCGCTCGACGTGCCGCAGACGATGCAGAAACCGCCGCTGCCCGGCATCTACGATCGTGCGTTCGGCAAGGATCGCAACGACTGGATCGCGTCGTCGCCCTACCATCAGCTCAGTCGCGATGCGGTGCCGATGCTGTTCGTCTGTTCCTCACGCCGCAAGGACGCCTGCCCACAAGGCCGCGCGATGGCGGAGAAAGCACGGGCACTGGGCGTGAGGATGGAGGTACTGCCGGAGGACCTCTCGCACGGCGAGGTCAACCGCCTGCTGGGCGCACCGTCGGCGTATACCGAGGCCGTTGCGCGCTTCATCGCGCCACGCATGCGATGAGGCGCGTCAGCGAATGATCCGCATCGCGCCCAACGCCTCCTGCAGTCGCGCGCGCGCCGTCGCTTCGTCGAAAGGCGTCGTCGCTGGCGGGTCGTAGACCTCCGGACGCGTGCCAGCGACCAGCAGATCGATCGCCAGGCAACGCCCGTTGCGTACCGAGCGATAGGCATCGACCGACTGGTAGTGGCTCATCGCCGCATCGTCGGCGCGGAAGTGGCGGAACGGCTGGCCGTCGATGCGGATCTCGTCCGGCGCTTCGGTCGCCGCGCCCTCGGGCGGATCCAGGCACGTCACCACCGCATGGCTGTCGGTGCTGGTGCCGATGCGCAGTTCGGCCGCGGTGATCTTGTCCGAGCCGTCCAGCACCAGCGCGACCAGCGGTTCGCCGCGCGCGTCGGGGGCGGCGAAGGTCTTCCAGTCGCCGTTGGACAGATAGTCGCGGGTGAAGTCGCGGCGCAGCGCGAAGCCAGGCGTGGGCGCAAGCGCAATGCCGATGTCGTCGTCGGAGAATTGGAACTGTGGCGCTTCGCGTCCGGTCACCGGCGGCGCCGGATCGGCGATCTCGGCCGCGGTCTGCGTTGCCGCTTCGACCTCTTCCTGCTGGGGCGCGCGGTCGCAACCGACGAGGAGCGTGGCGGCGACGGCGGCAAACAAGGGAATGCGGACGATGGGTTTCATGGCGCTCTCCTGCGCAACCGGTGCGCCGAGTCTGGCAAGCCGTGCGTGAAGCCGGTGCCTGCGCTTCAGCCGACCAGCAATGGCAAGGCCTGCGCTGCGGTCGCCCGCCAGACGAGGTCGACCTCGGTGGACAGCGCCGTCGGTTCCGGATTGACCTCCACCACGGTCGCGCCGTGGCGTCGTGCCAGTGCGGGCAGGCCGGCCGCGGGATACACCAGGCCCGACGTCCCCACTACCAGCATCAACGTGCAACGCTCGGCGGCGTCCACCGCAGACGCCCACGCATCGTCCGGCAGGGCTTCGCCGAACCACACCACGCCCGGGCGGATGCGGTCGCTGCATGCCGTGCAGCGCATCGGCTCGACCCGCTGCGCGCCTTCCACATAGTCGTCGAGCGCCGTGTGCGCATGTCCGCAGGCGAAGCAACGCAAGGCGAACAGGCTGCCATGCACGTGCGCCTCGACGACACTGCCGGCGCGCTCGTGCAGGTCATCGACGTTTTGGGTCACGAGCGACAGCGGCACGCGCTGCGCCAACGCTGCCAGGGCGCGATGTCCGGCATTCGGCTGCGCATCGCGCACCGCCTGCATGCGCCAGCGGTACCAGCCCCAGACCAGCGCGGGATCCTCGCGCCACGCACCGGCGGTCGCCAGGCGCATCGGGTCGAAGCGCGACCACAGGCTGTCATGCGTGCCGCGGAAGGTGGGAATGCCGCTTTCGGCCGACATGCCGGCGCCGGTCAGCACGCAGACAGTGCCGCCGGTGTCGATCGTCCGTTGCAGGGCCTCGGCAACCGCAGTGGGTACGGCGTCCACGGGCTCACGCCTTGTGCGGCGTGGCGAGGTACTCGGCGCTCTGCATCTCGATCAGGCGCGACGCCGTGCGCTCGAACGCACCCTGCAGGCGCGTACCGGCATACAGCATCGTCGGTGCATCCGCGGCGGTGCAGACCAGGTTGACGTGGCGGTCATACAGTTCGTCGATCAGGTTCACGAAGCGGCGCGCGGCATCCTCGTTCAGCGCATCGAAGCGCGGGATGCCGCCCAGCAGCACGGTGTTGAACTCGTGCGCGACCTCGATGTAGTCGGTCGTGCCGCGCGGACCCTCGCACAGCGCGGCGAAATCGAACCACGCGATGCTCTTGCCGCGGCCACGCACCGGGATCTTGCGGCTGTCGATCTCGATGTTGCCGGCGTGCGCGTCCTCGCCACCGGTCAGCTCGCGCCAGCGCGAGGCCAGCCAGGCATCGGATTCGCCATCCAGCGGCGCGCGATAGACGGGCGAGCGCGTCAACGCGCGCAGGCGATAGTCTTCCTGGCCGTCTGAGCGCAGCACCACGCAGTGCTGTTGCAGCAGGTCGATCGCCGGCAGGAAGCCCGCGCGCTGCAGGCCGTCCTTGTACAGGTTCTGCGGCGCGGTGTTGGAGGTCGTCACCAGGGTGATGCCTTCGGCGAACATGCGCTCCAGCAGGCGTGCCAGCAGCATCGCGTCGCCGATGTCGGTGACGAAGAACTCGTCAAGCACCAGCACCCGCAGCTTGCCGCGCGCTTCGCGCACGATCTTCGCCAGCGGATCGCTCTCGCCCGCATGCAGGCGAAGGCGCTCGTGCACGCCGCGCATGAAGCGGTGGAAGTGAGTGCGGTACTTGCCGCCACCCTCGCCGTGCGCCTTGTTCTGCGAGACCGAATACGTCGGCAGCGGCAGGCTGTCGTAGAACAGGTCGACAAGGAAGGTCTTGCCGCGGCCGACTTCGCCCCAGTAGTACAGTCCCTTCACCGTCTCCGGCGCCCTGCCGAACAGTCGCCCGAACAGGCCGGGTGCGCCATCGTCGGCGCGCAGCGCGCGGTGGATGCGGTCCAGCTCGGCGAGCGCGGGATGCTGCGCCGGGTCGTCCTGCCATTGGCCCTGCGCCGCGCCGCGTGCGTACACCTGCGACGGCGTCAGAGCCGTCCCTTGGACATCGTCAGCCATCACGCCGGCACGTAGGCTTTCATCGCATGCTTGATGGCGCCGCGCAGGTCCATCAGCTTGCGGTGGAAGAAATGGCTGGTTTCCGGCATCCGGATCAGCTCCGGCGGATGCGCCAGCGTGTCGATCCAGTCGTACACCGCTTGCGGCTCGACGATCTCGTCCTCTTCGCCCTGGATCACCAGCCACGGACACGTGGGTGGCGTGATCGCGGCGAAATCCCAACGCCCGGCCGGCGGTGCGATCGACACCAGCGCATCCGGTTGCAGGCCTTCGGTGGCGCGCAGCGATACGTAGGCGCCGAAGCTGAAACCGGCCAGCCATAGCTGCGTGCCCGGGCGCTGCTCGCGCACCCAAGCGACGACGGCACGCAGGTCGTCGACTTCGCCATCGCCCTGGTCGAACAGGCCGGCCGAAGCGCCGGTGCCGCGGAAATTGAAGCGCACGGTGACCGCACCGAGTTCGCGCAGGCTGCGCGCGGCCATCACCACCACCTTGTTGTGCATGGTGCCGCCCTCGGTGGGCAGCGGGTGGCAGACCACTGCAGTGACGGGCGAGAGCGGCTCGCCCTCCTCCGGCCAGTCGACGTGGGCTTCCAGCGGCCCTTCGGGGCCGTCCAGGGTGATCGGGCCGGACGCGGCGGGGAAAGCGGGATTCGTCATGAGGCCATGATAAGCCCTGCGCCCCCACGCGACCCGCGCGGCCGTGGAACGCATTACCGACGAAAGCCCAACGGCGTCGCGCGACCGGGTGTGCGATCCTGCCCGCCCCACGTCGTCATCCGCTCCACCATGGCATTCGATGCCTTCGCTCTGATCCTGACCATGCTGGCGCTCGGCATGGCGTTCGCGCGCCTGCGCGTGTTCCCCGATAACGCCGCCGATGTCCTCAATCGCGTGGTGTTGTACGTCTGCCTGCCTGCTGCGGTGCTGATCTACGTACCACGACTGCACGTGGATGCTTCGTTGTTGGGCGTGGTGGCGACGCCGTGGGTGCTGACCGTCGCCACCGTCGCGCTGGTCGCGTTGGCGACGCGCATGTTCGGTTTCCGCCGTGATGAGCACGCGGTACTACTGCTCTGTGTGGCCTTGTGCAACAGTAGTTTCATCGGTTACCCGATGGTGCGCGCATTGCTGGGCGAACATGCGCTGCCCTATGCGGTGGTGTACGACCAGTTCGGCACCTTCGTGTTGCTCTCCACCTTCGGCCTGTACGTACTGGCGCGCTACGGCGGCGACACGCCGCCCACTACGCGCGAGATCGCGCTACGCATCGTGAAGTTCCCGCCGGTCTGGGCGCTGCTGTTCGCGCTGACGCTGATGCCGGCGCAACCCCCGGTGTGGATCGGCGCGGCGCTGAAGAATCTCGCCGATGCGATGTTGCCGCTGGTGATGCTGGCGGTCGGCCTGACCATCCAGTTGAAGCTGCCGCGGGACGAGGTGAAGCCGCTGGCCGTCGGCCTGCTGCTGCGGCTGCTGGTGATGCCTGCGCTCGCCCTGCCGCTGTCGCTCGCCTTCGGCATGCGCGGCGAGATGCTGCAGGCGAACGTGCTGGAGTCGGCGATGCCCCCGATGATCACGGCCGCCGCGCTCGCGATCTCCCACCAGCTGGCGCCGCGCCTGGCCGCCGCGCTAGTCGGCTACGGCATCCTGCTGTCGCTGATGACGCTGCCGATGTGGGCGTGGGTGGTGGGGCGCCTAGCCTGAGGCCAGGGCCTGTTTTCGCATCGCGTTGACCCGACCGGTGGAAGCATCCGCGCAGGAGGGTCACGCCATGTTCGACGGATGGGAGACGCAGTTGCCGGTGCTGGGCAAGGTCGCCTTCGCGATGTTGCTCGGGGGCGCGATCGGGTTGGAGCGCGAGTTGAAGGACCGGCCGGCCGGCTTCCGCACGCACATGCTGGTCGCCGGCGCGGCGGCCTTGCTCACCGGCATGGGCGACATGATGGTGGCGCAGGCGCAGCACGACGACGATGGTCGGGTGCAGATCGATCCCTTCCGGCTGGTGGAGGCGGTGATCGCCGGTGTCGCCTTCATCGGCGCGGGTACGATGATCGCCCACCGCGGCCGTGTGGTCGCCGGTATCACCACCGCCGCTTCGCTGCTGATGGTCGCGGTGATCGGCGTGGCGGTCGGCTTCGGCCATGGCTGGTTGGCGTTGCTGGCCACGCTGATGACGTTCGCCGTGCTGTTCGTGCTGGCGTGGCTGGAACGCCGCGTCGCCAAGCGCAACGACGACGACTAATGCATCATGCGATCAGGCGTTTCGCCCCATCGCGATGCTGCCGTCCCTCACGCGGATTCGCGTTCCATGCATCGGCCATCACGCGCACCGCCTGCACCAAGGTGTCTTCGGGTTTGGCGTAGGGAATGCGCAACCACTGGTCGCTGCCGCCCTCCACACTGAAGACCGGGCCCGGCGCGAGATAGACACCCTTGCGCTCCACGTCGGCGGCCAATGCGGTGGCGCTGCCGTGCGGCATGCGTACCCACAGCGTCAACCCGCCTTCGGGAAGGCGGAACCGCCAGTCGGGCACGTGTTCGCGCAGTGCCTGCACCACCGCGTCGCGACGCTGCCGTAGTTGGTCGCGTCGCGCGGCGAGGACGCCATCGGCATCCAGCATCTCGGTCACCACGAGCTGATCGAACAGCGAGCTGCCCAAGTCCATCTGTACACGCGTGGCGATGAGGCGCTCGGCGTGTTCGCGTGGCGCGCGGATCCAGCCCACGCGCAGGCCACCCCAGCAGAGCTTCGACGCGCTGCCGATGGTGAAGGCGTCGGGAGCATGCGCGGCGAACGGCGCCGGCATCGGCGCATCGGACAATCGGGTCGACTGAAGTGTTTCATCGACAATGGCGATCGTGCGCGTCGCACGCAACGCCGCCGCGTAGCGCACGCGTTGCGCGTCGCTCATCAGGAAGCCTGTGGGATTCTGGAAATCCGGGATCAGGTACGCCGCGCGCGGCGAGGTTTGCCGCAGCGTGGCTTCGATGGACGCGAGGTCCCAGCCTTCCTCGCCCAGCGGATCGCCCATCGGCGAACTGACCAGGCGCGCACCGCCCATCCGCAGCGCTTCGATGGCATTGGAATACACCGGCGACTCGATCATCACCCGGTCGCCGGGACGCGACAGCGCACGCGCGATGATCGCGATGGCCGAGAGCGCCCCCGACGTGACCACGATCTGCTCCGGGGCGGTCGGCAGT
Source organism: Pseudoxanthomonas sp. YR558 (assembly GCF_900116385.1). Classification (NCBI taxonomy): domain Bacteria; kingdom Pseudomonadati; phylum Pseudomonadota; class Gammaproteobacteria; order Lysobacterales; family Lysobacteraceae; genus Pseudoxanthomonas; species Pseudoxanthomonas sp. YR558. Next base: position 2,229,092 of record NZ_FPCI01000001.1, on the reverse strand, counting down.
CCACGTACGGCGTACGACGCGGCGATGCGCGTCCGCAGCGCGGGCAGGCCCGACGGCAGGTAGCCGTCGCTGGCGAGATAGGCAGGCAGTGCCTCGAGCGCGCGCGCATACGCGGCGGCGACACCGGGCGTGGCCGCGCCGGCCGCGCAGTTGAGGTCGATCGTGCCGTCCGTCGATGACGTCGCGGTGCCGACCGCATGCAGGGCATGGTCGTGCGCGCGTCGGCGGTCGATGGGTACGGTGGCGAACGTGCCGGCGCCCTGCCGCGCCGTGGCGAAGCCCGCCGCCACCAGATCCGCATACGCACGGGTCACCGTGTTCCGCGAGACGCCGAGCACGTCGGTGACCGCGCGTTCGCTGGGTAGGCGGGTACCGAGCGGAATGCGGCCGTCGCCGATCAGTTCCTGCAGCGCCTGGCGCAGGCCGCGGTACGCGGGGGAGCGGGGGAAATCGCCGACCAACGTGGCGAGGCGATCCGGAGCCATTGAGCGGTTCATGAGGCCACTATCGCACGATTGGCTCTATCGAAAAGAGCCAATCGGGTGGAAGGTGGCCCCATGAAACCCACGTCTCCCATCGGACTGGCCAACCTCGGTCCTCTCGCCCAGCTCAAGGCCGGCCGGCTGCCCGAACGCCTGCTGCGCCTGCTCGTCGGCCTGTGGCTGTACGGCCTGGCCATCGCGTTGATGATCGAAGGCGCGGTCGGGGCCTCGCCCTGGGACGTGTTCCACCTAGGCGTCTCGCACCACCTGCCGCTGTCGTTCGGCACGGTGATGATCCTCACTGCGGTCGCCGTCTTGCTGGCGTGGATCCCGCTGCGACAGATGCCCGGCTTGGGCACGCTGGCCAACACGCTGCTGCTGGGGCCGTTCGCCGACCTCAACCTCGCCCTGCTGGCCACCCCTGAAGGCCTGCCGCTGCGCGCTGCCTACCTGCTGGCCGGTGTCGTGTTGTGCGCTATCGCCACCGCGCTGTACATCGGCGCGCAGCTGGGGCCGGGCCCGCGCGACGGCCTGATGACGGGTCTCGCACGCCGCACCGGTTGGTCGATCCGCAGCATCCGTACGCTGATCGAAGTCACTGTGCTCGCCATCGGCGTAGTGCTCGGCGGCGTAGTGGGCTTGGGCACGTTGGTGTTCGCCTTCGGCGTAGGACCGCTGACGCAGTTCTTCCTGCGTTACCTGGTCGTGCGTCTGGAAAAGCCGGCGACCGTCACCCTCGAAGGAGAAACATGATGAGCCCCGCGATCCTGCGCTACAGCGCGTTCACCACCGATCCGGCCGGCGGCAATCCGGCGGGCGTCGTCTTGGACGCGCGCGGCCTTTCCGACGACGCCATGCAGCGCATCGCGGCGGATGTCGACTATTCGGAAACCGCCTTCCTGCTGCCACGCGAAGACGGCGAGCTCGATGTGCGCTACTTCAGCCCGCTGGCCGAAGTCAGCTTCTGCGGCCACGCGACGATCGCGGCGATGGTCGCGTACGCGCATCAGCAAGGTCCGGGGGATTTTGTACTGAATACACAAGCAGGGCGTGTAAGCGTGACGGTCGACGCCGACTTCGCTGCCACCCTTACCAGCGTGGCGCCGCGCGTCGACGCGCTAGACGCGACCGATCTCGATCATGTGCTGGCCGCCTTGCGTTGGCATCGCGATGACCTTGACCCCACGTTGCCACCTGCCGTCGCGTATGCGGGCGCCTGGCATCCGATCATCGCTGTCGCCTCGCGCGCGCGGCTCGCCGACCTGAGCTACGACTTCGATGCGCTATCCACACTGATGGCTGCGCGTGGCTGGACCACGGTGAACCTGGTCTGGCGCGAAGACGCGCAGTCACTGCACGCGCGCAATCCGTTCCCGCCGGGTGGCGTGGTGGAAGATCCCGCCACCGGCGCGGCCGCGGCCGCCTTGGGCGCCTACCTGGCGACGCAGGATGCATTGCCGTACACGCGTCGCTTCCGCATCCTGCAAGGCCACGACCTCGGACGCCCCAGCCTGCTGCAAGTGGAAGTCCCCCACGACCTCCAGCAGGGTGTGCGAGTGAGAGGCACGGCGGTGGAGATGATGGTCTGACGTGCGCGTGATGCGCCGTGATCCGTGGCCTTGCATCGGTGGAGGTGTTACAAGGACCCACGCCCCGTGCCCGCCAAGGGCTGCGGCGCCCCGCTCACTGGCAGGTCATCTACAGGAAGGAGCTGTTATGCGATTGAACGCGCTTGTCCTTGCAGCAACCATTGCCTTTGCTGCTGTACCGGCCGAGGTGCATGCCGCACCCGACCCTTTGTTTGGCGAAGACGCGCACGCGAAGGCGGTCCTCGATTGCCACGCCGACTACGCACGACGCTTCGCCAGGGCGCTGACGCCGGTGAAGGGAACGCCGACCGAGGTGGCGACGGCGGCCTACGCTGGCTGCGCGGGTGAGTTCGAAGCCTTCTCGAAGGCGATGCGGACGCATGCCGAAACCAGCAAGGATCCGAAGGCCTTCATGGACCCGGACGGTTTCCAGAGGGAACAGCTGGCGAAGCTTCGTGAATACGCGTTCGCTTACACGCTCGATCTGTATCTGCGGAATACGACGACGTTCTGACGGAGCGCTCGGCCCCGGGCGCTCAATCCGCCGGCACCGTGCGCTCGCGCGCCCACTCGCGTAGCGCCTGCACCTGCTCGGCCATCAGCACCGACAGCGGACGCGTGTTGCGGATCTCGTGCATCACCACGTCGGTGTCCAGTGGCTTCAGTTCTGCATGTGCGGCGTACAAGGCCGAGACGATGGCCTGTTCCAGTTCTGCGCCGGAGAACCCGTTGGCAGCAGCGGCGAGCGCCGGCAGGTTGAATCCCTCCGGATCCAGCTGGCGACGCGACAGGTGGACGCGCAGCACCTCCACGCGCGCCTCGGGCGAAGGCAGGTCGACGAAGAAGATCTCGTCGAATCGGCCCTTGCGCAGCAGTTCGGGCGGCAAGTCCTGCACCTGGTTCGCGGTGGCCACGAGGAATACCTGCCCGCTACCCGCACCGGCCTTGCGCTCGGCCATCCAGGTGAGCAGGTAGCCGAGCACGCGGCGCGAGACGCCGCCGTCTTCGTCGCCACCGCTGGCCAGGCCTTTCTCGATTTCGTCGATCCAGAGCACGCACGGCGCCAATTGTTCTGCGGAAGCCAGCGCAGAGCGCAGGTTCTTCTCGGTCTCGCCGTGGTACTTGTCGTACAGCGTGCCGAAGTCGAGCCGCAACAGCGGCACGCCGAAACCGGCGGCCGTGGCCTTGGCCAGCATCGACTTGCCGCAGCCCTGCACGCCGAGCAGCAACACGCCCTTGGGCAGGTCCAGGCCCGGCGGCGGGTTACCGGAGACGAACACCGCGCGGCGCTGCTCGATCCAACGCTTCAGCCGCGATGCGCCGGCGACGTCGGCGAACTTCGCCGTGTCGTACTCGTAATGCAGGTGGCCACTGCGGTTCAGCAGTTCGAACTTGAGCTTGTTCAGCGCCGGCAAGTCGCTCGCGCTGAGTGCGCCGTCGTTGAAGATCAGCTGGCGGGCGATCCGGCGCGCGTCGACCAGGCTCAGGCCCTGCAGGTTGCGCACGATCTGCTTCACCGCCTCGCCATCGGCTTCGACCCGGCGGCCGCCGTGTTCGCGGGCGTAGTGTTCGGCTTCCTCGCGGACCATCTTCAGCAGCGCCGGGCCATCGGGCAGGCGCGGGCTGAAGCGCACCGCGAGCGCTTCGAGTTCGGCCGGCAGCTCGATCTTCGCGCCGACCAGCACCACCACGTGCGGCAGGGTGTGGCGGCGCTGCAGGATGTCGCGCAGCTGCCGCTGGCTGCTGGCGTAACCCAGGTAGGGATGGAAATCGAACAGCAGGTAGATGCCGCGCTGCTCGGCCTGCTTGATGGCCTGCAGGGCGGCGCTGGCGTCGGGCGGGCCGACGGCGTCGTCCTCGCGGTCCATGTCCAGCCGGCGCAGGCCTTCGGTGATGCTCCAGCGGAACAGCGCCCGCCACACCTGGGCCAGGGCTTGCCGGAACAGCTCCACCACGCGGGCCTCGTCCTGCGTCTCGATGACGATCAGCGGGGTGTTGGCGCGGATCAGCGCGGTGAGGTCCTGCAGTTCGTTCATGGGGCGGCCGGTCCGTGGGGACGGGCACGATAGCAAGGGCACGCGCGGCGGGGAACGATGGTGGCAGGGCTTCATGCCCGGTTCCCGGACGCCGGTTCCCGCTTCACCAAGGCCGGTGTACCCTGCGGGCTCCCCGGGCAACGAGGTGCGCGCATGAAGACGATTCTGGTCGCCAGCTCCAAGGGCGGCGCGGGCAAGACCACCCTGGCGACCAATCTGGCCGCGTACTTCGCACTCGATGGCAAACGCACGGTGCTGGTGGATGCGGATCCGCAGCACTCCTCCACCCGCTGGGCCGAACGCCGCGCCGAACTGGAAACCGCGGTGCTGCCGATCGATGCCAGCGGCAAGCGCGCCTGGCGCGCCTGGCTGCCGGACGACGCCGAACGCGTGGTCGTCGATGCGCCCGCCGGTGCGATGGCCGACGACCTGGACAGCTTCCTGGAACATGCCGATGCGGTCGTGGTGCCGGTGCTGCCTTCGGCCCTGGACATCGAGGCCACGGTCGGCTTCCTCAACACCCTCGCCAAAGTTCCGCGCGTGCACAAGCGCAAGCTGCCGGTGGGGCTGGTGGTCAACCGCACCAAGCCCTGGACCAATGCCTCGCAGCAGGCCGTGGAGATGCTGAAGACCTGGCCGTACCCGGTCGTTACCCAATTGCGCGATACCCAGGCCTACGTGGTGCTGGTGGGACTGGGGCGCAGCCTGTTCGATTACCGCTCGGCCCAGGTCCGCGACCACCAGGCCGACTGGGAACCGTTGTTGAAATGGATCAAGAAGGCCTGAGGCCTAAGGAGCAAGCGTCCCATGCGTGAACTCATCCTGCTGCGCCACGCGCATGCCGAACCGGCCACGACCGGCCAGTCCGACCTGGACCGTCCCCTTTCGCCGCAGGGCCTGGCCGAGGCCGAGTCGGTCGCGGCCTGGATGAAGGACAAGGGCCTGGTGCCCGATCGGGTGCTGTGCTCGCCGGCGCGCCGGGCGCGGGAGACGCTGGAGGCGGTGCTGGGGGCGATCGGCTATGTCGAACAGCGGCTCGAGGAGCGTATCTATGAAGCCACCCCCGGCACGCTGGCCGACCTCGCCGACCAGCATCGCGAGGCCGAGCGCCTGCTGATGGTGGGCCACAACCCGGGCTTCGAGCAGTTGGCGGCCCTGATGTATTCCGGCGTGACCAGCGAATACCGCGGCATGCCGCCGGCGGGCGTGGTGGTGCTGACCCTGCCGGTGGATGCGTCCATCGAACCGGGCGTGGCACAGCTCTCCGAATTCTGGTGGCCATGACGCACGCCGCCGCCGGCCTGCGGCTGGCCGCGCTGGTGGTGGGCGCGTTGCTGTCCGCGCCGGTGCTGGCGCAGGGACGCAACGATTTCGATCCGGCCAACACGCGGCTCGGGTTCGAATTGCGCACGCGCTGGGGCCAGGTGCTGGACGGCGTGTTCCGCCAGTACGAAGGCTCGGTGGAGCATCTGCCCGACGGCCGCCAGCAGGTGCGCCTGCGCATGTACACGCGCGATGTCGAGATCATCGACCATCCCCGCTACGGCGACTGGGCGCGCAGCGAGAAGTTCTTCGATGCCGACCGCTATCCGGTGGTCACCTTCACCTCCAAGCCCTACGACCCGATGCTGCTTTACGACGGCGGCAAGCTGGAGGGCGAGCTGAGCATCAAGGGCATCAGCCGGCCGCGCAGCCTGGACGTGGCCCCGGCGACCTGCCAGCGCCCCGCCGTGGGCTGCGACGTGGTGGCCACCGGTGCCGTGCGGCGCAGCGACTACGACATGGACGACTGGATGCTGGCCGTCAGCGACCGCGTGGTGTTCGTGCTGCGTGCGCGGATCAGGAGCGGGAAGGCGCCGTGAACCACCGTCGTGCCGCCGTGATCGCCGCGCGTTGCGCGGTCCTTTGGCTCGCGTTGCTGTGCAGCGCTTGCGCCAGTCTGTCCGACCGCCAGCGCGACCGCGCCGCCGGCATCGCCGCCGCCGCACGCTCGCAGGTCGTCGAGTGCACACAGGCCGATGCCTGCGCGCTGCGCTCGCCGCTGTACGACCTCGGCGACGAGGCGCGGGCATCGTCCACGCCGGAAGCGCCGCGGCATTACGCCGTCATCCTGGACCAGGGCTCCGACGCGCTGCTGGCGCGGCTCAATCTGATCCGCAGCGCGCGCGAGCACATCGACCTGCAGACCTACATCTTCGACAAGGACGACAGCGCCCGGCTGGTGCTGGACGAATTGCTCGGCGCCGCCCGGCGCGGGGTGAAGGTGCGCCTGCTGATCGACCAGCTGTCGGCGATCGCCGACCTGGAGATCCTCGCCGCGCTGTCCGGCGCGCACGAGAACTTCGCCATCCGGATCTACAACCCGAGCTTCGGCAAGGCCAAGCTCAACTACCTGGACTACGCGGGCAGCGTGTTGTGCTGTTTCCGCCGGTTCAACCAGCGCATGCACACCAAGCTGCTGCTGGTGGACGGACGCGTCGGCATCAGCGGCGGTCGCAACTACCAGGACGACTATTACGACTGGGACGCGGAGTACAACTTCCGCGATCGCGACGTGCTGGTCGCCGGCCCCGAGGCGGAGGCGATGGCGCGCAATTTCCAGCTGTTCTGGGAGGCGCGGCGCAGCGTGCCGGCGGAACGGCTCAACGACGTTGGTCGCACGCTGCTGGACGAAGGCGTCCCGGCGATGCCCGTGCCGCGCTATCTGCGGCCGGAACGCGTGCAGGCGGCCAGCGCCGATGCCAGCAATGCCGCCGTCATCCGCGAGCGTTTCGTCGATACCGCCTACCCGGTCGGCGCCGTGCGCTATATCGCCGACCTACCGCAGAAGCACCGGCGCGAACGTCGCGACGACGATGCGCCCGCCGCGCCCGAGCTGGAAGCGCTGATCCGCAGCGCTCAGACGGAAGTGCTGTTGCAGACGCCGTACCTGGTGATGTCGAAGCAGGCGCAGGCGATGTTCCGCGAGATGCGGCAGCGTCAGCCCCCGCCGCAGGTGGTGGTGTCGACCAACAGCCTGGCCGCGACCGACAACCCGGTCGTCTATTCGATGTCGTTCAAGTACAAGCGCCGCTATCTGCGCGAGTTCGGTTTCCAGATCCACGAGTTCAAGCCGTTCCCGGAAGACGCGCCGGTCGACTACGCCGCGCTGATGCCAGAAGGGCCGCCACTGACATCGCCGGGCGGCGAAGCCGGCGGCGGGAGTGGCATCCGCGGCCCGTCGGGTTCGATCGGACCGTCCTCCGGGGGGCCATCCAGTGCATCCTCCGGCGAAACCACGCGGCGTTTGCAGCGCACCGAATCACGGCCGTCGTTCCTCAGCAGCGGTGCCGGTTCCGAACCGTTGCCGCTGAAGCGCGCCGGCGTCCGCATGGGCCTGCATGCGAAGTCGATGGTGATCGATGGCGAGACGGCGGTCATCGGCACGCACAACTTCGACCCGCGCTCGGAGAACTACAACACCGAGGCGGCGGTGGTGATCCAGGACACCGCCTTCGCCCAGGCGCTCGCGGACAGCATCCGGCGCGACATGTCCCCCCGCAACGCCTGGGTGATCGCGCCGCGTGCCAAGCCGGTGGTGTTCTCGGGCCTGGACTACAGCCTGGGCAAGGTGTCCGAAGCGTTGCCGATCTTCGACATCTGGCCGTGGCGCTACGCGACCAGCTACGAGTTCCAGCCCGGACCGGACTGTCCGCTGCCGGTGACGCCGAAGGATCCGGCCTTCCATCGCTGCTATGTGTCGGTGGGCGATTTCCCTGAGGTCAACGTCGGCCCGAAGTGGCTGTACACGCGCGTGCTCACCGCGTTCGGCGCCGGGCTCGTCCCGATCCTCTGAAGGCCGGTCCACCCGGAGCGACGTGGCGCTTCGGGTGCCGCGCGGGCTGGCGTACCCTTGCGCTTTCCTTTCCGGTTCCCGTTCCGCCATGAGCTTCCGCGCGCCCATCGACCTCGCCGCCCTCAACGCCCACGCAGGCAATACGCTGGTGTCGAACCTGGGCATCGTCATCACCGGTGCCGGGGATGACTGGTTGCGCGGCACCATGCCGGTCGATGCGCGCACGGTGCAGCCCTACGGCATCCTGCATGGGGGCGCCTCGGTGGCGTTGGCTGAAACGCTGGGAAGCATGGCCGGCAACCTGTGCGTGGACACGACGAAGGAGATGGTCGTAGGCCTGGAAATCAATGCCAACCACGTGCGCGCGATGCGTGGTGGTGTGGTCACCGGGACGGCGCGCGCGCTGCATGTGGGCCGCAGTACCCAGCTGTGGGAGATCCGCATCGAGAACGACGAAGGCAAGCTGGTCTGCATCTCGCGCCTGACCCTGGCAGTGGTGCCGGTCGCCAAGGGCTGAGGCCTGCGGGATGCCGTGATCGCAAGGCGGCGCCTCACTTCTCCCCGTCCACTCCTGCTATCGTGACGGCATGACGCCACCCCCTGTTCATGTTGCGCGCGCCCATGGCGCCGCGCGGGCATTCCGCTACCTGTATCGCGTGCCGCTGCTGCTGATCCATCTGCTGGTCTTCCTGCCGGTCACGCTGCTGTGCCTGTCGCCGCTGCTGGTGTGGATCCGGGTGGGCGACGAGAACGCGGGCGACGTGGCGGTGCGCTGGTGGTCGAGTGGACTGATGCGAATTTTCGGCTTTCGCCTGCGCCGGGTCGGCACGCCCTTGTCGGGCCCGACGATGTTCGTGGCCAACCATGTCAGCTGGATCGACATCGAGGCGCTGCACAGCCAGCGCATGATGGGCTTCGTCGCCAAGCAGGAGATCCGCGGCTGGCCGGTGGTGGGCTGGCTGGCAGCGCAGGGCCAGACGATCTTCCACCAGCGCGGCAGCCAGGAATCGCTGGGCGGCGTGCTGCAGGCGATGATGCGACGGCTGCGTGAGGGTCGCTCGGTGGGTGTGTTTCCAGAAGGCCGCACGCGCGATGGCCACGAGGTCGGCCCATTCCATGCCCGCATCTTCCTGGCAGCGGTCGAAGCCGGCGTGCCGGTGCAGCCGGTCGCGCTGCGCTACGGTGCGCGCGGCAGTGCCCAGCCGGTGGTGGCGTTCGGGCCGAAAGAGAGCTTCTTCGCCAACTTCCTGCGCTTGCTCGGCGAGCCGGCGCGGACCGCGGACATCTGTTTCCTCGAACCGATCCGGATCGCGGACGTGGAGGGACGCCGGCGTATCGCCGACCTCTCGCGCGAACGGATCGTGCAGGCGATGGCGGCGGCCTGACCCATGGCGTTGACGGGTTTCCGACGGAATCGAAGGAATACTCGGTCCCGCGGTGCCATCCTCGGCCCGACGCTGCCGCGATGAGCCCATGATCACCGCCGCCGATTACCGACCGCCACGTTGGCTTCGCAACCCGCACCTGCAATCGGTGCTGGGCTCGAGCGCGCTGCGTCGCCGGCGCGGCCTGCGTGCGTTGGCGGTGAGCGGTGCAGTGACCGCCGAGCACATCGTCGATGGCGGCGATGGGGTGCGGTTGCAGGGATTCCTCAGCCAGGTGCCGGGCCGCGAACCGCGCGGTCTGGTGTTGCTGCTTCACGGTTGGGAAGGCAGCGCCGATTCGAGCTACATGCGACTGACGGCGGCACAGCTGCTGTCGCGCGGGTTCGATGTGTTCCGGCTGAACTTCCGCGACCACGGCGATACCCATCACCTCAACGAAGACCTGTTCCACTCCAACCGCCTCGATGAAGTGGTGCATGCGGCCGCGGATGTGTCGCGGCGTTTCGCCGGCGGCGTGCCGATGCGGGTGGCCGGCTATTCGCTGGGCGGCAACTTCGCGCTGCGCCTGGCGTTGCGGGCACCGCAGGCCGGGCTGGCGTTGGCGCACGTGGCGGCGGTGTGCCCGTTGCTGGACCCGGCGACCACGATGGAGCGCATCGAGAACGGGTTGCCGCTGTACGACTGGTATTTCGCGCGCAAGTGGCGCCGCTCGCTGGAGCGCAAGCGACACCTGTTCCCGCAGCGGCACGATTTCGACGACACCGTGCTGGCACTGGACATGCGCGCGCTGACCGACTGGCTGGTGCAGCGGCACACGGCGTTCGGCACGCTGGATGCGTATTTCGACGGCTATGCGATCGGCGGCGATCGGCTGTCCGGGCTGTCCGTGCCTGCACACATCCTGATGGCCGAGGACGATCCGGTCATCCCCTTCGATACCTTCCGCGGCTGGACGTTGCCGGCCCAGGCCACGCTGGAGATCGCGCCTTGGGGCGGGCACTGCGCCTTCATCGAGAACGTCGCGGGCGACGGGTATGCCGAGCGGTGGGTGGCCGAGCGACTGGCCGGCGACGCTGCCTGAGCCCGGAACCGCCGTTACAATCGACGTTTGTCCGAACGCTGGTAGTCCGATGTACGACCCGATCCTCGAAGCCCTGCGCCGCGGCGCCACGGCCGATGCGCTGACCGCTGCCGAAACCCTCGTGGCCGAGCGCCCCGACGACGCCCAGGCACTGCGCTGGCTGTCCGCCGCCCAGTTGCAGAGCGGCCAGGCCGATGCGGCGCTGGCCAGTATCGACCGCGCCATCGCCCTGTCGCCGGAGAACGCCGAACTCCACCTCGCGCGCGCCGGCGTACTGGTCGGCAGCCGGCGTCCGGACGAGGCACAGGCAGCGCTGGATCAAGCAACAGGACTGGATCCCAACCAGTTCACCGCCTACGTGGTGCAGGCCCAGTTGGCGCTGAACCGTGGCGACCTGGAAGAAGCGCAACGCCTGAACCGGTTGGCCTCCCGCGTCGCGCCCGAACATCCGCGTCTGGCGTTCGTTGACGGTATGGCGTTGCTGCACCGGGGCGACGCCGAAGGTGCGCTGAAGACGTTGTCGGCCGCACTTCAGCGTGCGCCGGATGATATCCAGCTCATGCATGCCCTCGGCTTCGTTTACATGGCGCGCGGCCATCTGGCGTTCGCCGAGCAGACTTTCCGCAACATTGCGGTGAAGGTGCCGGCCGCTACGGACGTGACCCTTCTGATCGCGAGCCTGGCCGGTCGCCAGGGGCGTCCGGACGAGGCGCTTGAATTGCTCGCCCCGGTGCTGGCCGATGCGCAGCGGGCGACGGTTGGCGTGCGTAGCCTGGCCGGTCGCCTGTATCTGCAGGCGGGCCAGCTCGACACCGCCGCGCCCTTGCTGCAGGGGGCGCTCGCTGCCGGTGCGCAGGATCGCGAGGTGCTGTCGTCGTTGCTGGAGGTGTGGCACCGGCAGGGTCGGCGCGACGACGGTCGGCAGGCGCTGGACGCGTGCCTGGCGTTTTCGCCCGGCAGCACCGATCTGTGGTTGGCGCGACTGGCGTTAGAGGATGTCGGCAGCCCTGGCGCCCTCGCTGCGACCCAGCGCTGGCTGGATGCCGCACCCGATGCAGTGGGTGCGCTGGAGGCCCGCTTGGCGGCGCTGGAGCATGTGGGTCGGCTGGACGATGCTGAAGCAGTGGCCGACCGGATCATCGCCCTGCAACCGGGGCACGGTGTCGCGCAAGCACGCAAGGTGAATGCGTTGGTCGCACGCGATCCCGCGGCGGCGGTGGCGCATGTGGAGGCACTGCTGGCGCAAGCGCAGAGCGACGATTCACGCACGATGCTGCTGGGTTGGTTGGGCATGGCGCAGGATCGCGCCGGCCAGGCGTCGGCGGCGGTCGCGAGTTGGAGCGATCGCGCACGCGCGCAGCAGGCGCAGTCGCTGCCGTTACCCCTGCTGGCGCCGGCGGCCCAGGGATGGCCAGCGCTCGCGACGGTGCCGGAGGGCAATGCGGAGTGGCCGCTCCTGCTCTGGGGGGCTCCTGGCTCCAGTGTGGAGCGCATGGTGGCCGTCTTCGCCCAGGCCCGTGCGTCACTGCTGACCGACCGTTTCGACGCCTCGCCGCCGAAGGACATGTTCCAGCCGTTCGCCACCGTCGAACAGTTGCTTTCCGGGCAGGCTGACGCCTCCTCGATGCTGGCAGGTTGGCGCGCGTCGTTGTCTTCGCGCGGTGCGCGCAATGGCAACGTGATCGATTGGCTGGTCTGGTGGGACAACACCTTGTTGCAGGCGTTGCGCCCGCACCTGCCGCAGGGTCGCTTGCTCGCGATCCTTCGCGATCCGCGCGACATGCTGTTGGAGTGGTTGGCATGGGGAGCGCCGTCGATGCTGGCGATCCCCTCGGTCGACGTGGCCGCTACCTGGCTGGCGGGCGTGCTCGAACATCTGGCGGAACTGCTGGAGCAAGAGCTGTACCCCGCGGTCGCCATCCGCATCGACGGTATGGAGAACGATCCGCAGCGCCTCGCAGAGGCCCTCGGCCATGCACTGGGCGGTGCGCAGCTGCCGGCGCCCTCGCTGGCCGGTCATTCCGGATTTCCGTCCGGGCATTGGCGCCAGTACGCCGATGCGCTCGCAGGGCCGTTCGCCATGCTCACCCCGGTCGCGGTGCGTCTGGGCTATCCCGAGGCCTGACCTTTTCGCGCGCGACAGGAGTGGCACATGCGTCTGTGGAGCGACAGTTTCGAAAATACCCGTCCCATCCCGGCCGAGTTCGCGATGGGGCAGCCTGATGGCTTCGCGGCCAACCGCAACCCGCACTTGGCATGGGAGGGCGTCCCCGACGGCACCGCATCCTTCGCCCTGCTCTGCATCGATCCGGACGCGCCGACCGTGCCTGAAACGGTCGGGCGCGAGGACGTGCAGATCCCGGTTGAACAACCGCGTGCGCACTTCATCCACTGGGCGATGGCGGACATCGCGCCGGACACGCGCGCGATCGCGGCCGGCAGCTGCAGCGATCGCGTCACCGCACGCGGCAAGCAGCACCCCCCAGGTCCGGCGGGTGCGCGCCAGGGATTGAACGACTACACCGGCTGGTTCGCCGGCGATGCGCAGATGGGCGGGGACTACACCGGTTACGACGGTCCGTATCCGCCGTTCAACGATCTGCGCGTGCACCGCTATTTCTTCCGCCTGTTCGCGCTGGATGTCGCCGCGCTGGACCTGCCTGCGCGCTTCACCGCCGCCGATGTCGAACGTGCGATGCAGGGCCATGTGCTGGCCGAAGCCGCGGTGCATGGCACCTACACCTTGAATGCGAGCCATGCATGAACGCGGGGGCTGAGGGCAATCCTTACGAAAGTCCCGCCAGTTCCATCCTGGATCCCGCAGTCACTGCGGTGACGCTCATTCCGGCCACGAAGTTGCGCCGCTTCATCCATTGGCTGATCGATCGGTGCACGGTGATGGGCCTGCTTTTCCTGGCCATGATCGGTGCAGGGATCGTGGGGGGTGAGGCGGTCCTGGAATGGGTGGAGGCCCTGGCCTGGTGGCAAGACCAGCTCATCGGTCTCGCGGCCATCGTCTTGTACTACACCGCGATGGAAGGACTGACCGGGACGACGATCGGAAAGTTGCTTACTGGCACGCGTGTCGTCGACGAGTCGGGGGACCGGATCGGCTTCCGGCAGGCGTTGCTGCGTAGCCTGAGCCGTGTGGTTCCGTTCGAAGCGTTTTCCGTACTGCTCGCAGAGGATGAAGATCCTCGGGGTTGGCACGATCGTTGGCCCCGCACGCGGGTCGTGCTCAGGCGCCACGCCACGGCCGTACCGGCCTGAGCCGTCCCCGTCGTCACTCGTCGTCGGGCCTCCAGCGCGTACGTCCGGCGTCGTCGATGATGAGGCAGGTGCCCGTTGCAGGACATTCGCGAACGACGCGGATGTCGTGCAACGGAACATCGAGGCGCCACGCGAGTCCCCAGGCGCCGATGGCGTAAAAGCGCTGCTCGTCCGTCACGCTGACGTGCAGGGGCACGGTCGGCGCAGGCTGTCTTTCCAGCGTCTGCAGCGTGGCTTCCGCCCAGCGGGCGCGACCGATCAGTCCCGGATGATCGAGGCGACGCGTGCCTTCCACGGCGACCCATGACGAGACGGCAATGAGCGCAGCGACCACCAGTGCGCGCGGGGTATCCACGATGCCGCGTGCCAGCGCGATGATCGGCAGGATGACGGCGATGGCGGCGTAGTACTCGTAGCTGTTCCATGCGAACAGGAAGTAGGGCGCGTAGGCCAGCACGGCGAAGATCGGCAGGGCCAGCCACTGCCGCATCGCCAAAGTGCTGCGCCCATGCCGGAACGCCAGCGCCCAGGCTCCCAGCATCGGCAGCGCCGTAGCGACGATCCAGGCCAGCCCAGGCAGTCGCTCGCCAGCGACGGCCATGCGCAGTGCTTCGCGCGGCACGTTCAGCAGCCAGGCGGCGAACGAAGCCGCATTGCGCACGACATGGCTGCCGAGACCGAGTTCGTAGGCCGCATCGGTATTGGCGGTGAATCGTCCGCGCAACACCAGCCACACGGCGACCACGACGACCGTCGACAACCACGCGACGATCTCGTCCGCCTTCGCTCCGCGAACACCGACGAACGCGGTGATCACCAGGATCAAGCCTGGCGTGAGCGCGGCGGATTCCTTGCAGAGCAGGGCCAGCGCAACCGATGCCGGCACCGATGCCAGCAGCGCTACGCGTGCGGCGCCCTTCGCATCACGCGCGCCGAGCCAGGCGGCCAGCGCCAACGTCGTGAACAACGAGAGTAGCGCGTTGTTCGCGGCGGCCACCCAGTGCACGGGCAGCACATGCATCGTCAATGCGCTGTACACGACACCGGACAGCGCAGCGATCCTGCCGGCGCTTCGCCATGTGCAAGCACGCGCCACCTGGTATCCGAGCAGACCGACGCCCACCGATGCGAGCACGTGCAGCCCCAGGTTCACCGCATGCGCGGCGAAGGCATTCCCATGCAGGACAGCATCGATGAAGCGCCAGTACGCTTCCTGCGAGAGCGGCCGCCAGAAGCGCACCGGCGACGAGGGCCAGAAGTCCGACCACCACGGCGCGCCACTCGCGTTCGTCGCGTGTGCCGCATGCAGGAACACATAGTCGTCGCCCCAGAACGGCGTCCACAACGCAGGAAGCCACATGGCCGCCGCTGAGATGGCCAGCCCGATGAGGGCGACCCAGAAGAGGGAGGAGGCGTTCCTTGCAGGGCCCATCAGTGACGCGTCCAGTCCGGTGGCGCGCCACTATACCGGCGACGCGCCACCGCCGAGCGCATCACTTCTTCTCGTTGGCGGACTCCACCACCATGTCCAGCACATAGGCGCGGTTGGACGCGTCCGCGGGCGGGTTCTTCACGGTGTAGCGATCCACGCGCAGCACGTTGCGGATGCCCGGCTCGTGCGTGTAGCCCTCGATGCTGTCGTAGAAGTGCTGGAACTCGCCGGGCGTGCCGACCTTCAGGCCCTTGTCGTCGTACTGGATCTCGCGGACCTGCAGGCATTGCATCTCCGGGATCAGCGGATGGTTGCAAGGCTTGGTGGCCGCGGCCACTTCCAGGAACACGCGTTCGCCCGGGCCGCCGTAGCGCGTTTCGGCGGTGGGCTCACCGGTGAAGGCGAGCGTGTCGCCGGTGGCGGTGGTGAAGGTCAGCGTGGGCGCATCGCCGGCCGTGGTGGTCGCCAGTTTCAGCGTACCTTCCAGGCGCTTGCCGACTTCGTCGTCCAGCGCCATCAGTTTGGCGTCGGCGCAGGCCATCTTCGTCGACATTAGGCGTCCGGCGGTCAGCGAGCCGTCGGCCAGCGTGTAGCTGCCGCCCATGCGGTTGCAGGTGTTGGAAATACCCAGGCGCCCGTCGCGGAAATCCAGCGTCACCGGCTTGTCGGGCTGGGCGAACAGCGCGTCGATGCGTTGGCCTTGCGCATCCGTCGCCGAGGCCAGGCGCCAGTGGTACTTCGGCAGCAGCGCGCCGTCGGCGGGAGCGGCGACGGGTGCGGCCGCGGGGGCCACCGCGGCAGGAGGGGTGGGGGTCTCGTCGGCCGGCTTCGGGCAGCCGGCCAGTGCGAGGGGCAGGGCGAGCAGCAGCAGTCGTTTCATGGCGTCTTCTCCAAGGGTGGCCTATGCAAACGCGCGAGCGGTTGGAACGGGGTGAAGGGCGATCAGCTTCCGACCGGCATCAGCAGGAGCAGCAGCGCGCCCAGCACGATGCGATAGATGGCGAAGCCGGTGAAGCGGTGCGCCTTGATAAAGCCCAGCAGCCACTTCACCACCACGAAGCCCGTCGCGGTCGCTGCCGCGAACGCCAGGGCGACCTCGCCCCAGTTCTCGCTACCCAGCGCGTTGTCCTTCACCAGTTCCAGGAAGGCGTAGCCACTGGCCGCGAACATCGTGGGGATGCCCACCAGGAACACGAACTCCGCCGCCGAGGAGCGCCGGCTGGTGCCGGCCAGCATCGCCATGAAGATCGCGGCCGCGGAGCGTGACGTACCCGGGAACACGCCCGCCACGACCTGGGCCAGGCCGACCAGCACCGCGACCTTCCAGGTGATGGCCGCCACGTCGCCGCGCTTCTCGGCGAAATGCTCGGCCACCAGCATCCACACGCCACCGAGGATCAGCGCCCAGGCGATCGGGGTGACGGTCTCCGGCAGCTCCCAGCCCGCCAACCGCACCGGCAGGCCGACGAAGGCGGTGACCAGGAACGCCACGGCCAGTTTCATCGCGTAGTCGCGTGTGGCGGCATCGCGCCAGCCGGTGGCCAGCTCCCAGATCCGGCGGCGGAACACCAGCGTCGTGGCCAGGATCGCGCCGGCCTGGATGACGATGTTGAAGAAGTCCGAGCGTTGGCCCAGCCAGTGCTGGGCGATCAGCAGGTGGCCGGTGCTGGAGACCGGCAGGAATTCGGTCAGGCCTTCAAGGATGCCGAGCAGCAGCGCGGCGAGCAGGTCGGTCATGGGCGCAGGGGGCGGCGGAAAGCGGAAGAGGATAGTGGAAAGCCCGGTGCACCGTTTTGGGGATGTACGCGGGAAATATGCACCATTACGGGGATTTGGCGTGAAGGCTGCGTCAATCTAGTCCAACAAAATCAATGGCTTGGATGAGTTATTGGGTTGGCACGAGGATTGCTCTATCCCGATACATCCTTATCCAACCCGAGGTTCCAAGATGTCTGTGGAGAATGTTGAAAAGCTGATCAAGGACAACAAGGTCGAGTTCGTCGACCTGCGCTTCGTCGACATGCGCGGTGTTGAACAGCACGTCACCTTCCCGGTCAGCATCGTGGACGCCTCGCTGTTCGAGGACGGCAAGATGTTCGACGGCTCGTCGATCTCGGGCTGGAAGGGCATCAACGAGTCCGACATGGTGCTGCTGCCCGACCCGAGCAGCGCCTATCTGGATCCGTTCTATGCCGATCCGACCCTGGTGCTGATCTGCGACATCCTCGACCCGGCCACCATGCAGGGCTACTCGCGCGATCCGCGCGGCATCGCCAAGCGCGCCGAGGCCCACCTGAAGGCCAGCGGCATCGCCGACGTCGCCTTCTTCGGCCCGGAACCCGAATTCTTCATCTTCGATTCCGTGCAGTTCGCCAACGACATGGGCCACACTTTCTTCAAGATCAATTCCGAAGAAGGCGCCTGGAACAGCGGCAAGAGCTACGACGGCGCCAACAGCGGCTACCGTCCGGGCATCAAGGGCGGCTACTTCCCGGTGCCGCCGACCGATTCGCTGCACGACCTGCGTGCCGAGATGTGCAAGACGCTGGAACAGGTCGGCATCGAAGTCGAAGTGCACCACCACGAAGTCGCCACCGCCGGCCAGTGCGAGATCGGCGCCAAGTTCAACACGCTGGTGCAGAAGGCCGACGAACTGCAGCGCATGAAGTACGTGGTCCGCAACGTGGCCCACCGCAACGGCAAGACCGCCACCTTCATGCCCAAGCCAATCGTCGGCGACAACGGCAGCGGCATGCACGTGCACCAGTCGCTGGCCAAGGGCGGCACCAACCTGTTCACCGGTGACGGCTACGGCGGCCTGTCGCAGATGGCGCTGTGGTACATCGGCGGCATCTTCAAGCACGCCAAGGCGATCAACGCGTTCGCCAACTCGGGCACCAACAGCTACAAGCGCCTGGTGCCGGGCTTCGAAGCGCCGGTGATGCTGGCCTACTCGGCGCGCAACCGTTCCGCTTCGTGCCGCATCCCGTGGGTGGCCAACCCGAAGGCGCGCCGCATTGAGATTCGCTTCCCCGATCCGCTGCAGTCCGGCTACCTGACCTTCACCGCGCTGATGATGGCCGGCCTGGACGGCATCAAGAACCAGATCGATCCGGGCGCGCCGAGCGACAAGGACCTGTACGACCTGCCGCCGGAAGAAGAGAAGAACATCCCGCAGGTGTGCTCCAGCCTGGACCAGGCGCTGGAGGCGCTGGACAAGGACCGCGACTTCCTCAAGGCCGGCGGCGTAATGACCGACGACTTCATCGATGCGTACATCGCGCTGAAGATGCAGGAAGTGACCAAGTTCCGCGCGGCCACGCACCCGCTGGAATACCAGCTGTACTACGCCAACTGATGACGTCGTACGCGCTCATCGCCACGCATGCGGAGGGCCTTCCCGAGGTCCTCCGCACCGCAGCGATCGCGCACTGAGTTCTCGCGGCGATGGCGACGGATCACCCCTCCCACCCGTCGCCATCGCCGCACCCTCTCGAACGCATCGCGTCGCGATGCGTCCGCCCGGTTGGGGAACCGGGGCAACACCTGTCTTCGATTCCTGGAGATCGCACCAACGCTGTACTTGGGGAAACACAGGAGAGGTCCATGAACCGCAGCTCCCTCCCACGTCATCCGTTTCCGCCGCAAATGATCGCGGCGGGCACGGGTGCGGTTCATGCATCGCTCCGCACCGGAAACGTGCGCGCCGCCAGGGGGTTGTGCGCACGGGTGCCTTGAAACCACCGGCCGGCTTCGGTCGGCCGGTTCCATCCACCATCGGGGTATGCGCATGAAACTGATCACCGCCATCATCCGGCCGTTCAAGCTCGACGAGGTCCGAGAGTCCTTGTCGCAAGCGGGCGTGTCCGGCATCACCGTGACCGAAGTGAAAGGCTTCGGCCGGCAGAAGGGCCACACCGAGCTGTACCGCGGCGCCGAGTACGTCGTCGATTTCCTGCCGAAGATCAAGATCGAAACCGTCGTCACCGACGAGCGACTGGATGCCGTCATCGAGGCCATCCAGCAGGCGGCCGGCACCGGCAAGATCGGCGACGGCAAGATCTTCGTCACCACCATCGACCAGGTCATCCGCATCCGTACCGGCGAAGTCGGCGCGGACGCGCTCTAACACTCGGAGCCCCCACATGAAGACTCGACTGTTCTCCGGGTGGAAGACCCGTACCCGGAATCTGTGCATGGCCGCGCTGTTCGGCCTGATGACGGTGGGCGCGACCGCCACCGTGTTCGCCGCGCAAGACACCGTCGCACCCACGACCGAAGCTCCCGCTGCCGATGCCGCCCCCGCGGCCGACGCTGCGCCTGCGCCGGTCGAAGCGGCCACCGCGCCCGCGGAAGCGGTCGCGGCCCCGGCTGAAGCCGCTGCCGCGCCTGCAGAAGAAGCCGCGGCCGCCGCGCCGGTAGTCGACAAGGGCGACGTGGCGTGGATGCTGACGTCCACGCTATTGGTGCTGCTGATGGTGGTGCCGGGCCTGGCGCTGTTCTACGGCGGCATGGTGCGTTCGAAGAACGTGCTGTCCGTGCTGGTGCAGGTGATCACGGTGTTCTCGCTGCTGGTCGTGCTGTGGATCGTCTACGGCTACAGCCTGGCGTTCTCGGGCGAGGGCCAATGGATCGGCAACCTGGACAAGCTGTTCCTGACCGGCGTCGGCATCGACACGCTGGCCGCCACCTTCACCGACGGCGTCAGCCTGCCCGAGTACGTGTTCGTCGCGTTCCAGTCGACGTTCGCCGGCATCACCGGCGCGCTGATCGTCGGTGCGTTCGCCGAGCGCATGAAGTTCGCCGCGGTCATCCTGTTCTCGGTGATCTGGTTCACCTTCGGCTATCTGCCGATCGCGCACATCGTGTGGGCCACCGGCGGCTATCTGTTCGAACTGGGCGCGCTGGATTTCGCCGGCGGCACCGTGGTGCACATCAATGCGGGCGTGGCCGGCCTGATCGGCGCGTACTTCGTCGGCAAGCGCCTGGGCTACGGACAGACCGCACTGAAGCCGCACAACGTCACCCTGACCTACGTCGGTGCATCGCTGCTGTGGGTGGGCTGGTTCGGCTTCAACGCCGGCTCCAACCTGGAAGCCACCGCGGGCGCCGCATTGGCCTTCATCAACACGCTGGTCGCCACCGCCGCGGCGGTGATCGCCTGGGCGCTGGCCGAGAAGATCTTCAAGGGCAAGTCGTCTGCGCTGGGCGTGGCCTCGGGTGCGGTCGCCGGCCTGGTCGGCATCACCCCGGCCGCCGGCCTGGTGGGTCCGTTCGGTGCCGTGGCCATCGGCTTCATCGCCGCCATCGCCTGCGTGTGGGGCGTCACCGGCCTGAAGCGCCTGCTGAAGGTCGACGACACCGCCGACGTGTTCGGCGTGCATGCCGTGGGCGGCATTGTCGGCGCGATCCTGACCGGCGTGTTCTACAACCCGGCGTGGGGTGGCCAGGGCGGTGAGGACTTCGATCTGGTGGGACAGGTCATCAAGCAGGCGACGGGTGTCGGCCTGACGATCGTCTGGATCGGCGTGGTCTCGGTGATCGGCTTCCTGATCGCCAAGGTCGTGTTCGGCCTGCGCGTGGCCGAAGACGCTGAGCGCGAGGGCCTGGATATCGCCTCGCACGGCGAATCGGCCTACGAGGCCTGAGGGTTTGCCGGGGACGGCTTTGCACTAAACTGGTGCAATGTCGTCCCCGGACGTTTTCCGCATGCGCATCGAGCCCACCACCGACGCCCTCAGTACGCCGGTGGCCTGGGCGGACGCCGACGGCCAGATCCTCGGCGTGAACCCGGCCTTCGCCCGTTGGCTGGGCGTCAGTACCCGCCGCCTGCTGGGACAACCGCTGGCGGCCCTGGAGATCGAAGGCGACGCCATGGCGCGCTTCCTGGACAACACCGACCGCGACGTCCTGCGCCTGCACCGGCTGGCCCTGGGCATGCCGGGTGAGTCGCCCCGCTTCGCCGAAGGCTGGCTGTCCCGGCTGGATGGCGGCGGCTGGCTGCTGGAAGCCCACCCGGTCGACGAGTTCCCGGCCCTGGACCCGACCCAGGCGCTGCCCAATGCCCTGAGCGCCGCGCTGAAGGGCCTGGCCCACGAACTGCGCAATCCACTGGCGGGGCTGAAGGGCGCCGCCCAGCTGCTGGCGCGCCGCGCCGTGCAGCGCGATGACAACGACGACGAGCGCGAGCTGATCAGCCTGATCGAATCGGAGATCAACCGCCTCAACAACCTGCTCGAGCAGTTGCTGTCGCCGGTCCCGCAACGACCGCATGCGCCGCTCAACATCCATGCCGTGCTCGAGCGCGTGCTGCGGCTGGCCGAGAACGAAGGCGGTTGGTCGGTGCGCCTGCAGCGCGATTACGACCCCAGCCTGCCCGAGCTCGACGGCGACGCCGACCGGCTGACCCAGGCGGTCTGGAACCTGGTCCGCAACGCCCTCCAGGCGGGTGCGGCCAACATCATCCTGCGCACCCGTGTCGAACACGGATCGCGCATCCACGATCACCTGCATGCGATGGCGCTGCGGGTGGAGATCGTCGACGACGGTCGCGGCGTGCCGGAAGAGCTGGCGGAACACCTGTTCCTGCCGCTCGTAAGCGGCCGTGCCGAAGGCAGCGGCCTGGGCCTGGCCCTGGCACAGCAGGTCGCCCGCGAACACCGCGGCACGCTGACCTACCGCTCCCGTCCCGGCCACACGGTCTTCACTCTGATGCTGCCGCAATCGCTGCACGACACCGACGAGGAACGTCATGTCCACTGACCGCCTGGCGGCCGCCACCGCCGCCGACGCCCGCCGCATCTGGGTCGTGGACGACGACCGCTCGGTGCGTTTCGTCCTGGCCACCGCGTTGCGCGATGCCGGGTATTCAGTCGATGGCTTCGACAGTGCGGCGGCGGCGCTGCAGGCGTTGGGCGCGCGCGGCGCGCCGGACCTGCTGTTCACCGACGTGCGCATGCCCGGCGACGATGGCCTGGTGCTGCTCGACAAACTGAAAGCCACGCATCCGCAGCTGCCGGTCATCGTGATGTCGGCCTACACCGACGTGGCGAGCACCGCAGGGGCTTTCCGCGGCGGTGCGCATGAATTCCTTTCCAAGCCCTTCGACCTTGATGATGCGGTCGCACTGGCCGCGCGTACCCTGCCGGATGCCGGCGACGTCGCCGACGCCATCCCCGAAAGCGATGCGCGCAATGCCACGCCGCAGCTGATCGGCGACACGCCCGCCATGCGTGCGCTGTTCCGTGCGATCGGCCGCCTGGCGCAGGCGCCGCTGTCGGTGCTCATCACCGGCGAAACCGGTACCGGCAAGGAACTGGTCGCGCACGCGCTGCATCACGAATCACCGCGCTCGCGCAAACCGTTCGTGGCGTTGAACACGGCCGCGATTCCGGCCGAGTTGCTGGAGAGCGAACTGTTCGGCCACGAGGCCGGCGCGTTCACCGGCGCGCAGAAGCGCCATATCGGCCGTTTCGAACAGGCCGACGGCGGCACGCTGTTCCTCGATGAAATCGGCGACATGCCGCTGCCGCTGCAGACTCGCCTGTTGCGCGTCCTGGCCGAGGGCGAATTCTTCCGCGTCGGCGGGCGCGAACTGATCCGGGTCGACGTGCGCGTGATCGCCGCGACCCACCAGGACCTCGATGGCCTCGTCGCCGAAGGCCGCTTCCGTGCCGACCTGCTGCACCGCCTCAACGTCGTCCGCCTGCAATTGCCGCCGCTGCGCGAACGCCGCGCCGACGTGCCGCAGTTGGCGGAGAACTTCCTGACGATGGCCACGCGCAAGCTGGACATCGCGCCCAAGCGCTTCGCCAACGCCGCGCTCGACCTGCTGCAGGCCCACGACTGGCCCGGCAACGTGCGCGAACTCGAGAACGTGTGCTGGCGCCTGGCCGCACTCGCGCCCGCCGATGTCATCAACACCACCGACCTGCAGGGCGCGCTGTCGCATGCGCCCATCGCCGGTGGCGGGCGGGGCGAGTGGGACCACGCGCTGGCCGAGTGGGCGCGCCGTCGCCTGCTGGAAGGCGCGGAAGCGCTGCATGCCGAAGCGCGGGAGCGTCTCGATCGCACCCTATTGGAAGTCGCGCTGGAACTGACCCACGGCCGTCGCGCGGAAGCGGCGGTGAAGCTGGGCGTGGGACGCAACACGGTGACACGCAAGCTGGGGCCGGGCCGCAAGCGCGGCTGAGCGCGGCGCGCTGCTTTCATTGAACATGAAGGTAGCGGCCGTTACGGTGGCGGGCCACGACCTGCCTCCGGAGATTTCCATGCGCATCGCTTTGCTGGCCGCCGCCTCGGCCCTCGCACTCGCCGCGTGCAGCACCACGCCGTCGACGCCCAAGGCGTCCACGCCGGACATTCCCACCACCAGCACCGCCAAGCAGGCGATCGCGGTGTTGGCATCGGCTTCGGCCAGCCGCGTCAGCGGCAGCGTCACCCTGGTGCCGATGGGCAAGGGCCTGCACCTGACCGGCGAAATCGGCGGCCTGCCCGCCAACAGCACGCATGCCTTCCACATCCACGAGAAGGGCGATTGCAGCGCCGCCGACGCGAGCAGCGCCGGTCCGCACTTCAATCCCTTCAATGCCGCGCACGGCAAGGCGGGCAGCGGCGCGCACCACGCGGGCGACATGAACAACCTCACTGCCGATGCCGAAGGCGTGGCGAAGATCAATGTGCACCTGGAAGGCGTCACCCTGGGCGGCGGCGCGGTCAACGACGTGTCCGGACGCGCGCTGATCGTGCATGCGGCGGCGGACGACTATGCGAGCCAGCCGGCCGGCAACGCTGGCGCGCGCGTCGCGTGCGGCATCATCAAGATCACCCAGTAAACGCTGGCGCGGCCACGGCGCGCGCCGTGGTCGCGCGGTTCACGCGCTCAGCGAGGTGCGCGGATCGGCCTTGCCGGGGCAGTGCGCGAACGTGACCGGGATGCCATGGGATTCCAGCACTGCCGCGATCTGCTGCTGGCGCGCCTGGAAGTGCTGGTAGGCGCGTTCCAGGCGTTCGTCGGTCGCTTCCTGCGTGGCGTAGCGCGCGCGCCAGGCCATCGGTTCGAACAGCGCGATGTGCACTTCGCCGTTCGCGTAGCGCAGCAGCGGCTCCGGCACGGCATCCAGCCACTGTTCCTCGCCCGGCGCCATCAGTGCGGTTTCGATCACCGGCCACAGCACGCCGAGCCCACCATGTTCGTACTGCATGGCGGTCATCGCGGCCAGGTCGTTCAGCGTCATGTAGCGCGCGTGCTCGACCTGCGCGCCGAACGCGTTCTGCGCCAGCAGCGCGGTATCGGCCTGCGCCATGCCGGTTTCCAGCAGGACGGATTCCAGCCGTTCTTCGACGGCGCTAACCGTATGGTCGTCACCGGCCAGCAGGAACGGCACCACGCGCAACAGGCCGCCGCGCAAGCCTTCCTCCGCCTGCAGCGGCATCGGGATGTCACCGGTATCGTCGGCGCCGAACGCAATGAGCCGCGCGCCTTCACCGCGCCCGGGCGCGCGCTGGTGGAGTTCGCGCAGGCGCTGGTGCAGCGACCAGCCGGGCCGCAGCGCTTCCGCGGGGTCGAAATGCGCGGCGGCCAGGACGAGATCCAGGTCACGGACCTGCGGCGCATGCGTGGCGAGGTCGCGCCCCAGCTTTTCCGCCAGCGCGCTCGCCTCGGCGGCGGGCAGCGCCGCGCGCTGCGGCATGCGGCCGGCCGCCAGCTCCAGGGCCATCACGCCCATCACGACAGGGCTGGTTGTGGATCGAGTCATGTCGGCGGTTGGAGGCGGTGGAGGGGCGGATTACACTCCCCCATTATGCCTGCCGTACGCAGGCGCATCTTCACCCTCCCATCGCCATCCGCACAGAGGTCCCCATGCCCGCACCCCGCCCCGTCGCCATCCTCGGCGGCGTCCGCATTCCGTTCTGCCGCCAGAACACGGCCTACGCGGATGTGGGGAACCTGGGCATGTCGGTGCGCACGCTGGGCGCGCTGGTCGAGCGCTTCGGCCTGCACGGCCAGCAGCTCGGCGAAGTGGCGATGGGCGCGGTGATCAAGCATTCCTCCGACTGGAACCTGGGCCGCGAAGCCGCGCTCTCCTCCGGCCTGTCGCCGCTGACCCCGGGCATCACCCTGCAGCGCGCCTGCGGCACGAGCCTCGACACCATCATCCACATCGGCAACAAGATCGCGCTGGGCCAGATCGACTCCGGCATCGGCGGCGGTTCGGACACGACCTCCGAAGTGCCGATCGTCTACGGCAAGAAGCTGCGCGCGCGTCTGCTGGCCGCCAATCGGGCGAAGACCACGCAGGACAAGCTGAAGGCGCTGGTCAGCGGCTTCAAGTTCAGCGAGTTGAAGCCCGAGTTCCCCGGTGTGGCCGAGCCGCGCACCGGCAAGAGCATGGGCGACCACTGCGAAGACATGGCGAAGGAATGGAACATCTCTCGCGATTCGCAGGACGAGCTGGCCGTCGCCTCCCACCGCAAGCTGGCCGCCGCGTACGAGCGCGGCTTCTTCGATGACCTGATCGCGCCGTTCCGCGGCCTGGAGCGCGACAACATCCTGCGTCCCGACACATCGCTGGAGAAGCTCGCCACGCTGAAGCCTGCGTTCGACAAGACCTCGGGCCGCGGCACGCTGACCGCCGCCAACTCCACCCCGCTGACCGACGGCGCCGCGGCGGTGCTGCTGGCCAGCGACGAGTGGGCGAGGGCGCACGGCCACGAGCCGCTCGCTTACCTGAGGGACGCGCAGGTCTCGGCGGTCGACTTCGTCCACGGCGAAGGCCTGCTGATGGCGCCGACGGTGGCCGTGCCGGAGATGCTCAAGCGCAACGGCCTGACGCTGCAGGATTTCGATATCTACGAGATCCACGAAGCTTTCGCCGCGCAGGTGCTGTGTACGCTGCGCGCGTGGGAGAGCGAGGACTACTGCCGCAACCGCCTCGGCTTGGACGCGCCGCTCGGCAGGATCGATCCGGCGAAAATGAATCCCAACGGCTCCTCGTTGGCGACGGGCCATCCGTTCGCCGCCACCGGTGCGCGCATCGTCGCCACCGTGGCGAAGGAACTGAAGCAGCGCGGCGGTGGCCGCGCACTGGTGTCCATCTGCACCGCCGGTGGCATGGGCGTCGTCGCCATCATCGAGCGGTAAGCGGTCGCGTTGCGCCGGTCGCGCCCGCTAGTGCGCCGGTGCCTGCACCTTGGCACTGCCCACGCCGTGCCGGTGGCCTTCGCTCACCGCGGTCACCGTGCCATCCGGATTGAACACCAACGCGTTGGCGGCCCCGATTTCCTCGGGGACCGCTGACCAGCCTTGCCCGCGCTGCACGAGCGCCTTCGCCTCGACACGGTCTGCGTAACCGGGCTCGATGTCCGTCGTCCGGCCGTTGCGCTGCGACAGTCGCGGCGCGTCGATCGCCTGATCCATCCGCATGCCGAGGTCGACATAGTTGACGATCGTCTGCAGCACCGTGGTGATGATGGTGGAGCCGCCTGGACTGCCGATCGAGAACGCGGGCTTGCCGTCCTTCAGCGCGATCGTCGGCGTCATGCTGCTGCGCGGTCGCTTGCCGGCCTCGGGAATGTTCGGGTGCGGCGCGGTGAAATCGAAGTCGGTCAATTCGTTGTTGAGCAGGAAGCCGTAACCCGGCACCACGATGCCGCTGCCGCCCCAGTCTTCGATGGTGAAGGTATAGGCGACGATGTTGCCGTCCTTGTCGGACACGGTCAGGTGCGTGGTGTGCGTGCCCTCCGGTTGCAGCGCGCGCGCTGCCGCGGGCCGCAGCGGATAACTGGGGTCCTGCTGGAAACCGAACGGGTCACCGGCGACGACGGCGCTGGTGGCCGCACGATCCGGATCGATCAACGCGCGGCGCTGCGCCGCATAGTCCTTGCTCAGCAGGCCTGCGACGGGCGCGTCCACGAATTCGGGATCGGCCAGGTACGCATCGCGATCGGCGAAGGCGAGACGGCTTGCTTCCAGATACAGGTGCTCGACCTGCGTGCGTGGCAGCGATTTCAGGTCATAACCTTCGAGGATGTTCAGCGCTTCGAACACGGTAACGCCGCCGCTGCTCGGCAACGGCATGCCGTACAGGTCGTAGCCGCGGTAGCTCGAGCGGACGGGTGCACGCAGGCGGGCTTCGTAATCGGCGAGGTCCCCCAACGACATGCGGCCGCCGCGTACCGACACACCCTCGGTCGTCGGGGGTCGATTGACGGCATCGACGATCGCGCGCGCGAGTGGACCTCCGTAGAACGCCTCCGCACCCTCGCGCGCCAGCAGCCGATAGGTCCGTGCGAGGTCGGGATTGCGCAGTGTCGTCCCCGCCGGAAGCGCCTTGCCGTTCCGCAGGTACAGCGTGGCGGTGGCGGGAAAACGATTGAACTTGCCTTCGTTACGCGCGACCAGCGCGGAGAAATTCGCGTCGACGACGAAGCCCTGCTCCGCCACGGAGATCGCGGGCGCCAGCACCTGTTCGAACGACATCGTGCCGTAGCGGCGCAGCGCCTCATGCCAGCCACGCACGGTGCCGGGTACGCCGACGGACAGTCCGCTGGCGACGGCGGCGTCGAAGTCCATTTCGCGGCCGTTCTCGATGAAGAGGGCAGGCGTCACTGCGGCGGGCGCGGTCTCGCGATGGTCGAGGGCGACCACGCGCTTCTCCTTGGTCAGGTAGACCAGCATGAAGCCGCCGCCGCCGATGCCGCAGCTGAAGGGATCCGTTACTCCGAGCGTCGCGGCGGCGGCGACCGCGGCATCGATCGCATTGCCGCCCCGGTCGAGGATCGCCATCGCGGATTGCGTGGCCGGGTCGCTGATCGTGGCCGCCGCGCCTCCGGTACCGGTGGCGACCGGCGTCTTGGCGTGCGTGGCGCCGGCGGCCAGCAGGACGAAGAGGAACGCGGCGCGCAGGAGTCGGGTCATCACGGATCACCGAAGGGCAGGCGACCCGATTGTCACACGCACCAGGCACGCCACGCGCGCCCTCTCGCGGCGACCGATCCGGACATGGAATGATGTCGTCCAACCCCGGTGGGCCGTGCCAGGCGTTGGTAATCGGGCCGGTACCGCCGGCCACTGCCACGCTGCCTCGGAGTTTCCATGCGCCTGCACAGGATGTACCGCGTCGTTCCGCTGTTGGCCCTCTCGATCCTCGTCGTTTCCTGCAGCAGACACGAAGCTCCGGAGGCCGACGCGGCGGCCTCCCGCGCGGCCGATGCACCTGCGGCGCCGGCGATGGCGGAAGCGGCCTCGGATGACGATGCCGCGGCGGCGGCGCCGCCGCAGAAGAACCTGGAGCCACCGGCGATGCAGGGGCCGGGCGTCGATCCCTCGCAGGTGGCTTCCGATGTGGCGACCCAGGTCGATCCGCAGCGTCGCTTCATCCGCACCGCGCAAGCGCAATTTCAGGTGAAGGACGTGTACCGCACCGCGTTGGCGATCGAGGATGAGGTGGCTTCGCAAGGCGGCTTCGTCGTCGACAACGACATCACCTCGCAGGTGCAGCGGGTGCTGAGCCGCTCGCTGGGCGAAGGCAAGCGCCTGGAGTTGACCGAGTACAGCCTGCACGGCGCGTTGACCGTGCGCGTGCCGAGCGAGCGAACGCAGGCTTTCCTACGGGCCGTGGCGGCGCAGATGGAGTTCCTGGACCAGCGCACGTTCAACGCGCGCGACGCGCAGTTCGACCTGTTGCGCCAGCAACTGGCCAGCCAACGCGCGCAGGACGAGCAGCGCGAACTCGGCGACGCCGTGCAGGCGGGCGGCAAGCTCGGCGACAAGACCGATGCCATCCAGTCGCGCGGTGCAGCGCGCGCCACGCGCGATGAAGCCCTGATCGCGCAGAAGGAATTCGAGGATCGCGTGGCCTTCAGCACCATCACCTTGTCGCTGCGCCAGGATGCGCAGGTGCGCCGCGCCGAACGGGTGGACGTGGATGCAGTGTTCCGCGACAACGGGCCAAGCTTCTTCTCCCGCCTCGGCGAATCCTTGGCGGTCGGCTGGCGGGCCGCGCTGGACATCGTCGTTGCCCTGGCGGCGATGTGGCCCTTGTGGCTGGTGTTGCTGGCGGCCGTGCTGGGATGGCGCCGTTGGCGCGCAAAGCACCCGCGTCCTGCTGCGTGAACCCGGACTCAGTCGCGCAGGCGCGGCAATCCGTGCGCGTCGCGCTCTTCGACGACAGCTTCGTCGTGGATCGTCTGCCTGAGGTCGCGCCCGGGCAACACGACGGGCGCCTCCGCGCGCGTGGCTTTCAACGCGTTGGCGTAGCACTGCTGCGCCTGCGCGGCGTCACCTGCGGCGCTGAAGCCGTGGCCGAGCTCTTCCCAGGCCTCGGCGCCAGCGCCTTGCGCGATCGCGCGATGTAGGAAGTCCTGCGCTTGCGCCCACTGGCCCTGCAGGCGGGTCAGACGGCCCAGCGTGAGCAGCAGCGACGGGCTCGCCGGGTGCGCCTGCAACCAGTGTTGTGCGCTGGCGCGGCGTGAATCGAGCTTGCCGATGGGCAGGCGCCCGTAGAGCGCGGCCAGGCCGTCGTCCCAGCGCGCTTCGAGGGCCTGTTCAATGCTGCGTGTCGCCGCATCTTCCCAGCGCAACGCGGCCGCGCGTTCGGCATACGCCGCGACCACGGCGGGCTGCAGGCGCAGTCCCTTGGTGAGCGTCTCCCATCGCTCGGCGAGTGCATTGGCATCTCCTGCCTCCTGCAGTGTCTGCGTGGCGAGACGCTGCTCCAGTGCATCGAAGGCCGTCGGGGCCAACGCCTGTTGCTGCTTCAGCGCGCCGAGCAGTCCGTAGGCTTCGTTGGCGCGCGTGGTGTCCGCGAGCGCCTGAGCACGCAGCGCCAGGCCGCGCGGCGGCAGCGGCTGCAAGGCCGGGGCATCCAGCACGTCGAGCGCCTCCTTCGGACGGCCGGCCGCGATGGCGAGCTGTGCGGCCGTCAGTGCATGCGTCACCGACGAGCGCTCGCGCAACGCAGCGAGGTGGCGCTGCACCGCGTCGTCGTCGCCCTGCGCGGCCGCGGCCTGGACGGCGCCGATCCGTGCGACGGTGCCGACCTCGTCGTCCTCGGCCGCACGTTCCAGCAGCTTGCCCGACTTCGACCACTGCCCCGCGTGCAAGGCATCCAGGCCTTCGATCAGGCGCGCGCGCGCCTGCTTGCGGCGATGGCGTCCCCACGCGCGGAAGGGCAGCGACAGCAGATGCCACGCCAGCCATGCGAGGGCGGCCACCAGCAGCAGCGTCAGGGCCGCGCGCGGTACGTTGGTATGCAGGTCGTAGCCGGCGAAGCGGACGAACACCTCGCCCAGGTCGCGGTCGGTGCCGGCCATCCATTGCGCCGCGAGCGTGCCCAGCAGCACGAGCGCCAGCAACAGGATCACGGTGCGGAACGATTTCATGGGGTCACCTCCGGAGATTCCGGCGCCGCCTCGGGCGCAGGCGGCAGTCGCAGGCGTACGCCTGCATTGCGCAGCGCGCGCAGCTGCTGCAGCGTCGTGCCCATCACGGCGGGTGGCGTGGGCGCAGGTGCCTGACGCAACGCGTGCAGCTGGCCGCGCACCTGCCGGAGTGCCGATGAGTCCGGCCACAAGCGGGGCAGCCAGGTGCCGATGCGGTCCAGCGCAGCGCGATAAGCGGCGTCGTCTTCGCGTTCCAGGGCAGCGCGGGCCAGGCTGATCTCGATCTGCAGCGCGGCATCTGCGGCCGTGCGCTCCGCTGGCGCGATCAATGTGGTGTCGCGCGTAGGGCGCACGTCGACCAAAGGTGCAAGGACACGTTGCCAGGCCGGACGGGCGCGGGTGTCGCCGCCCGCAGCAGCATGCGCATCGCGAGGCAGGGCCGCTAACGCTTTCACGAAGGCGTCCAGCCGCACGCCGCCTTCGGCCTGCGTGCCGGCGCCCAGGGCATCCAGCGCGATGCGCTCCTGCGCCAGTGCCTGCTTGAGGTTCAGCAGGCGATGGTCATCGATGCCGTCCAGCGCGCCGGCGGCCAGCGCATACGCGCGCCTCGCGCCTGCCAGGTCGCGGGCGATGTCCAAGCGCTGGGCGCCTTGCGACAACAACAGTTCGACTTCGTCCAACCGCAGCGCCTGCGCGCCGTGGCGGTTGGGGTCGGAGAGCTTGGCGACGCTTTCCTCCAGCAATGCGCCGCGTTGGCCCAGGCCCAGCACTTCATCACGCAGCACGCGGTTGGTCGCCGCGGCGTCGAGCAGGCGCTGGGCCTGCGCACGCTGATCGCGGCGCAAGGCCTCCGCACGCGCTTCCAGTGCATCGAGTCGCAGCGAGGCCTCCGAGGCGGCCGTGCGTTCCTGCGCGGAACGCGCCTGCCACCAGGCCCAGCCGCGCCACACGCCGATGCCGACCACGATCAGCACGAGCAACGTGACGACAAGCCGACGCGAGCCGATGGTGCGGGGCGGAGAAGGCGACGCGTCGTTCACGAAAGCATCCTTGGAGACAGGCAGAACCGTGATGGCTGCCGCAGATGCTAACGGATGCGGGGGGCCATGACGGTCGACGCGCTCTTCATCAGCTGCGCCGGGCGAGGTCCGTCGGCCTGCACTACTTCACTGAACCCCGCCGCGCGCGCGGCCTCGGCCAGGCGCGCGCTGGCGGCCACCACGCTCGTCGTCAGAATGCGTGCTGCCGCCGCTGGCGGTAGTTGTGCGAGTACGCGTTCCAGCGCGCCGGCGCTGCTCAACAGCAGGCAGGCCGGGCGGTCGAGCGCGGCGAGCGCGGTCAGTGCGCGTGCCGGGAGCGCGAGCGACTCCCGCCGGTAGACCTCGGCGCGATGCACCTGCGCGCCGCGCGCCTGCAGTGTCGGCACCAGCAGGTTGCGTCCGTCGGGGGCGGTGACGAAGCCGATCTCGATGCCCCGGATGTCCTGCAGCGCCGGCATCGCGAGCAGGCCTTCGCTGTCCATCCGGCGCGGTGACGACGCGGAGACGCCCGCGCGCCGCAACGCGGCTGCGGTCCCCGCACCGACCGCCAGCCAGGTACTCCCCCGCTGCGCCTGCAGTGGCGCCAATGCCTGTGCGGCCGAGACCGCTGCCGGGCTGGTGAACATGACGAGCGGGCATGCGAGCGCTTTCCCCAACGCTTGGCGCGTGGCGGGATCGCCGCAGGGCTGGATGCGCCACGGCGACAGCGCCAGCAGTCCGGCGCCATGCCGGCGCGCGGCGCGACGCAGCGCGTCGTGACCGCCCTGGGGCCGCAGCGAGATGACGTACCATGCCGGCGGCGTTGGATGTCCCATGCGCGGATTATGAGCGATGAGTCTGGAAGAAGCCCTGCAGGAACTGCGTGAGTACTGCCAAGGCATGCCGCCCGTCGCGGCCATGCGGGTCGACGTGGAGGGCATGCGTGGCGAAGCCTTGTGCCTGGTCGCGCCGCTGTCGGCCAACGTCAACGACAAGGGCAACGCCTTCGGCGGCAGCCTGACGTCGCTGATGACGGTCGCGGGCTGGGGCCTGGTCACGTTGAAGCTGCGGCTTGCCGGCCTCAAGGCCGAGGTCTACGTGGCGGACAGTCAGATCCGTTACCTCGCGCCCCTGTATGGCGATCTTGTCGCCGAGGCGATGTCCGCCGAAGGGCAGTCCTGGGACACCTTCATCGACACCCTCGTGCAGCGGGGGCGTGCCCGCATCCAGGTCGAGGCGAAGGTGCTGCTGCCTGAAGGTGGACTGGCCACCACGCTGAGCGGACGGTTTGTCGCCATTGCGAAGCGGTAGCATGCGGTCACGAACGGGAGGGGGCGCCATGCGGTCGATCGCGAGAATACTGTTGGTCCTGGGGCTGCTGGCGGTGTTCGCCCCGGCCGGTGCACAGAGCCGCATGCAGCGCGGCAAGTTGCAGGGCGTGCAGGATGCCTATGCGGCATCGATCCGATGGGGAGATTTCGAGAACGCCTGGAAGGCGGTCGATCCCGCTTATCGCGACGCGCATCCGATGAGCGACCTGGAATTCGAGCGCTACCAGCAGGTCCAGATTTCCGGCTATCGCGACCTGTCGACCCGTGGTGGGCCCGATGGCACGGTCGAGCGCGCCGTGGAGTTGCGGGTGATCAACAAGCACACCATGGCCGAACGGACCGAACGGTACATCGAGCGCTGGCGCTGGGACCCCGAGGCCAAGCGTTGGTGGCTGGTGGTGGGGCTGCCGGACCTGTGGAAGGGCCAGTAGCGGCCCGGCGCCCGTGCGGGCGTCCTGTGCGACAATCGCCGCCCGCTCCACGGTCGCCAACCCTGTGAATTTCGAAGAAATCCTGGCTTTTGCCACCCGTTCGCCCTTCAACCAGATCCTGTCGCTGTCGCTGGTCGGCCTGACGGTCGCGATCGTCTACACGGAAATTTCGCGCCTGTTCCGCGGCTACAAGGCCCTGCGCCCGGCCGAGCTGACCCAACTGGTCAACAGCGAGAACGCCCTGGTGGTGGACCTGTCGGCCAGCAACGATTTCGAGAAGGGCCACATCGCCGGCAGCCGCAACGTGCTGCCGAGCAGTTTCGACCCTGAAAACAAACTGCTGGCCGGGGCCAAGTCCCAGCCGGTGGTGCTGGTCTGCCGCAACGGGCAGGCCTCCGCCGCGGCCGCCAAGCGCCTGAAGAAGGCCGGCTTCGAGAAGGTCTACTGGCTCGATGGCGGCGTCGCTGCCTGGCAGCAGGCCGACCTGCCGCTGGTCAAGGGCCGCTGAGCCCGCCTGGCCGGAACCGCCCCTTGAACCGGGCCGCCTCCGACGCCATGCCATAATCTCCCATTCACCGTATCAATCCCGAAATTCCGGAGTTCGAAATGTCCGACGAGACCACCAACGGCGCGATCGCGTCCGCCGAAGCCGCTGGCCCTGCCTTCACTGTCGAGAAGATCTACGTCAAGGACGTTTCCTTCGAAGTGCCCGGCGCGCCGGCGATCTTCACCGAGGCCGCTCAGCCCGAGCTGCAGCTCAACCTCAACCAGCGCGTGCAGCGCCTGGGCGAGAACGCCTTCGAAGTGGTGCTGGGCGTGACCCTGACCTGCAAGGCCGGCGACAAGACCGCCTACGTGGCGGAAGTGCAGCAGGCCGGCATCTTCGGCCTGATGGGCCTGGAACCGCAGGCCGTTGACGTGCTGCTCGGCACGCAGTGCCCGAACATCCTGTTCCCATACGTGCGCCAGATTGTCAGCGACCTGGTGCAGGCCGGTGGTTTCCCGCCGTTCTTCCTGCAGCCGATCAACTTCGAAGCGCTGTACGCCGAATCGCTGCGCCAGCGCGCTGCGCAGGGCGGCGACGCCGGCTTGGCCAACTCGGAACCCGCCGGCAACGCCTGATCCGTGATGGACAATCCCGTCAGGGCGGCGACGCTTCGCACAGGGGTGACGGATGACTGATCTGCAATCAGATGCACCGCTGAAGATCGCGGTGCTCGGGGCCGGTTCCTGGGGCACGGCGCTCGCCGCGCTGATGGCGCGGCACGGCCACACGGTCAACCTGTGGGGCCGCGACGCGGTCGTCGCCGACGCGATCAACGCGCAGCACGAGAACACCCGCTACCTGCCTGGTATCCCGCTGCCTCTCACGCTGCGGGCGACCACCGATCTGGCGACCTCGCTCGACGGGGTCGACCAGGTGCTGGTGGTGGTGCCCTCGCACGCCTTCACCGAAACGCTGCACAAGCTGGCGCCGCTGCGTCCGGCCGGTGCCGGCGTGGCGTGGGCGACGAAGGGCTTCGAGACCGGTTCCGGCCGTTTCCTGCACGAAGTCGCCGAAGACATCCTCGGCCCCGGCGTGCCGCTGGCCGTGGTCACCGGCCCGTCGTTCGCCAAGGAAGTCGCGCTGGGCCTGCCCACCGCGGTGACCGTGCACGGCGCCGATCCGGTGTTCGCGCAGGAGGTGGCCGACGTGATGCATGGCCCCGCCTTCCGCGCCTACACCGGCGACGACATGGTGGGCGCCGAACTCGGCGGTGCGATGAAGAACGTGCTGGCCGTGGCCACCGGCGTCGCCGATGGCATGCAGCTGGGCCTCAATGCGCGCGCGGGCCTGATCACCCGTGGCCTCAACGAGATGCTGCGCCTGTCGGCCGCGATCGGCGCCAAGCCGGAAACGCTGATGGGTCTGGCCGGTCTGGGCGACCTCGTGCTGACGTGTACCGGCGATCTGTCGCGCAACCGTCGCTTGGGCCTGGCCCTCGGCCGCGGCCAGTCGTTGCAGGACGCTGTGCGTGAGATCGGCCAGGTGGTCGAATCGGTGCAGACGGCGGACGAAGTGATGCGCCAGGCCGACCGCCACGGCATCGATCTGCCGATCTCCAGCGCGGTGCGCGCCGTGCTGCATGGCGACCTCACCCCGCGCGATGGCCTGCAGCAGTTGCTGTCGCGCGAACAGAAACCGGAATATCCGGAAACGCTGTTCAAGTGATCTGCTGCATGGAATGAAAGCCCGGCCTCACCGCCGGGCTTTTTCTTTGGCGCACAAAAAAGCCCGGCCACAAGGGCCGGGCTGGGTGCGACGCGGGGAGAGAGGGACGCGTCGCGGGGAGCGGTATTGCGGTTTACCAGGTGAAACGCGGGCCGACGAACCACTGGGTGTCGTTGTCGGCGAACTTGACGTCGCCGCTCAGGCCCCAGTTCTGGTTGAACTTGACCTGCGCGCCCAGACGGCCGTAGTAGTCGCCGTCGAAGTCGCTGCCGTCTTCGTAACCGACGGTGGCGAAGCCTTCGAACTTCGGCGCGATCGCGCCACGGATGCCGACTTCGGCGCTGTAGCCGTTCAGATGGTCGCCCGGCACCTTGTAGCGCTCGTAGGCCACGCGGGTCAGCAGGTCGATGCGCTGGCTGATTTCGTGGTTATAGCCCACGCCGAACTTGTAGTTGTCGAGGTCGACGTTGGTGTTGTCGAACTCCTGCGTGGTGTATTCGCCGAACAGGTGGAAGTTCGGGGCGATGGCGACCGAACCCTTCGCGCCCCAGCCATCGGCGTCCGGAAGACCGTCGCTCAGGTTGGTCGCGGTGTAGCCACCTTCGACGTAGTTGTAGGACACGCCTTCCGCGGCCGAAGCAGCGAACGGAGCAGCAGCCAGCAGGGTCAGGGCAAGCAAGGACTTCTTCATGGGGAACGCCTTTCTGTTTGTTGTTGTGTGTCCGTCGCGATGCATTGCGACGGTGGGCGCAGTATCCGCTCCACCTCACAACAAGCCCTGAATATCAAACTGACCAGTACATGAATTAGCCCATGGTCATGGGAACTTTCGGCAGGTGTGAAAACCACCCCGCGTCATCCGCTGCAGCCCCCGCAGCACACCGAAGGCATGCGCACGATGTCGTCGGGAACGAGCCGGTAGCCGGCGTGCGAGAACGCGAGCAGCAACTCCACGGCGAGCGCGCTGGTCGAGCAGCGCAGATGTCCCGTGACCACGTCGCGATCGACGAGCATGGCGGGGTCGAGGTCCAGCAGGTGGTGCGCCAGGATGGCGAGATCGACCGGTCGCTCGCCCACGCGGATGACGTATTCCATCGCAAGGCTCCTGAAGCGGATGCGCCGCCCTGGGGCGGCGCATCGGGTCGGCTTACTTGGTGACGACCAGCTTGCCCTTCATCAGCGTGGAGTGGCCGGGGAAGCTGCAGAAGAAGCTGTAGTCGCCGCCGGCGGTGAGCTTCTTGCCGGGGAAGGTGATCTTCGTCTTCTGTCCACCACCGACCAGCGACGTGTGCGCAATCACGCGGGCATCGCTCGCCTGCACATAGGCGCCCGCCGCGCCGGCCTTCATGCCGTCGCGCGCGACGCCGGCCAGATCGGCGGTCTTGGAGACGACGACGTTGTGGCCCATCGCGGTCACCGGCAACTTGCCGCTGTGGGTTAGCTCGATGGTGATGGTGGGGCAGCTGGCGGAGACGGTGGCCTCCTTCAGGTCGAACTTCATCGCGTCATCGCCCTTCAGGCTGACGGTGCAGTTGCCGGCTGCCTGGGCCATGCCGGCGGCGCTGAGCAGGGCGATGGTGGCGAAGGTGCGGGAGAGTTTCATGGTGTGGCTCCTTGGAGGAAAAAGCAGATCGGGAGGGGTGTGGATGCCATGTCATCACGGCTCGGCGAGCAGCGCCTTGATCTGGATCAGGAAGGCGGGGTCGGCGGCGGCGCCGGTCACTCCGCTGCGGGCGCGCACCCGGCCCTCGGCATCCAGCAGCACGAGCACGCTGGTGTGGTTGATGCTGCCGTCGTCGCGGAACCGATAGCGCACGTCCAGCACGCTGGCGATCGCGCGGACATCGTCGTTGGCCGGTGTCAGGAATTGCCAGCCCTGCGGAACCCGGTGGCGTTGCGCGACCTCGCGCATTGCCGCCGGCGTATCACGCGCCGGGTCCAGGCTGAGCATGACGATGCCAAGCTTCTTGCGTTCGGCCGTCGACAGCTGCTTCTGCGCGCTCTTGGCGTTCTCGATGATCAGCGGGCACATCAGGTGGCAGTTCGTGTAGAACATCGACACCAGCCGCGGCTTTCCACGCAGCGACGCCCACGCCACGGGCGCACCGTTCGCATCCTGCGTGCCGGCTTGCAGGTGGTAGACCGAATCGCCGGGCAGCGACTGCGCCTGCAGCGGCGCGGTGACCACCAGCAGGGTGGAGAGGAACAGGGAAGCGATCTTCATGGCGTGCTCCTTGCACAGCGGAAGCCGAGGTTGCCCAGGGTGGCGTCGGGTTGCAGCGCGGACAGCAGCACGAAGCGCTTCACCACGCCGTAGTCGCCGGGATCGTTGAAACTCATGGCGGTCGCGCCGCAGTAGCGCAACGCGTCGCCGTCCTGCTGGCCGCGGCGATCGCCGTCGCCCAGCAATGAGGCGACGTCCTCGCTCCACTCCCAGTGCGCGCCATGCAGGCCGTGGATGCCGTAGGCATTCGCGGGCGCATCGGGCGCCGCATCGATGGCGTGCGGCGTGCCATCGTTGACCTGGCGCATCCGCCACGCGGTATCGTGGCGCGCGTCGCGGCGCGTGGGGTCGGCCGCCGCTGCGTATTCCCATTCGACGAAGCGCGGCAGCCGCGCCTGTTGCGCGCGGCAATAGGCGTCGGCGGCATACCAGTTGACGTGCACGACCGGTGCATCGGGATCCAGCGCCGGACCAGGCGCCTCGGCCGTGGCCCAGTGGCCGAGATAGCCCGGGCTGGCGAACACGGCGGGGATGCGATCGCGCCGCCATTGCGGCTGGCGGGCGACGAACGCGGCGAATGCGCGGTTGCTGACGGGGCGTTCCATCAGCGAGAACGAGGCCACTCGCACCACGCGGGTGGCCTCTTCGAAACGTACCGAAGAACGAAAGTCGCCACCCTCGATCCACCGGTAGCCGTCGCCTGCATCGCCGGCGACGGCGAGCGCCGACGCCAGGGCGAGCAGGAGGAGCGCGGCGGTCGGGGGCGGCGTCCGTTTCATCCGTGCCTCACTTGCTGCCCGCGGGCTTGGCTTCGGGATACTCGATGTCGTGCTGCTGGCCCGTGTAGATGTCGGGGTTCTTGTCGCCCTCCACCTTCAGGATGCCCAGCGAGCCCTTGTGGAACGTGCGGAAGATGCTGTGGTCCACCAGCACGAAGTTGCCCGGCACGTCCGCCTTGAACTCGACCATCGCCGAGCCGCCCGCCGGGATCAGCGTGGTCTGCACGTTCTCCTGGTACTTGCTGCCGCCCTCGGTCCAGACCTTGTCGAAGATCTCGCCGATCACGTGGAAGCTGGAGACCAGGTTCGGCCCGCCATTGCCGACGAACATGCGGATCGTCTCGCCCGCCTTGGCCTTCAGCGCGTTGTCGCCCTGCAGCGCATCCACCGAGCCGTTGAACACCACGTAGGTCGGGTGCTCGTCGATCGCCTTCTCCAGGCTGAAGGGCTGCAGGCCCGGTTCGCCGTACGCGCCTTCGGTGTAGAAGTCGCCCTGCACCACGTAGAACTCCTTGTCGACCGGCGGCAGGCCTTCTTCCGGCTCCACCAGGATCAGGCCGTACATGCCGTTGGCGATGTGCATGCCCACCGGCGCCATCGCGCAGTGGTAGATGTACAGGCCGGGGTTGAGCGCCTTGAACGAGAACTGCGTTTCCTTGCCCGGCAGGGTGAACGTGGCTTCCGCGCCGCCGCCCTGGCCGGTGACGGCGTGCAGGTCGATGTTGTGCGACATGTGCGAGTCGTGGCGGTTCTTCAGCTTGAACTCCACCGTGTCGCCCTTGCGCACGCGGATGAAGCTGCCCGGCACGGTGCCGCCGAACGTCCAGAAGTTGTAGGTCACGCCGTCGGCCATGCGCATGTCCTTCTCGATCATCTCGAGATCGACGACGACGTGGGCGGGCGTCTTGCGCGTCAGCGGCGGCGGCACCATCGGCGGCGCCGTCAGCACGGCGTGGATCGTTTCGCCGGCGGGCGTGATCTTGCCGCCGGGACCGCCTGCGAGGGCGGGGCCGGCGAGCAAGGCGGCGAGGGCACAGGCAAGCAGGGAGGTGTGCAGGCGTTTCATGGCGGTTCCTTGATCGGTCGTCGGTGGGTGTGTGGCCATGGTGGAAATGCGCACGCCCCACGACGTTGATCTGGATCAATCGACGCATGCCGATCGCGCGGATTCGCGCGGGTGCTTGACCAAAGTCAAGCGCGCGACCGCCTGCGACACCTTGTCGCATCTGCACTCCAGGCTGCATCCGGACAATGCGTGCATCCCACGAGGAGCACTGCGCCATGAACCGCAACCTGCTTGCCGTCGCCCTGATCGGCGCGCTCGCCCACACCCCTGCCCACGCGCAGGATGCGCATGCCGGCGCGCACGCCGGCGCGCATGCCGACGCGCTGCCGGTGACCACGCTGGACGATGTCGTCGTGGTCGGCGTGGCGCCCGCGATGGCCACCACCGTCATTACCGATCCCAAGCTGCCGCGCCAGCCGGTGCCGGCCAGCGACGGCGCCGATTACCTGAAGACCATTCCCGGCTTCTCCACGCTGCGCAGCGGCGGCACCAATGGCGATCCGGTGTTGCGCGGCATGTTCGGTTCGCGCATCAACCTGATGACGAACGATGGCGCGATGAGCGGCGCATGCCCTGCGCGCATGGACAACGCGCTGTCCTACATCGCCCCGGAAACCTACGACCGGCTGGTCGTCATCAAGGGGCCGCAGACGGTGCTGTGGGGCGGTGGCGCGTCGGCGGGCACGGTGCGCTTCGAGCGCGAGATTCCCTACTTCGCCGAACCCGGCGTGCAGGCTTCCGGCAGCGTGCTGGCCGGCAGCCACGGCCGCAACGACCAGGTGCTCGACATCAGCGCCGGCACGCCGCGCGGTTATGCGCGCCTGTCGGCCAACCGCTCCGAGGCCGACGACTACGAAGACGGCAACGGCGACCGCGTGCCGTCCGCCTGGAAGAAGTGGAACGCCGACGCCGCCCTCGGCTGGACGCCGGACGAGAACACCGTGCTGGAACTCAGCGCCGGCATCGGCGATGCGCAGGCGCGCTACGCCGGCCGCGGCATGGACGGCGCGCAGTTCCGCCGCGACAGCCTGGGCCTGCGCTTCGAGAAGAAGCACATCGGCGGCGTGCTGGATGCCGTGGTCGCCAACGTCTACCAGAACGACGTGGACCATGTGATGGACAACTACAGCCTGCGCGATCCCGACCCCACCAGCAGCATGCCGATGCCGATGGCCAGCAACGTGGCGCACCGCACGCGCGGCGGCCGCGTCGCCACCACCTGGCAGTCCGGTCGCTGGGAAGTGACCACCGGCCTGGACCTGCGCGACAGTCGGCACAGCCAGCGCAGCGCCAGCGGTCGCGGCGCCTACCTCGCCCTGCCCTGGCAGGTGGACGCGAAGTTCCAGAGCTGGGGCGCGTTCGCCGAATCGCACTGGCACATCACCGACACGCATCACCTGAT
Organism: Pseudoxanthomonas sp. YR558; assembly: GCF_900116385.1. Taxonomy (NCBI): domain Bacteria; kingdom Pseudomonadati; phylum Pseudomonadota; class Gammaproteobacteria; order Lysobacterales; family Lysobacteraceae; genus Pseudoxanthomonas; species Pseudoxanthomonas sp. YR558. Next base: position 2,188,134 of record NZ_FPCI01000001.1, on the reverse strand, counting down.
GAGCGGCGTGCGCCTCGACCGCGCCGAAGCGCAGGACCTGCGCGCGACCACCGGCGGCATGATGCCGATGCCGAACCCCACCGCCGGCATGACGCGCAAGGAATCGCTGCCCAGCGCGTTCGTGCGCTACGAGTACGACCTGGGCGGCCGCTGGGGCGCCTACGCCGGCCTGGGCCACACGCAGCGCATGCCCGACTACTGGGAGCTGTTCTCGCCCACGCGCGGTCCGGTCGGAGCGCCGAATGCCTTCGCCGGCGTGCAGCCCGAGCGCACGACCCAGCTGGATATCGGCCTGCAGTTCAAAGGCGCGAAGATCGATGCGTGGGCATCGCTGTACGCCGGACGCGTGCAGGATTTCATCCTGTTCGACTATTCGGCCGGGATGATGGGCAGCAGCACGCGCGCGCACAACGTGGATGCCGACATCCGCGGCGGCGAAGCCGGTATCGACTGGCGTCCCGCGCAAGGCTGGAAGCTGTCGGGCGCCGCGTCCTACGCCTGGGGCGCCGTGCGCGACACCGGCACGGCGCTGCCACAGATGCCGCCGCTGGAGGCGCGCTTCTCGGTCAGCCATGAACGCGGGCCGTGGTCATGGGGCGCGTTGTGGCGCGTGGCGGCCGCGCAGGAGCGTGTCAGCACCAGCCAGGGCAATATCGTCGGCCGCGATCTCGGGCCGAGCGCGGGCTTCGCGGTGTTCTCCGTCAACAGCGGCTATCGCTTCAACGACCGCCTGCAACTGACCGCCGGCATCGACAACCTGTTCGACCGCGCCTACAGCGAGCACCTCAATCTTGGCGGCAACAGCGCGTTCGGCTACCCGGCCGATCCCGTGCGCATCAACGAACCCGGCCGCACCGCCTGGGTGAAGCTCAACCTGCGCTACTGAGCCGCGCACACGCGATCCCGGCGTATCAGCCGGGATCGTGGGCCTGCCACGTCGCGGACAACCGCCAGCAGCGCCAGAGCGCCTGCAGGCTCACCGCATGGGCGAGCATCAACGCGCCGCCAGCGATGCGTGCGAGCGCGGGCACCAGCGTCGCCGACGCCAGCAGAGCGCACGCGATGACATGCGCGAAGAACGCACGCCGCTTCGCCGTCTCGTCGAACAGGCGCCCCACGCCTGGCACGCGCACGCCGCGTGGTACGCGCTGGCGCAGTGCGATCCAGGTCAGGAAGCCGGTGATCTCCATCGCCATGCCGACCACCAGCAACGGCAGGCCCACGCCGAGCACCAGCGTGCCGGGCACGATCACCGATGCACCCCGCCCTGCGGACAGCACCCCGGCCAGCAGCAATGCCGCACACCCCGACTGCCAGAACGCACGCAGCATCGCGTTGCGCCGGTACGGCGCGCGTGCCTGCAGGACGAACACCGCCACCGCGAACGCCACGAACGGCCACGCCGCGATGCGGACCGCCTCTGCTGGCAGCGCGCCGAGATGGACCGCCGCAACGACACACAGCGTTAGCAGCAATGCCATCTGCCAGGTGCGCGAGGCGGTGGCGGGCGGCGTGCGCGTGCCCTGCAGCATCGGCAGCGTCACTGTGCCGACGGCCGCGAGCAGCCCCAGCGTCCAGCCGATCACACCGAACGCTGCGTGCACATCGACCACGCCCCGCGTCGCCGGCACACGCCAGCCCGTGCGGGCCGCCAGCAGCACCAGGCCCAGCAACATCGTGGCCAGCAACGCGAGCACGGCCAGGCCGATGCCGTCGCGCACGACGCGCAGGCCGCTCCCACGCGCGACGGCCACCAACGCCAGCGATGCGAAGAGCGCCAGCGATCCTCCCAGCAACACGGCCGCCGGCACGGCCAACACATGCGACGAGGTCGCCAGGGTCGCCAGCAGCAAGGCCAGGCCAAGGTTGAACGTGGCGTGCAATGCCGGCACGAGGCGCGTGCAGGGCAACGGACTGCCCGCCGCCACGGGAAGGAACTGCACCAGGCTGCCCAGCATCGCGTTGCCCAGCAGGCCGAGCGCGAACACGTGCACCAGCACGAGCGTCGCCGGCGTCCACCGCGACAGCAGTGCGGCCTCGCCGTGCCAGGCCAACCCGCCGCCCGCCACGACGCCCCACGCCAGCGCGGTGGCCAGGAAGCGCATCGGCACCGACGGCGACGGCGCCTGCGCGAACGCGAGCCCGCTCATGCGGCCTGCGGGGGCTCCAGCGCGTGCCGGTCGGCGACATGGCAGATCGCGATGCACGCACTGCCCGCGTCGGCATCGCGTACGCGATAGGCGAACCCCCACTGATCCAGGATCGGCAGCAACGGCGCCGGATACAGCGGCGTCAGCGCCACCAGCCGCTCGCCGCGCCGCAACGTGCGCAGGCAGTCGAGGATGCGCTCCATCGGCTCGGGGGCCGCGAGCGTGCGCAGGTCCAGGCGCACCAGGGTCAGGGCATGCGCCATGCGTCGGGCTCCTTGGCCTCACGCGTCGATGTGCAATCCAGCGAGACGCCCGCGGCATCGAGCGATTCGCGCACGCAGCAGGCGCACGAAGCGAACGCCTCGGGTAGCCATTCGGTATCGAACGCGGTCTCCATGCTCGTCAGCCCCCCAGCCACAGCAGCCAGCCCCACGGGTCGTGCGCGCGCGCGATGCCGTACACCTGCAGGAAGCACAGCAGCGCAGCGGCGACCAGCGCGGCGCGCGCGCCGTTGCCGCGCGCAGGACGGAAGGCCGCGATGCCGATCGCGACATACGCGATGAGGAACACGAGCTTCGCCAGCAGCCAGCCGTTGGCGAACAGGCCCGCCGGCAGGATCGTCAGCAGCATCATCGCGCCGGTCAGCAACACGGTGTCGATGCTGTAGCTCAGGTAGCGCACGGCCGCGGCGCGTGGCCAGCGCATGCCGGCGAGCAGGGCGAGCGCACGCAGCGCGAACAGCGTGCCGCTGCTCATCGCCGCGCCCATGTGGACCAGCTTGATGTCGGGGTAGAAGGCCATCATGGCGCTCATCCCGGCCGTCCGTCCGCGCGCGGGCGCAGGTAGATGCCGCCGATCCTTGACACCCATGGCGCCAACGCGATCAGCCAACCCATCGCCGCCGCGGCCTGCCACGCCATCGCATCCGGTGCGAGGTCGGCGACGATGCGCATCACCGCGACGATCTGGATCGCGACGAAGGCGAACCACGCCACCGTCGGCATCACCAGCGGGCGTCCCGAATGGCCCTGCGTCACCCGCGTTACCATCGCCACCAGCAGGCTGCCGAAGAAGCCGATGAACATCGCATGCATCGGCGCGCGACCCAGCACGAAGTCATCCGTCGCCAGGAACGTCACGCTCTGCACCACGTACAGCAGGAAGGTGATCGGCAACCAGGCGGTGCCGATGAACAACACCGCCAGCAGCCCCGGCATGCGACCGCGCGGCCACCAGCGATGCACGGCCCAGGCCGTCAGCACCAGCAGCGGCACGTCGGCCAGCCACAGCCACGCGTACGCGTGCATCAGTTCCAGCCCGAGGTGCACCATCAGCAGCGCCCACACCGCGCCCAGCCATGGCAGCGAACGCCACGGCGCGTAGCCCGGCACCACGTTGCCGGCGAAGAACGGGAACATGCGGTGCGCCACCGTCACGTACACCGGCAGCAGCAGGCCGAAACCGCCGAGCTTGATGCTGGCGAACGCCCACGTCGGCGACGCGCCTAGCGCGAAGGCGATGAACATCACCAGCCCCAGCCAGCCCAGCAGCAACCCGGCGAAGCACGAGCGCGCATGCCAGGTCTTCGCCGTGTCGTCGGCCAGCAACCTGCCCAGCGTCAGCAGCGCGGCGCTCCAGCCGGCCAGCGCCATCCACAGGCCGACGGTCAGGCCCGCCTGCCAGCCGGCGACGCCCAGCAACATCGCCAGCTGCCCGCCCATCAGGCCCAGCCCGACCGGCACGTAATGCCAGCGCTTCAGGTCGGCCATGCCCATCCAGCGCGGAAACACCGTCAGCAGGAAGCCGAAGATGAAACTCGGCAGCACCAGGTACTGCATCAGGAACGCATGCAGCCAGCCGGCGTAGATCGGCGTCTCGGGCATCGTCCACACGCCCCAGCGGGTCGCCACCAGCCACACCATCCACCAGAGCATCGCCAGCAATACGTTGCCGGCGCCGACGAAGAACATCAGCCGGTGCGGTGCATGCGCGAGCCATGCAGGCGAGAGCCCGGGCAACGGCGGCGCAGCGCGGGAACGGGGTGGGGGAACGACGTCGATCTTCATGTGGCCAGCGTGCCCGCACCGGCCGGCGACCGCCTTGACGTGGGTCAGGCCGAGCGCAATCCGGTGGGCGGCGTCGCCTTGATCCGGGTCAAGGCCGACCGTGCACCGAGCCCCTACAGTCCTGCCACCCGCGCATGCGCGCCACGTCCGCCACAGGAAGCCCGATGTCCGACCACACCCCGTCCCCCACCGAGCAGCGCCAGCAGGCCATGACCGAGGCCCTGCGCGCCTGGGATCCGGAAGCCGAAGTCAGCCTCGAAACCGGCACCGGCCGCCTGATGGTGATGACCACGCTGCCCACCGAGCGCGTGATCGCCATCCTCAAGGAAGCCGGTGAATATGCCGAAGCCGGTGCAGGCGAACCGCGTGGTCACGCGGCCGGGCAATGCTGTGGTGGTTGCTCGCACTGAGCAGGGGGCCATCCGGAAGCGGTCGCGCCCTCTTGCGCGGTGCGCGTGGTGGGTACCACGAGACGTCGTCCGCATCGGCACGACGAGCCGACGTGGGCCAGCGATCGACGGAACGGCGACATCACGGCATCCGGGGTGACCGGCGAGCCTGTCTACACGCGTGGCATCTCACCGCCTTGGCATCGATGTGGCCCTTCGCCGTTTCGTAGTACCACTTCTGGTCGGCGGCCTTCCAGATCTCCTGCTTGCCGCACGTACGGCAGGAGAACGGGATATCCAGGTAGTACCGCGGCAAGGTGCCGTAGGTATTGATGTGGGTGAGCGCGTTCGGGTCCGCCGCCACGGCGGACGGATGGCCCGCCTGTTGGGATTCGGTCAGTGCCTGGACGCGCTCGGCTTCGAGCAACTCGGCGCGGGTCGGGTCGCGACCGGTGTTGCGGGTCTTCATGGCGATCCGATGGATCCTGCGCCGGCCGTTACCGACCGAACTCCGCCGCGATCGGCTTCGATGCCAGCTTCCATGCGATCCAGCCGAACAGCGCGCCGAACGCGAGCGCAAAGACAACGCACACCACGGCCATCACGACGAAGAACAGCGTCATGTCGGGCGCGCCTTGCGCTTGCGCCGCCGCGAACTGGTCGTGCACGAACGAGAACATCGTGGCTTGGATGGCCAGCCCGGCCACCTGCCAGAGGATGCTGAGGATCATCAGCCCGATGAAGCAAAGCCGGGCCCAGTTGCGGCGCTTCAGCAGGCCGATCGAGACGACCAGCATGACCAGGTTAGCCAGCAGCGCCGCCAGGAAGAACCACTGGAAGTTTTCGAACATGAAGGTCGCGAACGGTGGCAGGCCCGGTTGCCCGGGCGCCGCCTGCATGGCCTGGTCGAACTCCGCGCTGCGCAGGACCGTCTGCAGCATGAGGTTCTGCAGGATCCCGATCAGCGCGCCGAAGCCCGACAGCGCGATGAAGATCCACGCCAGCACGGTGACGAACGTCGAGCGTTGTTTCACTTCAGACATGGCCCCTCCCCGGGCTATCAGGACGGGGTGATCATGAGGCAAGTTTCCGGGCGTGGCCAATCGCGGCCCGCGAGAACAGTCAGGGACGCGAGAAAAAATGGACGCACGCGGCGGCCAGGAGGAGTACCGCCGAGACCAGCAGCAGCCATCGCCACGCGCCGATTTCCTCGGGCGTCAGACCGGTGCCAGGGGCCCGAGGGTCGTAGTGGATGATGACGGTCTCGAGCTTCGGCGGCCTGCGCCACAGCTTGAAGCCGGCCACCTGGATGACGGCGCGATCGTCGACACGCTTGTTGAATTCCTGGCCGCCGACGCTCCAGACGAGCACGTGATCCGTGTCGGTATTGAGGATCCACTCGCCCGGTCCGAATCGCTCGAGGTGCGATTGCGGCGGTACCTCGACCACCCGTGCAGGCACCGAGGGCCACGTCCTCGCCGCTCGCGTGCGCAGGAACTCCAGTGCCGCCCAACCCCCCGTCAGCCCGCCGACGCCAAGCAGGAGTCCGAACGTCGTCATCGTGGGTGTCCCCATGCTTCGTGCAGCGGAAGGTCGATCGAGTACACGAAATCTCCGAACGGTCGTCCTGGGATCGGCATAGGCTCAAGGCGCCGATCGCGAGAGAGCGTACAGCGGTGCCGCAAACAACGCGATGGTCAGGAGGAAGTAGGCGTAGACACGCGGGAACTCCCTGACGCCTGGCACCCGGTCCGTCCAGGCGGCATACGACTCGGGTGTCTGGAGCCTGTCGAACACGCGCCCGTTGAGGAACCGCAGGACGAGGAAACATCCCGCGAAGATCAGCACGAACACCCAGCGAGATACCTCGAGATGCTGCCCCCACAGCGAAAGCGCGAACAGGTTGAACGCCTGGAGCATGGAAAGGATGCTGCAGGCGTCGAAACGCTCATGGCCTTCGGGTGTGATGCGGTAATGCCATCGTTCGAATTCCCCGGCGAACGATGCGTACCAGAGTCCCAGCTTCATGCCACGCGTTCCCTGAGGGTCGGTTTCAATCAATCGGATGACGCGTCCCGTCCCGCTGCCAAGTCAGCGTGCGTGTTGGGCTTCGCTTTTCTCAGCCGAACCTATGGACTGGAGTGCCGCGGGGTCATTGCGCGTCCTGCGGAAATACTCCCGCGCGTGCAAGTCAGGCACACCGGGGACCGTGGTTCCGGTGTACACCCAAACGGTATCCGGCCCCACGAAGTTGAAGGTGGTGGCATCCATGCCTTCGCCGAAGGAGCGCTTGGCCGACCAGACGATCACGCTGTCGTTGCAAAAGAGGACGTTGTAGGCCTTGCGGTCGTCAGAGCCGGTGAACCGCTCGGACCGCCCCGAGACCGGCACCTCGATATCCGGCAAGACTTCATGCAGCTCGCCATCGGAGAACGTAAGCGTGAAGTGCCCTAGCAGCACATCAAGGAACGCGTCGGTCTCAGGCCGAACCTTCGAGTTCTCTCGAAGGAATGCCATCGACATGTCCTTGTCCGACGTCCATGTCCCTGTGAGGTCGTTGTTGCAGGCGCTGGCATGACAGACCGGAGTCAGAATGAGGAGGATGGCTAGCATTTTCTTCATGGGTGCGATTGTTCAGTTCGATGTGGATTTCGTCGCTGGGCCGGATCAGCGCCGCACATACGCGCGAGCCGTCTCGCTCAGCAAAGGGCGCAGCACCCGGTTGAGTTTCACCTGATGGAGATGTTCGAGCATGCAGGTATCGGCGGCGTTCTCCCGATCTCCTCCCGCGTCTACCGCCGCACTCAGATGATCCGCCAGCCGCTGCCATTGTCGCTGCGTCGGCTGCTGCGCTGCCACGAAGGGCAAGAGCGACTGGTAGACGCCTTGGAGGCTCGAGCAGGGGAACGCGTCATCCTCGGTGTCCTTCTCCCACCGCGCCCGGAACTCGGGAAATATGCCGACAAGGTCATCGACAAGATCGGATTGCGTGTAAGTGCTCATGGAATCGTCCTGGTCGAGCGGTCAGCGGTGTTGGGATGAACGGATCAGAGACTCGAGCTCATCGACCGCTGGCATTACGGCTGGGTGGCGTCGTAACCAAAGTGTGCCGAGGTAGTCCGCCAAGGACTGGGTGCCGAGCACGGCGTTGACTGACTCGGTTTTGCTGGCCTGGAGGAGCTCATGGGCGCGGTCCATCACATACTCCGCGACCTCGGCAGGCTCTCCATGCTCGGCTAACCTTTCTTTCTGAATGGCGGAGATGAGTCTGCCCGCGGTCAGCTCGATGGGCGTGCGATGTCTTGGCATATCAGGAAAGGATGACGCGATTCGAGGACCCTAGGAACGTGCACCCAACTTCTCGCGGAATGCATAGCGAACCAGCAACAGCGACAAACCCAGTGCGACCGGAAGCAGAAGGATCCACCAGAGCCTCATGAATCCAGCGGCCGCCCTGCATGCGCCTGTGGGTTCCATAGCTACCCAACACTGCCCGGCCATTGTGGCGGCGCGCACAAAAAGAGGTTCAAGGAAAAGACCGAGCGCGCCGAGTAAGCCGATGGCGGTAAGGACGACAACCAGCAGTCGGGCAATTCTTCTCATGTTTCCTCGAAGCAACGGGTGGACCCCAACCCGGCAAGGGAATTCACCGGTCCACTCCGGCATCCCTTCCGCTGTGCCCGATGTTAAACGTGAAACACCCCATCGGCCCGGGTAAATGTGAGGACATGGGGCGCCAAGTCCCATCGATGGCCTTCGGAATGTGATGTCCCGGGCTCGATGTGAGACAGATCGAGCTACCGAGCTCCATCGATGGCATTCCGAGCCCCGTGCGTGGCATTCGGCGCCCGGTTCTCACACAAGAGAGCCGCGTGCATCCTACGCGGACTTCCTGGCGGCATCCTGGCGCGCGGCCATCAGTGCCAGCCTGGCCCACGTGTTCATGGTGGCGGCGTCGGCGAACACCTCGGGGGGAGCTTGGTAGTACTGGAGCGTGACGGTGTCGCCACCCTTCGGGTAGGAGAAGGGCTTCAAACCGCGGGCAATGAATGTGGGCGCGGTGTTCGCGTTCGCCTTGAAGTAGAGGGTCTCGTCATGCACGGTGGCGATGAAGAGATCATCGCAGTAGATGTATGTGCCACCGAACATCCTGCGATGCCGGAGTTCACCCAGTCCGCAGAGCAGGCCGAGAGTGGTTACGACGAGATCTGATGGTCCTTTCACTGAGGTACCTCCTGCCATGGCAGCTGTCGGTGTCGCGTGGCGATGGTGGTATGAGCGGCTCGACGACGATGCCATCGCCTCACATCGCGTATCCGGCATCGCAATGGCTGCGGATGGTACGCGCGAAACACACGGTCATCGCAAAGTTGAGGACTCGAAGGGACAACGACTGTCCGCGCAGAGCTTCCATCGATGACATTCCAAGCCCCGTGCGCCCGGTTCTCACAAAAGAGAGAGCCGCGTGCGCGGCTCTCGGGCTGCAACCTGCAGCAGGTGGCCCGGCCTCCCCACCCGGAGAGGCCGGTTCCAGGGTCAGGCTTCGCTGGGGTGTGCGACCGGCAGCGGCTCGCGGCGCGGCGCCAGCCACAGGCTGGCCACGAACCACACCAGCGCCAGCGCACCCACGCTGAAGAGCGTGTCGGCCGGCACGCGCATCCACACCAGCATGTCCACGATCGGCTGCTGCATGAACTCTGCCGAGCGTGCGAACCAGTAGCCGTGCTCCAGCGCCGCATTGAGCTGCAGGATGCCCAGCGGCAGCAGGGTCAGCAGCGACATGCCGGCCAGGCCGATGTTGAGCGACCAGAACGCGGTCTTCAGCAGCTTCTCGTTCCACACCACGTCCGGCTTCAGCCCGCGCAGGCAGAACAGCATCAGGCCGATGCCGAGCATGCCGTACACGCCGAACAGCGCGGTGTGGCCATGGTTCGGCGTCAGGTTCAGACCCTGCATGTAGTACAGCGGCAGCGGCGGATTGATCAGGAAGCCGAACAGACCCGCGCCCACCAGGTTCCAGAACGACACCGCGATGAAGAACTGGATCGGCCAGCGGTAGCGCTGCATCCACGGCGTGGCCTTGCCCATCTTCCAGCTGTGGTACGCCTCGAAGCCCACGTAGGCCAGCGGCACCACTTCCAGCGCGGAGAAGCTCGCGCCCAACGCGATCACCGCGGTCGGCGTGCCGGTGAAGTACAGGTGGTGCAGCGTGCCCAGCACGCCACCGGCCATGAACACGATGGTGGCGAACAGCACTGCCACTGTGGCGGTCTTCGTCTGCAGCAGGCCCAGGCGGGTGAACAGGAAGGCGATCACCGCCACCGCGAACACCTCGAAGAAGCCTTCCACCCACAGGTGCACCACCCACCAGCGCCAGTACTCGACCATCGACAGGTGCGTGTGTTCGCCCCACATCAGGCCGGCCGCGTAGAACAGGCCGATCGCCACCGTGGACAGGAACAGCAGGCTGACGATGCTGCGCGATTCGCCGCCGTTGCGGATGGCCGGCCACAGCGCACGGCCCACCAGCACCAGCCACAGGGTCAGGCCGATGAAGAGGAACCACTGCCAGAAGCGGCCCAAGTCGACGTATTCCCAGCCCTGGTGGCCGAACCAGAAGTTGTGCTCCAGGCCGAGCTTCTGCATCACCGCGAACCACTGCCCGGTGAATGCGCCGACCACGATGATGATCAGGCAGGTCCAGAGGAAATTGACGCCGAGGCGCTGGAACTTCGGTTCGTGCCCGGAGATCGCCGGGCCGATGTACAGGCCCATGCCCAGCCATGCGGTCGCGATCCACAGCACCGCGAGTTGGGTATGCCACGTGCGCGTCAGCGAGTACGGCAGGATGTCGGCCAGCGCGAAGCCGTAGGCCTCCTGGCCTTCCACCTGGTAGTGCGCGGTGATCGCGCCCAGCAGGATCTGCACCACGAACAGCGCGATGACCACCCAGAAATATTTCGCGGTGGCGCGCATCGACGGCGTGATCCTGATCTTCGCCAGCGGGTCGCTCTTCGGCAGCACCGGTGCGAGTTCATCGCCGTGGTTGACCGCGTAGTGCCAGCCCAGCAGGCCGACGCCGGCGATCAGGAACAGCACGCTGAAGACCGTCCACAGGAAGGCGCTCGGCGGCGGCGTGTTGCCGACCAGCTCGTCCGCCGGCCAGTTGGCCGTGTAGCTGATGTCCGCACCCGGGCGCTCGGTCACCGACGACCACGCCGCCCACCAGTAGAACGCGGTCAGCTGGCGGCGGTGTTCGGCGTCGGGCACGGTGTCGTTGCGCATGGCATAGGCCTCGCGCAGATCGCCGGTGGCCGGATCGGCGGAGAACAGGCTTTGGTAATGCGCACCGACCACGCCGATCGCATCCGCGCGATCGTTCGACAGCGTGATCGTGCCGGTCGTGGCGTCGTAGGTGTTGGGCCGCATCAGCGCCTGCACGCGCGTGGCGTAGGCGGCCTGGGTGGGCGCGTCGAGCTGCTTGTAGCCTTCCGCGCCGGCTTCGCGCTTGGCCCATCCGTCCAGGATGGCCTCGGCTTCGCGGTGCAGCCAGTCCGCGCCCCAGTCGGGCGCCACGTAGCCACCGTGGCCCCAGATGGAGCCCAACTGCTGGCCACCGATGGACTGCCAGACCTGGCGGCCGGTCTCGATGTCCTGACGGGTGAAGATCACCCGTCCGTCCTCCGCCACGACCCGTTCGGGTACCGGCGGTGCCTGGCGATGCACTTCGCTGCCGACCCATAGCAGGACGGCGAACGACGCAATGAGCAGGGCCGCCAACCCCACCCACAACTTGCGTGTCGAATTCATGATGCGGCTCTCCTCGGGAAACGGCCGCATCATCGGCGCGCCGGCCCGGGGGCTCCATGACGCAGGTCAAGCCGGGGAGGAATTGGTGGTACTGCCACCTGTGGGAGCGACGTGAGTCGCGATCGCCTTTAACTCCGGACGGACAAGCTCGCGACTCACGTCGCTCCCACACCTGCACCCACTTCTCCCTCAATCCCGCAGCACGGCCAGCGCGAGGGCTTCCAGGCGGGGCAGGTCGAGGATCTCGACGTCGCGCTGCTTGATGTGCAGCAGGCCGTCCTGTTCGAAGCGGCGCAGCACGCGGCTGACCGTCTCGGGCGCCTGGCGCAGGTAGTTGGCGATGTCGGTGCGCGCCATCGTCAGCTGGAACCGGCGCGGCGAGAAGCCGCGTGCGGCCAACCGGCGCGAAAGGCCGATCAGGAACGCGGCCATGCGTTCGTCGGCGGTGTTGTCGCGCGCGAACAGCGAAGCCACGCCGATGTCGCGGCTCATCAGCTTGAACAGGTGCGCCTGCAGGTTGGGCAGGCGCGCGGCCAGCATCGCGATCTTCGGGAACGAGAAGCGGCACAGCATCACCGTGTCCAGCGCGATCGCGTTGCACGGGTAGCGGTCGCCGTGGATGGCGTTGAGGCCGATCACTTCGCCCGGCAGGTGGAAGCCGAGCACCTGCTCGTGCCCGTTGCGGTCGATCTGGTAGGTCTTCACCGTGCCGGCGCGCACCGCGGCGATCGCGCCAAACGGGTCGCCTTCGCGGAACACGTGTTCGCCGGCGCGCAGCGGGCCGACGTGTTCGACCAGCACGTGCAGGTCCATCAGGGCGCGTTTGTCCATGCCCTCGGACAGGCAGGCCTGCGAGAACGCGCAGGTGGAGCAGAAGGTCAGCGAATCGCCGTCGTCGGCGACGATGCTCGCATCGGTGCGCGGGAAGACCAGCGGCGAGGTCATGCGGACACTCCCGGGAAGGTCAGACCGTGCGCGAGAAGCGAGGCGTCGAGGCTGCAGCGGTGGGCAGGTAGCGGTCGAAGCACATGGCGATGATACGCAACAGCATGCGCCCACGCGAGGTCGCGCGCAGGCCGTCGCGGTCCAGTTCCACCAGGCCGTCCTCCTGCAGCGGGCGCAGGCGTTGCAGCGCATCGGCGAAATACGTCGCGAAGTCGATCACGTGCCGGCGGCCGAGGTCGCGGTAGTCCAGCGTGCCGTGGCACATCAGTTGCTGGATGACATCGGCGCGGATCACGTCGTCTTCTTCCAGCCGCATGCCGCGCCACACCGGCAGGTGGCCCTGGTCGATGGCTTGTTCCCAACTGCCGAGATCGCGCGGGTTCTGGCTGAAGCTCGGGCCGATGTGGCTGATGGCGCTGACGCCCAGGCCGACCAGGTCGCTTTCGGCATGCGTGGTGTAGCCCATGAAATTGCGGCGCAGGCCACCGCGTCGCTGTGCTTCGGCCAGGCTGTCGCCGGGCAGCGCGAAGTGGTCCATGCCGATGTAGACGTAGCCGGCCTCGCCGAGCTTGTCGATCGCGCATTGCAGCAGGCCGAGTTTCACTTCGGGCGATGGCAGCTCGTCGGCATTGATGCGCTGCTGCGGACGGAACATCGACGGCAGGTGCGCGTAGCTGTAGATCGCCAGCCGGTCCGGCCGCGCCTGCAGGGTGATGTCGAGCGTGCGCGAGAAGCCGGCCAGGCTCTGCTTCGGCAACCCGTAGATCAGGTCGACGTTGACCGACTGCAGGCCGTGCGTACGGCAGGCATCGATGATCGCCAGGGTCTGCTCGACGCTCTGGACGCGGTTGACCGCGCGCTGTACCTCGGGATCGAAGTCCTGCACGCCCAGGCTGGCGCGGTTGAAGCCGGCGGCGGCCAGTTCGCCCACGTCGCGGGGGCTGATGAAGCGCGGATCGAGTTCGATCGAGCAATCCAGCCGCGATGGTGCGGCGAAGGAGAAATGCCGACGCAGCACGTCCATCGCTTCGGCGATCTGCGACGGCGTCAGGAAATTGGGCGTGCCGCCGCCGAAGTGCACCTGCTCCACGTCGCGGTCGCGGTCGAACAAGGCCGAGACCATTGCCACTTCGCGGTACAGCCGCGTCAGGTACGCGGCGCCGCGCGCGGTGTCGCGGGTGATGATGCGGTTGCAGCCGCAGTAGAAGCACGGGCTGGTGCAGAACGGGATGTGCAGGTACAGCGAGAGCGGACGCGGAATCGGGTCGCCATTGCTGATCGCCGCCATGCCGCGCAGGTCGGCTTCGTCGAAGCCGGGCGAGAACTGCGGGGCGGTGGGATACGAGGTGTAGCGCGGCCCCGGCGTGTCGTAGCGCCGCAGCAGGTCGGGGTCGAAGAGGGAGGACAGGCTGGCCATGCGTGCAGGCTAGGCGCGCGTGGCGGGGTTGTCCTTGACATGGGTCAACCGCCTGCGGCGTGGCGTCGCAGTCTTCAGCGGCGTGAAGGCGCGTTGTTTGCCACGATTGGCAAGCGCACAGGGCCGCACTAGGCTGGTGCCCGCCGAGAGGCCAGGGACGAGGAGGCAGGGTGATCGGGTACCACGACGCGGTGGCACGACTGACGGACGGCGCGACCCTGCGCGGCACACAGACGCTCGCGCCCGGCGACGCGCTCGGTCGCGTGCTGGCCGCGGCGATCGTCAGCGACCTGGCGCTGCCGCCCTTCGACAATGCGGCACTGGACGGCGTGGCGCTCGCGACCGGCGGCATGCCGGTGCCGGATGCGCGGGCATGGGAGATCGGTGCGCGTATCGGCGCGGGCGAGGCTGCGCCGCAGGATGACGCGTTGGCGTGGGAGATCATGACCGGCGCCCCGCTACCGGCGCGCGCCGATACGGTCGTTCCCGTGGAACGGATCGAGACGTTGCCTGCGTCGGCCTCGGGCGCATCGCGGATACGCGTGCTGGGCGAGGTGGTGGCTGGCGCGAACATCCGTCGCCGCGGCGAAGACGTGATGCCGGGGCAGGCCGTGTTACCGGCCGGGCACGTGCTCGATGCTGCCTCACTGATGCTGATCGCTGGATTGGGCATCGACCGGATCCCGGTGGCGCGGCGTCCACGCGTGGCGGTGCTGGCGACGGGCCGCGAGATCGTCGCGGCGGGCGAACGGCTGCCACCGGGCGGCATCCACGATGCGACTTCGCCCTATCTCGCGCTCGCCATCGCCGCCGCCGGTGCCGACGTGCAGCGCATCGTGCGCGTGGGCGATGACGTGGCCGCGTTCCAGGCCGCGCTGGATGCCGCCCTCGCCGAGGGCGTCGACCTGGTGCTCAGTACGGGCGCGGTGTCGAAGGGCTGCTACGACTTCGTGCCCGCCTCGCTCGCTGCGCGGGGGGCCAAGATCCTGTTCCACGGCGTGGCGATCCGCCCGGGCAAGCCGGTGCTCGCCGCGCGCCTGCGCGAAGGGCCGCTGTTTGTCGGTCTGCCGGGCAACCCGCTGTCGACGGCGGTGGGGTTCCGCTTCCTTGTCGAACCACTGGTGCGCGCCTGGCTGGGTTTGCCGCCGGAAACGCCGCGCTGGTTGCCGCTCGCCGACGACTGCCGCTCGCGTACCGGGCTGCATGCGCTCTTGCACGGCACGCTGCAGTGCGGCCGCGACGGTCGACTGCGCGCGCACGTGGCGCCGGCGCAGGCCTCGTTCCGCCTGTTGCCGTTCGCGCAGGCAAGCGCATGGATCACGCTGCCGGCCGACGTCGGTGAGGTGGTCGCAGGCACATCGGTGCAGGTGCACGGGTTGAGCCATCTGCAGCCACCCGCGTGGATACCGGCGTGAGCCAGCCATCGCCCGCCTGGCGTGCGGTGCTGCTCGCGGGCGGGCGCTCCTCGCGCATGGGCACGGACAAGGCCTTGCTGCCCTGGGGCGACGGCACGTTGCTGACGCATATGCGCGCGTTGCTGCTCACTGCAGGCGCAAGCGAGGTGATCGTCAGCGGTGATCGCCCGGACATCGGCGGCGTGCCCGACGCGACGCCCGATACCGGACCGATGGGCGCGCTGGCGCAACTCGCCCCGCGCCTGCATGACGGCGCTTGGATCGTGGTCCCCGTGGACATGCCGCTGCTGTCCGCGGACCTGCTGCACGCCTTGCTCGCCGCCGGGGCCGCGTGCGCCTGCGTGGAAGGCCATGCCTTGCCGATGCGGCTGCGGATGGACGACCACCTGCGCGCCGTGATGGAAGACATCGGCCAGCGTTCCGGCCGCGAGCGGTCGCTGCGCGCGCTGCAGCACGGCGTGGAGACGCAGGTACTGCCCGCGGCACGCTGGTCGCAGGCGCTGCGCAACTGCAATACGCCCGAAGACTGGCGCGCGCTCCCGCATCCGGCGCCCTGAATTTCCCTGCCGATGACAGGCGCCGGGGCGGTCATATGAATGTGATAGCCTGCGGCCGCAGCATCGTCGCACCCAGTACCCAACCGCAAGGTAGGCATCATGGAGCAGAGCGAAGGAACAGCCGTTGCGAGCAAGAAACAGGAGCGCACCGCGTTCCTGTTGCTGACGGCGGTCATCTTTCCGCTGGCGGCCGTGCTGATCGTCGCCGGTTACGGCTTCCTGGTGTGGATGTGGCAGCTGCTGTTCTCCGGGCCGCCGACCGGGCCGTGAGCGATGGGCGATATCCGCTCCCCTTCCCGTCGTGCCCTGCTGTTCGGCCGCCTGCCCGCCGAACCGTTGCCCATCGCGTTCCGACCGCCCTGGGCGAAGCCCGAGCCTGAATTCCTTGCCGCCTGCACGCACTGCGATGCCTGCGTGGGGGCGTGTCCCGAGCGGGTACTGATCCGCGGTGCCGACGGCCTGCCGCGCTTCGAGGCGCATGCAGGCGAATGCACGTTCTGTGGCGACTGCGTGGCGGCATGCGACAGCGGCGCGTTCGAGCCTGCGCGCGATCCGCCGTGGACGCTCGTCGCCCAGATCGCCGCCACCTGCCTGTCGGCGCAGGGCGTGGTCTGCGCCAGCTGCGGCGACGTCTGCCCCGCGTCCGCGATCCACGTGGCGCCCGGCGCGCGCGGCGCGGCCAGCGTGGATCTCGAAGCATGCACGGGCTGCGGCGCCTGCGTCGCGCCGTGCCCGGTGGACGCCATCACCCTGCAGCACGCACCCGCCATGGAGGCCGTCGCTTGAACGCACCCGCGCCCGACATTCATATCGCCAGCTTCGTCATCCAGCATCGCGATACCGCCGGCGACGCGTTGGCCGCGATGATTCGCGAACACGCCGACCTCGACCTGGCGCTCGCCGGCGGCACGCGCAGCGTGGTGATCTGCGAATCCGCCGACCGCCATGCGGTGATGGAGCGCGTCGACCAGCTGCAGGCCGTGCCCGGCGTGCTCAACGTGCTGCTGGTCTACCACCACGCCGAGCCGGCGCACGCGCTCGACGAACCGTTGCCTTCGCTGTCCATCCTGTCCGCGACCGGAGAGGCCCATGAGCACACGTCGTGACTTCATCCGCCACAGCGCGCTGGCCACGGCCGCCGCCGCGGCCGGCCTGCCGCTGACCGGCACCGGCAGCAACGTCGTCACCGAAGGCGACCTGACCACGCTGAAGTGGGACAAGGCGCCATGCCGCTACTGCGGCACCGGCTGCGGCGTGAACGTCGCGGTCAAGGACGGGCGCGTGGTGGCCACGCACGGCGACGTGCACGCCGAGGTCAACCGCGGCATCAACTGCGTGAAGGGCTACTTCCTCTCGAAGATCCTGTACGGCGCCGACCGCCTGACCCAGCCGCTGCTGCGGAAGAAGAACGGCGTGTACGCGAAGGACGGCGAGTTCACCACGGTGGAATGGGATGAAGCCTTCGACGTGATGGCGGCGCAGTTCAAGCGCGTCCTCAAGGAGAAGGGCAGCGACGCGATCGGCATGTTCGGCTCGGGGCAGTGGACGATCTTCGAAGGCTATGCGGCCAACAAGCTGATGAAGGCCGGCTTCCGCAGCAACCACATCGACCCGAACGCGCGCCATTGCATGGCCTCGGCGGTGATGGGCTTCATGCGCACCTTCGGCATGGACGAGCCGATGGGCTGCTACGACGACATCGAGGCGGCCGATGCGTTCGTGCTGTGGGGTTCGAACATGGCCGAGATGCACCCGATCCTGTGGACGCGGGTGACCGACCGGCGGTTGTCGCATCCGCACGTGAAGGTGGTGGTGATGTCCACCTTCGAGCACCGCAGCTTCGAACTGGCCGACATCCCGATCATCTTCAAGCCGCAGACCGACCTGGTCATCCTCAACTACATCGCCAACCACATCATCCGCACCGGCAAGGTCAACCAGGACTTCGTCGGCAAGCACACCACCTTCAAGCGCGGCAACGACGACATCGGCTACGGCCTGCGGCCGGAACATCCGCTGGAAGTGAAGGCGAAGAACGCGAAGGATCCCAACGGCGGGCAGCCGATCAGCTATGAGGATTTCGCGCGCTTCGTGGCGCCGTACACGCTGGAGAAGGCCGTCGAGATGACGGGCGCGGAACGCGGTTGGCTGGAGCAGCTGGCCGAGCTGTACGCCGATCCGAAGACCAAGGTGATGTCGTTCTGGACCATGGGCTTCAACCAGCACACGCGCGGCGTGTGGGCCAACAACATGGTCTACAACATCCACCTGCTGACCGGGAAGATCGCCACGCCGGGCAACAGCCCGTTCTCGCTGACCGGGCAACCGTCGGCGTGCGGCACGGCGCGCGAGGTGGGCACGTTCAGCCATCGCCTGCCGGCCGACATGGTGGTAACCAATCCCGAACACCGGAAGCACGCCGAGGAGATCTGGAAACTCCCGCCCGGCACCATCAATCCGAAAGTGGGTTACCACGCCGTCGAACAGAACCGCGCGTTGAAGGACGGCAAGCTCAACGCCTACTGGGTGATGGTCAACAACAACATGCAGGCCGCGGCGAACCTGCGCGAGGAAACCTGGCCGGGCTACCGCAGTCCCGACAATTTCATCGTCGTCTCCGATGCCTATCCCACGGTGACGGCGCAGGCGGCGGACTTGATCCTGCCTGCGGCGATGTGGGTGGAGAAGGAGGGTGCCTACGGCAACGCCGAGCGGCGTACCCAGTTCTGGCACCAGCTGGTGAAGGCGCCGGGAGAAGCGCGATCGGACCTGTGGCAGCTGATGGAATTCTCGAAGCGCTTCACCACCGACGAGTGCTGGCCGGCGGACCTGTTGGCGGCGAACCCGCAGTACAAGGGCAAGACGCTGTTCGACGTGCTCTACCGCAACGGCAACGTGGACCGGTTCCCCAGCGATCAGATCGAACGCGGCTACGCCAACGACGAATCGGCGCTGTTCGGGTTCTATGTGCAGAAGGGCCTGTTCGAGGAGTACGCGGCCTTCGGTCGCGGCCACGGCCACGATCTCGCGCCGTTCGACGACTACCACAAGGCGCGCGGCCTGCGCTGGCCGGTGGTCAAGGGCAAGGAGACGCGCTGGCGCTACCGCGAAGGCGCCGATCCTTACGTCAAGGCGGGGAGCGGCTTCGAGTTCTACGGCAACAAGGACGGGAAGGCGGTGATCTGGGCGCTGCCGTACGAGCCGGCCGCCGAATCGCCCGACGACGAGTTCAACCTGTGGCTGGTCACCGGCCGGGTGCTGGAGCACTGGCACTCGGGTTCGATGACGATGCGCGTGCCCGAGTTGTACAAGGCGTTCCCGGCGGCCGTGGTGTTCATGAATCCGGATGACGCGAAAGAGCGCGGCCTCAAGCGCGGCGACGAGATCATCGTGGCTTCGCGCCGGGGCGAGATGCGCTCGCGGGTGGAAACGCGCGGGCGCAACCGGATGCCGCGCGGCGTCGTGTTCGTGCCGTGGTTCGACGCGGGCCAGCTGATCAACAAGGTCACGCTGGATGCGACCGATCCGATTTCCAAGCAGACCGACTACAAGAAGTGCGCGGTCAAGGTCGTCGCCGCCTAGGAGGCTCGCCATGCAGAACAAGCAGCTATGGATCGCGGTGGCGCTGACAGGGGTGCTGATGGCACTGGTGTTCGTGGCAGGCTGGATGTTCGGCCGGCCGAAGCATGCCGATGCCGTGGCGGACGTTGCGTCAACTCCGGTGGACGCGCGTGCGGTGTTCGTGCCCGGCGGCGGGCAGATCGACGCGATCCGCCGCGGCGTGCCGATCGATCAGGAGGGCCACCCGCCGCCGATGGCCCGCGTGGAGAACGCCGATCTCAAGCGTGCGCGCGCCTATCCGATGCAGCCGCCGACGATTCCGCATGCGATCGACGGCTACCAGATCGACAAGAACAGCAACCGCTGCATGCTGTGCCACGCACGCGCCAACGCGGCCACGTTCCAGGCGCCGCCGGTCAGCGTGACCCACTACATGGATCGCGACGATCAGTTCCTGGCGACGATCTCGCCGCGGCGCTACTTCTGCAACCAGTGCCATGTGGTGCAGACCGATGCGCCGGTGCTGGTGGCGAACCAGTTCCGCGACATCGACAGCGTGCTGTCGTCCCCACCGTCGGCGAAGGAGTAGCCCATGTGGTCACGGACGAAAGCGTGGGTACTGGGACTGTGGCGCACGTTGCGCCTGCCCAGCCGCCACTACAGCCTGGGCTTCCTGACGGTGGCCGGCTTCCTGGCGGGCGTGATCTTCTGGGGCGGCTTCAACACGGCGCTCGAAGCGACCAATACGGAAGCCTTCTGCACCAGCTGCCATGAGATGCGCGACAACGTCTTCGAGGAACTGAAGACCACGATCCACTACAGCAACCGTTCCGGCGTGCGCGCGACCTGCCCCGACTGCCATGTGCCGCACAACTGGACGGACAAGATCGCGCGCAAGATGCAGGCGTCCAAGGAGGTCTGGGGCAAGATCTTCGGCACCATCGACACGCGCGAGAAGTTCCTCGATGAGCGCCTGATCCTGGCCACGCACGAATGGAACCGACTGAAGGCCAACGATTCGTTGGAGTGCCGCAACTGCCACGACTACGACTCGATGGACCTCACCCGGCAGGGATCGCGCGCGGCGCAGGTGCACAAGCTGTGGTTGGGCACCGGCAAGAAGACCTGTATCGATTGCCACAAGGGCGTGGCCCATCATCTGCCTAACATGGACGGCGTGCCGCAAGGCTGAGCGCGCCCTGTCGTGTCCGCATTGCTTGCGACGCGACGAAGTCTCCTATGTAGCGAAGGGATTTCGCACAACACGCACGGGAGGCGGACATGGCGACAGGAGATGTGCAGCAGGGCACCCATGGCGGCACGGCATCGCGCCTGGATGACGCGCGGTGGCGCCTGATCGCCGACCGCTTGCCACCACTCGTGCGAGCCCGCGCCCGCAACGGCGAGCGCACGCGGGTCTTCCTCGACGCAGTGCTGTGGGTGGCGATCAACCATGCCCCTTGGAGCTACCTGCCACCCGACTACGGCGCGTGGCATACGGTCTACGTGCGCTTCACCCGCTGGGTGCACGAGGGCATCTGGGAAGACGTGTTGAAGACACTGGCGCCGCATCCCGATCTGGCCGAACCGATCCGCTGGGTGTTGGCCGGCTACCGCGCCACGCGCTACCCCACGCGGAGCAAACAGGAGCCCGCCGCGCCTGCGTCCTGCAACGACTGAGCGCGACTGCCGGCCCGCGTCGTTGATTCAAGGCTCGCCGGAATGGCCTTCCGTATCCGCATCGACCGCATCCGGTGACTGGCGCGCGACGATGCTGCTGGCGGTCAGGTCGCCGGTGACGTTGCCGGTGGTGGCGAAAACATCCGGAATGGTGTCTACGGCCAACAACAGGCCCAGCGGTTCGATCGGCAGGCCCATCGACTGCGTCACCGGCATCACCGTGGCCATGAAGCTGACCTGGCCCGGCAGGCCGATCGACCCCAGACTGATCACCACTGCCAGCGCAGCGCCACCTGCCAGCGTCACCGCGTTGAGATCAATGCCGTAGGCCCATGCGACGAAGCACGCGGCGACGACATACTGGATCGGGCTGGTGATGCGGAACAGCGTCACCGCCATCGGCAGCACGAGCGCTGCGACGGCACGCGGATGGCCCAGGCGGAAGCGCGCGGTTTCGACCATCGCCGGCAACGAGGCCAGCGAGGATTGCGTGCTGGCCGCGACCACCTGCGCCGGCAGGATGGCCTTGGCGAAAGCGAGCGGCGACTGCCGCGCGAACACTGCCACCAGCACGTAGCACATCAACGTCGCGCCCAGGTACATGCCGCACTGCAGGACGATGTAGCCAGCCAGCGCGCCGATCACGCCAATGCCGGCCTGCGCGCAGACCGCGAGCACGAGTGCGAACACGCCGATCGGCGCGGCCACCAGCATCCAGCGCACGATCACGATCATGGTGTCGGCGATGCCGTGGCAGAAGGTGATGATCTGGGCGCGGCGGTCCGCATCCACGCGTGTCAGCGCGAAGCCGAAGAACAGGGCGAACACCACCACCGGCAACATGGCGCCCTGGGCGGCCGCCATGATCGCGTTGCTCGGCACGATGGCGCCGATCCATTGCGCCAGACCGGGGGTTTCGATCGCGCCGGCCGTGGGCAGCGTGCCGTGCAGTGTCGCGGTCAGGGCCGCGCTCGGCGGTACTGCCGACAGCACCAGCGGTGCGACGATCGCTGCGTAAGCGGCGAACAGCGACAGCACCGCGATGAACACGACCATCGCGCGGCGGGCGACACGGCCCGAGGCGGCGGCGTCGCTGGCGGTGGCCACGCCGAGGATCACCAGCGACAACACCAGCGGCACCACGGTCATCTGCAGGCCGCTGAGCCACAGCTTGCCGATCGGTTGGGCGATGGCGACGGCGGTGCCCGCAGACGCCGGCCACCAATGGGCAAGCGACAGACCGGCGAGCGCGCCGGCGACCAGGCCGATGAGGACGCGCGTGGTGGCGCCGGGCCACCTCATCGTGCGGCCTCCGGCAGCTGCCAATCGCGCGCGAGGCGCGCGTACTCCGTGCGCGGCAGCAGGACGAAGACCGGGCGTTCCGCAGGCTGCAGCCAGCCGAACAAGGCGTCCATCGTCTCCGCGGCCATCGCGGTGCAGCCCGCCGTCGCCTCGCCGGGCGTGCGCCACAGGTGGGCGAAGATGCAGCTGCCACCGCGCGGCGTGGCGTTCGCGTTATGGCCGATCACCAGGCCTTCGCGGTAGCGCGGGTCGCCGTCGTTGTGCAGGTCCAGGCGCATCGGTTCGGTGGAGCCCTTTGCTGCGGCTTCGCCGACCTCACGCGTGTCGACGATGCGGTTGTAGAGCGGCGAGTCCGGCACGTCGATGCAGTAGCTCGTAGCCTGCATCGCGCGGTACGGCAACGCGGTGCTGCCCTTTGCGGCATAACCGAACGCCTCGCCAAGCGTGAATACGCCGGCGGGCGCGCGGCCATCGCCTTCCTGCTTGCGCGGGCCGTCGGCCTGCGCCGGGTGCAATCCCAGTCCCCAGGCCGTGCCGTTGCGACCGACGGCGATCGGTGATGCTTCGCCCGCGGCGCGCCACTGGCCATCCTTCCATTCGAAGCGCTGCAGCGTGCCCTGGGTGGCGTCCCAGCCGTCGGTCAGGACCAGCACCACTTGGCGGGCATCGCGCCACGGCAGCGGCGCCGGCGTCGTCGCCGGCGTCGCGCAGGCACTGGTGCCGGACAGCAGCAGGGCTGCGAGCAGGAAGGGGCGGAACACTCGGTGCAGGACAGGCATCACGACTCCAGCAGGTGATGGATGCGTTCTAGATTGAGAGCGAGCTGGCGGTGCCGGCCGGGGTTCTGGCATAGCAGGACGAACAGGAAGTCCAGCAGCGACTGCAGGGAAGAGCGGTATAGCAGTTGCTCGACATGCGGTTCGGGGTCGTGCGCGGAGACCACCAGTGCGGCATCGGCATGCGCGCGCAGCGGGTTGGCGGTGTGGCGCGTGATCGAGATGACCTTGCCTTCGAACGCCTGGAACTGGCGGCTGACCTGCGAGAGCTCGGGCAGCTTGCCGAACTCGGAGAACATCAGCAGCACGTCGCCGGGCCGGGCCGCCGACAGGTTGGCCATCATCAGGATGGGGTCGGCGTGCGGCACGGTCAGCAGGCCGAGTAGCGACAGCCGCACGGCGAACTCGCGCGCGAACAGGCCGTCGTCGCCCAGGCCGCAGACGAACACCTTGCCGGCGCCGTCGATCATGTCGACGATGGCTTCCACCTGTGCGCGCGGATTGAGCGCGCGGGTTTCTTCCTCGGCCGCGGCCTTGCTCAGGCGCAGCGCTTCCTGCAGGCGCAGGTAGGCATCGCCGGCGTCGTCCTGTGTCGCGACCGGCAGCGCGGCCTGACCGTTGCCGTTGCGCGCGATCGTCTCGCCGATCGAGTACTTGAGGTCGGGGTAGCCCTTGAAGCCGAACTTCTGCGCGAACTTCACCACGCTGGACTGGCTGATGCCCAGCGCGCTGGCCAGCTGCTGCGAAGAGTAGTCGCGCAGCAGGTGGGCGTTGTCCAGGATGAAGTCGGCGATGCGGCGCTCGATGGCCGACATCTGGTCGCGTTCGGAACGGATCTTCACCAGGGGCGTTGTCATGGCGGCAGTGTGAAGGCGGCGGGGTGGGCCTGACAACGGCAGCCGGCGGCCGGCCTCAGCCCGGCAGCAGTTCGAGGCCGCGGATCTCGCGGATGCCGAGCCCCGGCGCATCGGTGATCGTGATCTCCGACTCGTTGAAGATCACGCCGCCCTCCACCGGATTGAACTGACCGAGCGACGGGCCATCCAAGTCGATCTTGGTGATCACGTTGGCCTTCGCCGCCGCTACGTGCACGGCCGCGGCGACGCTGACACCCGCCTCGATCATGCAGCCGATCATGCACTCCACGCCGTAGAGCGAGGCGATGTCGGCGATGCGGATGGCGTTGGAGATGCCGCCGGTCTTCATCAGCTTGATGTTGATGATGTCGGCCGCGCGCATCTTGATCAGGTCGATTACCTCAGTGGGGCCGAACACACTTTCGTCGGCCATCACCGGCGTGTGCACGCGGTCGGTGACGTACTTCAGGCCGTCCAGGTCGCGCGCCTTCACCGGCTGCTCCAGCAGCTCCAGCACCACGCCAGCCTCTTCCAGGTTCTGCATGGCGAACACGGCCTGCTTGGCGGTCCAGCCTTGGTTGGCGTCCAGGCGCAGCAGCGCACGGCCTTCCACCGCCGAATAGATTGCCTTGACACGTTCGATGTCCAGGCCGATGTCCTTGCCCACCTTGATCTTCAGCGATTCGAAGCCGCGATCGACCGCGCTGATCGAGTCGGCGACCATCTTGTCGATGTAGTCCACGCTGATGGTGATGTCGGTGGTGATCACCGGATCGCCACCGCCGAGCATCTTGTACAGCGGCGCGTCGTACAGCTGCGCCCACAGGTCGTAGACCGCGATCTCCACCGCCGCCTTCGCACTGGTGTTGCGCTCCAGCGCGGTCTGGATCAGATCGGTGATGCGATTGAGATTGGCGATGTCCTGGCCGATCAGGCGCGGCCGGATGAACTTGCCGATCGCTTCGATGATCGAGCCGTGCGTATCGCCGGTGATGACGGCGGTGGCCGGCGCTTCGCCGTAGCCGATGTGGCCGGTGTCGGTATGCACCAGCACCACGATGTCTTCCACCGTGTCGACGGTGCGCAGCGCGGTCTTGAACGGCGTCTTCAGCGGCACGCGCAGCATGCCGAACCGGATATCGGTGATCTTCATGGAGCCCCTTGGGGACGGATTCTCTGGATGGCGGTGATGCGGTCGACGGTGGACTGCTCGCTGTTGAACATCAGCGGCTCCAGCGGGGTGACGGCGACGGAGTTGAGGCGGGCGCGCACGGGTGTGCCGTCCGCGCCGCGGTAGGTGATGCCCGTGGTGTCGTGGATCGTGTAGGTGGTGCCCTTGTCGTGGCCGATCACCATCATCACGTGGCCCGGGATATACACCAGGTCCCCGACCCGCAGCGTGCGCAGCACGGCGAGGCGCTTCTCATGGCTGTCCGAAGCGTCGAAGCCCACGCGCTCCAGCGCGGGGCTCACGGCCTGCGCACTGGTGTTGCGCGGCAAGGTGACGCCCATGCTGCGGTAGACCTCGGACACGAAGCCGCTGCAGTCGCGCGTGTTGTAGCTGTGGCCCCAGCCGTAGCGCTCGCCGAGGAACTTGAAGCCCTGGCGCAGCAGATTGGCATGCGTCAGCGGCAGGTAGTCGGTCGATACGTCGGCGGTGCGCGGCAGCAGGGCGGGCAGCAGGGCGAGCGCGCCATCGGCGCGACGCACCGGCAGCTGCACCACGTACGAGGTGTACGGATGCTGGCCGTTCACCGGTGCGTCGGCGGGCCAGTCGTTGAGCACCGGCACGCGGACGCCCATGTCCAGCTGCAGTTCGGACAGGCCCGGCTCCTCCGGGTTGTAGACCGTGCGCGCGGTGGCCCCGGTGACCACCAGCGAAGGCGTGCCGCGTCCGTAGCCCAGGACCACGTCGCGCGCGCCTTCGGCCACGAACCGCTTCTCGATCCAGGCGGCGTAGAGCGGGCTCACCACGAAGTACCAGTCGCCGTCGGCGCTCGCATGCGCGATGACGACCGGCGTGCCGGGGAACAGCGCGCTTTCCTGGAAGCGGTCGATGTCGGTGTCGCCCCGGCTGCTGAAGACGCGTTCGCGGGTCGGGAACGTGCGCAGGTCGGCGCGATGCACGACCAGGCCGTAGCGGGCCGGCGCCTGCGCGGCGACCGTGTCCACGGCCGCATTGGCGGCGAACGAGGCCAACTGCGCCTTCGACACCTCGCGGCCCTGCACGTCGTACAGCGTGCGGGTGGGCGCGGCGGACAGCGGCACCAGCCATTCGCGGACCTGGTCGCGGGTGAGCGAGGCCGGTACGGCGTCGAGGTCGTGGACGTGGCGGTCCGCCTGCACCATCTGGCGGTTCTGCGCAGCGACCCCTGCCGTGTCCAGGAGCGCGTGCTGCGGCCGGGCCAGCTTGGCGATCCAGTACGCCGGATCCAGGTGCTGGTCTTCGACCCCGATGACCGCGTGCCGTGGCATGGGGAGGGCGGTGTCGCGCGCGTGGGCCGGCAGCGCGATTGCCAGCAGTGCTGTCAGCGCCAGGCACAGCGCGCTGCCGACGACCGCGGGGCGGCGCGTCTGGGAAGCCGGCCATGGTACGGACCGGTGCTGCATCGCTAGGTTCATCCGCTCCCCTTCCTCTGAGCCAAGGGCCTGCCGGCAGTACATCACGCCATGCCGGAGGCCGGTTCTGCAAGAATATTTATTTCTTCCAATATAAAAATCAAGAATAAATTATTGACCCTGTGTTCAGGCCGTGTTACACAAATCGGGACCTGTCGGCCTGGGGATTGTTCGACGTGGATGCCAGCTTTTGCCAGCACTCGGTTGCAGTACGCGGCAGGCGCCGGCAGCGCCGGTTGGCCGCGTGGCTGTGCTTGAGCGGGTGGCCGATGGTACTCCTGGCGCCCGGTCTGGCCGCCGCCGGCGATCCGCTGGCGGCGATCGTCGCCGACATCGATCGGGGCCGGTTCTTCGAAGCGGACACGGCGATCACCCGGGCCCTTGCGGCCCGTGGCGTGGAGGCTTCGGAAGCCGAGGCCCTCCGGTTCCAGCGCGAGCGCATGCGCCGCATCCGCCTGGATTTCACCCTCGACGCCGCGACCGTTCGCCAACGCATCCGTGCACAGGTGCCCGACCTGCGCGAAGACGAGTTCCAGCGCTGGGATGCCGCCGGCCTGATCGAGCGCCTGGACATCGATGGCGAGCCACGCTACTTCAACCGGTCCGTCTCCAACCTGTTCCGTGTGAGCCCGGAGGCGGCTGCGCGCCGTGCACCGCCGGTGAAGCCATTCGCGCAGGGGCCTTACGAAACCCTGCACCGCCACCATCGCGACGTACTCCAGATCGCGAAAGCGACGGCCTCCACCAGCGTGCTGCCCCGTCGCGTGCGGATCACCCACCACATCACGGTGAAGCCCGATGCCGTGCCCGCGGGGGAGACCGTGCGCGCCTGGATCCCCTACCCGCGTGCGATCGCGGGCCAGCAGGAAGCCATCGCGCTGATCGGCAGCCAACCGGCGCGGCCGCACGTCGCGCCCGAACGCGCGCTGCAACGCACCGCCTATCTGGAACAGCCCGCCGTCGCGGGCCAGCCGACGACGTTCTCGCTGACCTACGAAGTCACGGTGCACGCGCGCCGCGTGGCGATCGATCCGGAGCGCGTGGTGCCGGCGGAGATCACGCCGGACCTCGCGCCCTTCGTCGCCGAGCGTGCGCCGCACGTGGTCTTCAGCGACGACCTGCGCCGTTTCAGTGCGGAGATCGTCGGCGAAGAGACGAATCCCTACCGCATTGCGCAGAAGTTGTTCGCCGCCGTGGACCGCATTCCCTGGGGCGGCGCGCGCGAGTACTCCACCATCACCAACATCAGCGACTACGCATTCCGCGCCGGCCACGCCGACTGCGGGCAGCAGACGCTGCTGCTGATCGCGCTGCTGCGCATGAACGGCATTCCCGCGCGCTGGCAGTCCGGCTGGGCCTATTCGGAAGACGTGGAAGGCCACGACACCATGCACGACTGGGGCGCGCTGTACCTCGCGCCGTACGGCTGGGTGCCGATGGACGTCACTACCGGACAGCTCGCCTCGGACGATCCGGGATTGCGCTGGTTCTACCTCGGCGGGCTGGATGCGTACCGCGTCGCCTTCAACGACGACTACGCGCGCGAGTTCATCCCGGCCAAGCAACACGTGCGGTCCGAGACGGTGGACCTGCAGCGCGGCGAAGTGGAGTGGAAGGGCGGGAACCTCTACTTCGACCAATGGGATTACCAGTTCGAATGGACCGTGCTGCCCCGGGATGGGCGCGGCTGATTTCACCACCACACGATTCAACCAACATCTTTAGCAGGAGAGAGCGGGGATGAGAGGCAAGGTATTCAAGAAGGCGGCACTGGGTATGGCGCTCGGTGCCTGCTTGGCGTCGATGGCGCCGCTGGCGATGGCGCAGAGCGCGACCGGTGCGGTCGCGGGCCGCGCGAGCGCGGGCGACCAGATCATGATCACCAACACCGCGACCGGCGCGCAGCGCTCGGTCACGGTCGGCGGCGACGGCGGCTACCGCCTCAGCCAGCTGCCGGTGGGCGACTACCAGTTGCAGGTCAAGCGTGCAGGGCAAGATGTCGGCGAGGCTGTCGCCGTCAACGTCGCGCTGGGCGGCACGACCACCGTCAACCTCGGCAGCGATGGCGGCGTAGTGAACCTCAATGCCGTGCAAGTGGTGGGCTCGCGCGTGGTCAACCGCGTGGACGTACGTTCGACGGAATCGGCGACGAATATCAACAGGCAGGAGCTCTCGAGGCTGCCCGTCGACCAGAGCCTCAGTTCCGTCGCGCTGCTGGCGCCTGGTGTGATCAACTCGGGCGCCACGTTCGGAGGTCTTTCGTTCGGGGGTTCGTCCGTCGCGGAAAACGCCGTGTACATCAACGGGCTGAACGTCACCGATCCGTACCGTCGCCAGGGCTTCTCTTCGGTGCCGTTCGGCTTCTACGAGGAATTTCAGGTCAAGACCGGTGGGTATTCCGCCGAGTTCGGCCGCAGCACGGGTGGCGTCATCAATGCCGTGACCCGCTCGGGTAGCAACGAGTTCCGCGCGGGCGCGGAGGTGACCCTGGAGCCATCCGCCTGGGAAGCATCGAAGGAAGATCACTTCCATCGGGACGGCACCCTGGACGAGCGCAACCGCACCAGTCGCGATAGCAGCGCCTTCTACAAGGCGAACGTCTGGGCATCGGGCGCCATCGTGCAGGACAGGTTGTTCTTCTTCGCGATGTACGAGAAGCGAGACAGCCAGCCGCAGGACTATGACAGCAATGCTGCCTTCATCACTCAGGGTGACAACGACTTCTGGGGCGCGAAGTTCGACTGGCGGATCAACGACGACCATTCGCTCGAGTTGCTGGCCTTCTCGGATAAGAGCGAATCGACGACCGACATCTACCAGTACACGTGGAACACAGGTACGAAGGACAGGCTGAAGGGCGACAGCGTCTCGGGGTCCGGCGGCGACAACTGGTCGCTCACCTACACCGGCCATTTCAGCGACAACTTCACGGCCAAAGCGATGTACGGTGTGAACGAACGCAGCGCATCCAACAGCAGCAATCAGGATCCGGACTGCAGCATCGTGACGCGATCGGGAAGCTACACCACGCGGTTCGGTCCGGAAACGGTATTCGAAGGTTGCCACCCCACCGACGTCGGCATCAGCGACCGCGAGGACAAGCGCGAGGCCGCGCGCCTCGATTTCGAATGGACGCTCGGCGATCACTTGCTGCGCTTCGGCGTGGATCAGGAAGTGATGGACTCCAACAGCGCGGTGCGCTATCCGAATGACGGCGTCAGCTATCAGGTGCAGTCCGCCAACGCCGGCGGCGCGCTCAATGGTACGGTGATCCCCGCGGGGACCACCGCGATCGTCGATGCACGTCGTTACATCACCGGCACCCCCGTTACGACGGAGGCGCAGGCGTTCTATATCGAAGACAACTGGAGCGTAACGCCCAACCTGTTGTTGAACCTCGGTTTGCGCGCCGACAAGTTCCACAACAAGTACGCATCGGGTGTGACGTTCGCGAAGGCGGACTTCTCCGACATGATCGCTCCGCGTGTCGGCTTCAGCTGGGATATGAAGGGCGATGGTTCGACCAAGTTCTTCGGCAATGCGGGCCGATACTATCTGCCCCTGACCAACAAGCTGGCGGACTACTTCGCCGGCAGCACCGATGAACACACCTACTACGTGCTCGATGGTTGGACCCAGATGGAGCATCCGGTCGCCGGAACCTATCTGTTGCCCATCCTTGGCCAGCAGATCGGTCCGGTGAACACCTCCAGCAACGTGCCTGCACCGGAGGACTTCCGCACTGCTGTCGCGAAAGATCTGAAGATGGTGTTCCAGGACGAGTTCATTCTCGGCTTCCAGCAGGCGATCAACCAGGCCTGGTCCTATGGCGTCAATGCCACCTATCGCCGGATGACGCGGGCGGTCGAAGACGCGCGCATCAACCATGTCGAAGGCTGCCCCTGGTACTCGGGCGACTGGCCCATCATCAATCCCGGTGAGACGACCACCTTGTGGTGCCCCACCACCAGCGACTGGGTGACGTTCGATTCCTCTCAGGACGGTTACATCGCGTCCGGCAGCGGCGAGATCATGGGTTACAAGAAGCCCAAGCGCACCTACAAGGCCGTCGAATTCCAGTTGGACCGCGCGTGGGACGACAAGTGGGCATTCAACGCCAGCTATCTCTGGTCCAAGTCCGAAGGCAACATGGAAGGCCCGGTGAACTCGGACACCGGCTATGCCGATACCAACCTGGTGCAGTACTACGATCACCCGGCCGTCAACGAGCGCTACGGCGTGCTGTTCAACGATTCCCGGCATCAGATCAAGCTGCGGGGCAGCTACAAGCTCAGCGAGCAATGGTCCTTCGGCAGCACGTTCTCCGCCCGCTCGGGTGGTCCCATTACGGCTTACGGTGTGGTCTGGCCCAACGACAACCGGGCCGCTGGTGGCCCCGGCGAGTTCAGTGGTGGCGGATCGGGTTGGCTCTGCGTGGCGAACTGCTCCAATTGGGCGACACGCCAGCTGGTGTATTCAGAGCGCGGTGCGTTCGGCCGCATGCCATGGGTCTACGATCTGGGCGCCAACGTGACCTGGACGTTGCCGGTTGAAGGCATCGACCTCAAGGCGCGCCTTTCCGTATACAACCTGCTCAATCGACAGACGGTCGTCAACGTGCACTCCCGCTATGAAAGCACGCCTGGAACCGCGATGCCGCACTTCGGCCAAGGCACGGTGTGGCAGTCGCCCCGCTACACGCAACTCGTGGTGACGTGGAACTTCTGACCGCACAGTGCATGCGGTCGGATATGTGTTTCTCCCGTGGCCTGCCGTTCGCGGCAGGCCTTTCTTTATCGGTGGCATGGCCGTGCCGCGACGCGATCCGTGCTATTGCTATGCCCGCGCGCATTCCGAGGTGTCCCGCATGACGAAGCCCGTATCGTTCGCATCCCGATTTCTCGCCCTCGCGGCCCTGGTCCTGCTGCTCGGCGCGTGCGCGCATTCCGGCCCGCGCAATCCGCTCGCCACCTGGGTGCCGTCGGAGAACTTCGACGAGCGGCGACCGGTCGTCATCGTGTTGCACTACACCGAGCAGGATTCAGTCGAACAATCCCTCGATACATTGCGCAGCCGCAACAGCGGCGGTCGCGTCAGTTCGCACTATCTCGTCGGCAAGGACGGGAAAATCTACCAGCTGGTCAGCGACGCGAAGCGGGCCTGGCATGCGGGCGCCGGCAGCTGGGGCGCGATCACCGACGTCAACAATGCGTCCATCGGCATCGAGATCGACAACAACGGCAAGAGCCCGTACCCGGATGCGCAGATCGACAGCCTGATCGTGCTGCTGCGCGACCTCACCACGCGGTTGCGCATCCCGCCGGCGCAGATCATCGGCCACTCCGACCTCGCGCCTACGCGGAAGATCGATCCGGGCCCGTTGTTTCCCTGGAAGCGCCTGCACGACGCTGGCTTCGGCCTGTGGCCCGCCCCCGATGCCGGTGAACCGCCGCCGGGTTTCGATCCCTGGCTGGCGCTGCAGGCGATCGGTTACGCCATCGACAACCGCGGCGACACCGTGCGCGCGTTCCACCACCGGTTCCGCGGCGTCGAAGGCACGGAGCTGGATGCGGAAGACCTTCGCATCCTGCACGCGCTCACACGCATGACCCCAACGGAAAATCCCCCGGCGACAACGCCTTGAGTGCGAATATTCAAGTCGGTTTCTTCTAACACAAGGAATAATTTATTGACTCGTCGCACACCGCGTGCTACACGGATGTACAGGGGTTTGCGCCGGGATGTTCCCTCCGGCGATGCAGTATCCGGCGGGGTGCCGGCGTAACAACCAGAGGTCAGCAGTGGTCTGCGTTGCGCACGCCGGAAACGGGGCGCGCCAGTTGGCACGGATGGGGAAATCCAGCCGCCGGGGACAGGCGACGCGGCGGTGAGGTCAGGCCGGACAGGCAGCCCCGCCATGGGGAATTCCCGATCAGCGACATGCGCCGCGCAACGCAGCCCATCGTATCGGCGCGTTCTTTCATCCAGGAGATTCCGCATGCCCGCTCGTTCCGTCTCGCTCAAGCCGAGCCATCTCGCCGCCGCCATCGTGCTCGGCTTGGCCATTCCGGGCGTCAGCCTTGCGCAGGAATCGGCGCCCGCCAGTGGAAGCAGCGCGCGCACGCTCGATACCGTCACCGTGACCGGTTCGCGCATCAAGCGAACTGAAGTGGAAGCGCAGTTGCCGGTGACGGTGCTGCAGAAGGAGCGCATCGACGAACTCGGCATCTCGTCCGCCGAACAGCTGCTGATGTTCCTCAATATCGCGGGCAACAGCTCGGACAACCTCGCCAGCAACGGCGGCATCGTCAGCGAGGAGCAGCGCGGCAACAATGGTGTGTCCGGCGCCAACCTGCGCGGCCAGGGCGCCGACGCGACGCTGGTGCTCTTGAACGGTCGCCGCGTCGCGACGCACGGCCTCAAGGGCCGCGCGGTCGACCTGAATTCCATTCCCTTCGCCGCGCTGGACCGCGTGGAAGTGCTACGCGACGGCGCTTCGGCCGTGTACGGCACCGACGCCATCGGCGGCGTGATCAACTTCATCACCAAGAGCGACTACACCGGTCTTGAGGCGTCGACCTTCGTCGACGTGACCGAGGATGGCGGCGGCAATATCTTCCGCGCCAACCTGCTGGGCGGCTGGGGTGATCTCGACAACGACCGCTGGAACGTCTTCGGAACGGTCACCTACAAGAAGAACGAGATCCTGCGCGGCACCGATCGCGACTTCTCCAATACCTTCCAGGCCGACCGCGGCCTGTCGCCGGATACGCGCGGCACACCCTTCGCGACCGTCTTCAGCCTGGGCACGACCGGTGTGGGCGCCAGCAGCCTGTTGCGCAACGGCCAGATCGATCCGGCTGATCCGGCGAGCCCGAACCCGTTGCGCCAGACCGCCATCAACATCCTCGATCTTCCCGGTGCCGCGGGGTGCGCAAGCGGCGGCGACATGATGGGTCCCTACGACCACCGCCTGTGGAGCAGCGCGGCATCGCGCTACGCCTGCGCCTGGGATTATCCGGCCGCCGCGATCATCCAGCAGCCGCAAGAGAGCGTCGACTTCATCGGCCGCGCCACTTTCAAGATCAGCGACAACCACCAGGCCTATGTGGAGCTGGTCGGATCGCAGGTGGACGTGGAAAAGACGTTCGAGCCCAACCAGATCTCCTCGAGTACCTCGACGGCCACCACGGCGCTGGGCCCCAGCACGTGGTATCCGCTCAATGCGACCACGCAAGCCACGTACGACATGATCTACAACTCGCTGGCGGCCTATTTCGGCGCGGGCAATCTCAACTACGGTGCGCCGATCGCCTACCGCTGGCGCTGCATCGCCTGTGGTCCGCGCCAGATCGAGACGACCACCAAGTCGTACCGCTTCCTCGCTGCGTTCGAAGGTTCGCTGGGCAGCAAGTGGGATTACAACGTCGGCCTGTCGCGTGCCTCCAGCAAGTCCGAATCCACCTTGGGCAGCGGCTTCCATTACACCGATCAGCTGCGCACGGTCCTGGGCAGCGGCCTGCTGAATCCGTTCCTCATGCCTGGCCAGGAGCAGACCGCGGCGGCCATGTCCGCGCTCAACGATGCCTCGGCCGCCGGCGTCATGCTGTACGGCGGCGAATCGATCCTGACCACCCTGGACGCGACGTTCTCGGGAAGCCTCGGATTCTCGCTGCCGGGCGGTGAAGTGCTTGCGGCCACCGGTTTCGACCTGCGCCGCGAGGAATTCAAGTTCGATGGCGACTCGCGCGTGGACAAGCGCCCGATCTTCAATGCGCCGTTCGACGAATCCAACATCCTCAATGACGTCAGCCGCGACATCAAGGCGGTGTACGCCGAAGTCTATCTGCCGTTGCTCGACAACCTGGACATCACCGTGGCGGGTCGCTACGACGAGTACGACGGTTTCGGCAGCACGACCAACCCGAAGGTATCGTTCAAGTTCGAGCCCTTCGAGGGCGCTGCTTTGCGTGGCGCGTACAGCACCGGCTTCAAGGTGCCGTCGTTCAACCAGCTGTTCAACGGCGTGACCGAGACGCAGTACACCGGTTTGGACCTCGCCGATCCCGCCACGTGTCCGAGTGGCATCGCCAACCCGGCGGTCGCCGGCTGCGAATCGATCCGCCCGGTGGAGCTGTTCGGCGGCAAGGAAGACCTGAAGCCCGAAGAATCCACGCAGAAGAGTTTCGGTGTGGTGCTCGCCCCGGTGGACTGGCTCAACGTCAGCGTCGACTGGTGGGAGATCGAGCGCGAGAACACCATCCGTTCCGCGCCCCGCGACATCCTGATCCAGTACTACGACGTCTTCGCGGCCAACTGGATCCGCGACCCCAGCGGCGAAGTGGTGGCTATCGATCGCCGCTACATCAACTCCGGCGGCAGCCTGATGCGCGGCATCGAGATCGACGGCAACGTGATGGGCGACCTCGCGGGCGGCACCTTCCGCCTGAACCTCAATGGCAGCTATATCAATACCTTCAAAACGAAGGCGCTGGAAACGCTGCCCTACACGGACAACCTGGTCGGCGACTACGTCCGCTACTACAACCTGCCGATCAAGTGGAAGCACACGCTGACCTTCACCTGGCAGAAGGGCGACTGGTCGCACAACCTCAGCCAGATCTACCGTGACGGCTACAACGACGAACTTCCGGTGAGCGTGCGCAACAACACCTACATCCCGGAGAACTGGAACCCGCGCGTCTCCAACTACACCACCTACAACTACAGTTTGGTGTACTCGGGCATCGAGCGGATGAAGTTGACGTTCGGCGTCAAGAACCTGTTCAACGAAGATCCGCCGTTCACCGCCCACCAGAACGACTTCGCCGCCGGCGCCGCATGGGAAACCCGCATCGCCGATCCGCGTGGTCGCGCCTACAGCCTGCTGATGGAATACAAGTTCCGCTGAGCGGGTGAAGATGTCATGGCACGGGCGGCGATGCCGCCCGTGCGCGTCGAGGGGCATCGCAAACCCCGTTGGCCAGAGCCAGGAAGGAATACGCGTGCGATGGTTTGAATCGACTCCCAAGGCGCGCGCCCATCGGCGTTGGCGCGCCCTGCTGGCATGCGCGATGCTCACCGTCGCCGCGACGGTCAACGCCGCGGAACCCGCCTCGTTGCGCAGCGAGCGCGACGCGGCCTTCGATGCCACCTTCGAACGCTACCAGCTGCCCGGCCTCGCGGTCGGCGTGGTGCGCGACGGGCAGGTGGTCTACCTGCGGACGGCCGGCGAGCGTGTCGCGGGCGATGGCGAGAAAATCGACGCCGATACCTTGTTCAAGATCGCCTCCAACAGCAAGGCGATGACGGCGGGCGTACTCGCGCGCCTGGTCGATGCCGGCAGACTCAACTGGGACGATCCCGTCACGAAGCACCTGCCGCAGTTCCGCATGCACGATCCCTGGGTCACGCAGCAGATGCAGGTGCGCGACCTGCTGATCCACAACAGCGGCCTCGGCCTCGGTGCGGGCGACCTGATGCTGTGGCCCGAGCCCAACCGCTTCACCCGCGCCGATATCATCGCCGGCCTGCAGCACCTGAAGCCGACGCACAGCTTTCGCGCCAACTACGCTTACGACAATCTGCTGTACGTGGTGGCCGGCGAAGTGGCCGCGGCGGCGGGCGGCGCGCCCTACGAAACGTTGGTGAAGCGCGAGCTGTTCGCCCCGTTGGGCATGCGCCGCTGCCAGGTGGGCGAATGGAACCGCGTGCAGGTCGGCAACGTGGCCCAGCCGCACATGCGCACGGAAGCCGGCAATCGCGTGATCCGCGAAGATGGTGAGGTGGTGCCGGACATCACCTCGATGGCCGCAGGTGGTATCCGTTGCAGCCTCAACGACATGCTGACCTGGGTCGGCATGTGGCTGTCGCCCGACGCCACGCCGGCCTGGCTCTCGTCGGCGCAGCGCAAGGCCGTGTGGACCGCGCACATGCCGATGCTGGTGAGCGCGCGCATGCGCACCTGGGACAACAGCCACGTATCGGCTTACGGCTACGGCTGGCGACTGTCGGACGTGGATGGTGTGTGGAAGGTGGCGCACACCGGCACGCTGGCGGGCATGTATTCCTCGGTGATCCTGCTGCCTGATCAGCGCACGGGCATCGTGATCCTGATCAACGGCGAAGGCGAAGCGGCTCGCACCGCGTTGGGCGAGGTCCTGACCAAGCAGATCACGCTGCCGGACCAGAAGCACAGCGTGGCGCACTATGCCGCGTTGCTGGACGAGGAGCGCGCGGGCGAACGCGCGGCCAAGCCGAAGCCCGACACCCGCCACCGCACACCGGCGCCCATCGGTGTGCTGGCAGCGTGGACCGGGCGCTACCGCGATGCCTGGTTCGGCGATGTCTCGATGTGCGCGCAGGGAGATCGCGTCCGTTTCAGTGCCGAGCGCTCACCGATGCTGACCGGCACGGTGATGCAGGTGGGCGCGCGTTGGCTGGTGGACTGGGACGACGACAGCGTCGATGCCGAGCCCTGGCTGCATTTCGACGCGGCGGGCGGCACGAACCGGTTGACGCTGTCGCATGTCGATCCGGACGCGGACTTCAGCTACGACTATCAGGACCTCGACTTCAGCCGGGTGGCCGCGTGCGGCACCGCGCCCGCCGTGAAAGTCGAGGTATCGAGCGCCACCGATGCGGCCACGGCAGGGCTGGTGGATGTCGCATCGCTGGCACGGGGTGTGCAGCTCGATATGCGTTATGCGGGCACGACCAATTTCACCGGCGCGCGCGTGCCGGGTTACGAGGCCAACACCTGCCTGTTGCTGGCACCGGTCGCGCAGGCGCTGGCGAAGGTGCAGGCGGACGTGCAGCGCGAGGGCCTGTCGCTGAAGCTCTTCGATTGCTACCGGCCGGTGCAGTCGGTGAAGCATTTCGTGGCCTGGGCACGCGATACCTCCGACCAGCGCACCAAGTCCGCGTTCTACCCGAACGTCGAGAAAGCGAAGCTGCTCGACGGCTACATCGCGGAAACCTCCGGGCATAGCCGCGGCGCCACGTTGGACCTCACGCTCACCCGCTGCGAGCGCGGCGCTTGCGTCGACCTCGACATGGGCACGTCATTCGACTTTTTCGATGCCCGTGCGAACACCGCGCACACCGATCTGTCGCCCACGCAGAAAGCCAATCGTGCGCGCCTGGTGGAAACCATGGCACGCCACGGGTTCCATAATTACCCGATGGAATGGTGGCACTTCACCTTCCGGCCCGAACCCTCCCCCCAGACCGCGTACGACGTTCCGATCCGATGACTTCCTCTTCTTCCTCCCGGCCGCCGCGCACTACCGATGTCGCGGTGATCGGCAGCGGCATCGTCGGCCTGTCGACGGCGCACCACCTGCTCGACCGCGGCCTGTCCTGCATGCTGATCGATCCGAAGGGGCCGGCGGGCGAGACCTCGTTCGGCAACGCGGGGTCGATCTCGGTCGGCAACGTGATGCCGCAGTCGACGCCGGGCATCGTCGTCAAGGCGCTGCGCATGCTGGCCAATCCGCTGGCGCCGCTGAAACTGGACTGGGGCGTGAGCCCGTCGTACGCGCGCTGGCTGTTGCAGTTCCTCGCGCAGGGACGGTTGCAGCACGTGCTGCCGATCATCGATGCGCTGAGCGCGATCAATCGCGCTTCGCGCAGCGCATGGCTCGAGCTGGGCGAACGCATCCAGGCGCAGGACCTGATCGCACACACCGGCTACCTGCATGTGTACAGCGCCGTGGAAACCTTCGAGAAGGGCGAGTGGGAGCGCGGGCTGATGCGCGACCGCGGGGTCGCGTTCGACGTGCTCGACGCCGCGCAGTTGCGCGAGCTGGAGCCGGGCATCGGCGAAGGGTTCCAGCGTGCGGTGTTCCAGCGCGAGTCGCTGGCGATGCGCGATCCGGGCGATTTCTGCCGACGGTTGTTCAACCACCTGAGCGCACGCGGCGCCGTGCCGCTGACGGCCAGCGTATCGGCGATCGCGCGCCGTGACGGTAGCTACCACCTCGATACCGATCATGGTCCGGTGCAGGCGGGTCGCGTCGTGGTGGCCGCGGGTGCGTGGAGCAATGCGCTGCTGCAACCGTTCGGCCTGAAGATCCCGGTGATCCCGGCGCGTGGGTACCACCTGATGTATCCGCAGGCCGAATCCGTCGTGCGTCGCCCCACGCTGTGGGCCGAGCGCTACATGGTGGTGTCGCCGATGCAGGCGGGCATCCGCATGACCAGCATCAAGGAACTGACCGCGCTCGGTCGCGATCCGCACTACCACCTGATCCGCCGGCTCGATCCGGAAGCGCGCAAACTGTTCCCCGGCATCACCGGCGAGCCGGTGTCCGAATGGGCCGGCAATCGGCCCTGCACGCCGGACTCGCTGCCGATCATCGATCGCGTGCCAGGCGAAGAGATCTTCGTCGCTACCGGCCACGGCCACCTGGGTCTGACCCAGGGGCCGGTGACCGGCCGTTTGCTTGATCGGTTGATGGCGGGTGAGGCGACGGAGATTCCGCTTGCGCCGTACGCGCTTGCGCGTTTCGGCTGAATACGGCGTCGTGGCTCAGGCCGCGGCGTCGTTCGCTTCGCGCAGTTTCTCCGCGCATTCCTCGCAACACACTTCGACGGTGCGACCGCCAAGGGTCACCTTGATCGCATTGCCGTCCAGCGGGTAATCGCAGGCGGCGCAGGTTTGTTCGGACATGACACGCTCCAGAAGGCTGCCCGGGCTTGGGCAACCACAGGAGACCATGCGGGTCGGCGCGGCGCTGTCGGAATCTTTAGCGGTTTCGCGCGCACTCACGAAGCGCGAAAGGTGCTTGGCGAGCGGCCGTACGCCTGGCGGAACGCGGAGGCGAAATGGCTGTGGCTGGAGAAGCCGAGGTCGTGCGCCACCGCTGAGACATCCTCGGCCGTGGCGAGCAGGTCCAGCGCGCGCGCCAGCCGCAACTGCAGCTGGTAGCGGTACAGCGGGAGCCCTTCGACCTGGCGGAACACCTGGGTGAGATAGACCGGCGAACCCCCGATCTCATCCGCGATCTCGGCCAGTGTCCAGCGTCGTCCGGGATCGCTGGCGAGCAGCAGCTTGGCCCGGTCCACCAGCCGCTGCCGTCCGCGCGTCGCGCCGGGCACATGCGCGGTGCGCGTGCCGAGGCTTCGCGAGGTCAGCGTCAGCGCCAGGCCTTCGGCCTCGAGCGGTTCGCAGGCGCCGCGTCGCAAGGCATGGCCGAGCAGTGCGACCAGCGCCTGCGTGCGCGCGTCGATGCGCAGGGCCTGGTGGCGGAAGGCGACCTCCGCGCCCCTGCGCCGCAACGGCGCCGGGGCGAGTTCGTCGAGCAGCGCGTCGGCCAGCTGGAGGACGAAGTTGGCGTCGCCGCCTTCCACGGGATGACTGACCTGGTAGCCCTCACCGGCGTTGAAGAGCAGCACATGGTTGGCGTCGGCGACGGCCTGGGTTTGGCCGACGTGGCGCAGGTAAGTGCCGCGATACGGGAACACCAGGTGCGTGGCGCCGATGCATTCCTCATTGCTGCGATGCCGGCATTCGCCACGGCAGCGGACGTCGCGCACCGAGACGGTCGCGGTGTCGAGCAGCCGTACGACATCGAACTGCGAAGCGGCGGGCGGGCGCAGCGGGGAGGCCATCGCACCAGCCTACGCGCAATCACGCGCCGCCGGGGAACCCCGCCTGGCGCCAGGCTTCGAACACCATCACGGCGACGGTGTTGGAAAGATTGAGGCTGCGGTTGTCCGGTCGCATGGGCAACCGCAAGCGGTGTTCCGCTGGCAGGCCGTCCAGCACGTCCTGCGGCAGGCCGCGCGTTTCCGGGCCGAACAGGAAGGCATCGCCCGGTCGGTACTCGACCTGGTCGTAGCGCGTGGTGCTGCGCGTGCTGAGGGCGAACAGGCGCGAAGGACGGATGCGCTGCAGGGCCGCGTCGAGCGACGCGTGGACCTGCAGCGTGGCGTATTCGTGGTAGTCCAGACCGGCGCGCTTGAGCTGCTTGTCTTCCAACGTGAACCCGAGGGGCTCAATCAGGTGCAGTCGCGCGCCGGTGTTCGCACAGAGGCGGATGGCGTTGCCGGTATTCGGGGGAATTTCCGGCTGGTACAGCAGGACGTCGAGGTCCAGGGCGTCGGTCATGGCGCGCATTCTACGCGGCGCTGCATGGCCTCGCGGGCGGTGGTGCGGTGTAACTCCGGCCGCAGCCGGCTTGCGTGTTACGCGGTTGGAACGTGTTGCCTGCGTATCAACGCGAAGCCAGCTGGCTGGCCAGCACACCCGCCTGCGCAGCGACCTGCTGCATGTCTTCCGCCGACGGACGCACGGTGACCACCGGCATGTCGACCACGCGCACCGCCTGGCTGGCGACGAAGTAGGCCAGGTCGCTCGCATCCGGCGTCACGGTGACGGCGGCCAGGTCGACGATCTTGGCGTTCTTGTAGGTGTTGTAGTGAGCCAGGTCGGCGGCGTCCGGCGTCACGGTGACGGTCGGCAGGTCGACGATGGTGTTCGCCTGGGCGGCATTGTGGTTGTTGTCGGCGTGGGTGGCCGAGATGACCATGGAGCCGGCGCACAGCGCGAAGACGACGGCGGCGGTCAGCGGGAGGAGGTTCTTGGCGTTCATTGTCATGCCTCTGTAGTGATGTTGTTGGGTGGTGTGGTAGTAAGGTAGTACACCTAGACAGAACGGTCAAGCGAAACCTTTCGTTTCGGTGCTTTGATTCAGGGTTCAGTCAGGTTAGGTTCGGAACGGCGGAAATCTTGTTATGGGTATCGCAGGAACCGTGCCAACTACAAGTTATTGATCCAATTGAACTAAATGATGCTTCTTCGCTGTCCGGTGTCCGAGGTGCGTGTCCGTCCGGGTGTCCGTCCTGCTTGAACGAGACGCCGGGAGGTGTGTGTTGTGACTGCGAACACGCCGCTTCAGTCGGAGGCCGGTCAGCTTGGGGTGTGCTGGTTGTGATGCCGTTTAGCTAGGAACCGTTGCAGTTCCCCGGCATGTCAGATGCTGGCGTTCAGATTCACCAGGGCAAGGGCTCGCCCTGCCAGTCGAGGAAGCCGCCGCTGTCCTCCGGCGTAAGTCGATCAATCACATGCAGCAGGCCCGCCGCCGATTCCTGCACGGACAGTGCGGCGTTCTGTCCGCCCATGTCCGTGCGCACCCAGCCGGGATGCAGCGCCACCACCACGACCCCCTGGGCCGCGAATGCTTGCGACAACAGTGAGGTGGCCATGTTCTGCGCCGCCTTGCCGATGGCATAGCTGGGCGTGCGGAACTCCTGGCGCAAGCCGATCGAGCCGACTTCCGATGAGATGTTGGCGACCACGCCGCCTTCGGCCAGCCGCGGCGCGAGGGCCTGGGTCAGCAGGAACGGTCCGGCGGCGTTGGTGTGAAAGCTGGCGTCCAGATCGCCCGGCGCCACCTGCCCGAAGCGTTCGCCGCCCCGCAGTACGCCGGCGTTGTTGACCAGCAGGTGCAGGGGTTCCTCGTCGGTCACCAGCGGCAGTTCGCGCACCAGCGCGGCGCGGCTGCGCGGGTCGGCGATGTCCAGCGGCAACACGTGCAGGCGTCCGGGATGGTCGCCGGCCAGGGTAGTCAGCGCGGTGGCCTTGCCGGGCTGGCGGCAGGTGGCGATGACGTGGCAGTGCCGGCCCAGCAGTTGGCGGACGAGCTCCAGGCCCAACCCGCGGTTGGCGCCGGTGACGAGGCAGTGCTTGCGGTCCATGGCACCTCCCGGGTGGACGGAACGAGCCGTCGGCGCAGGCCGCATAGGCCATCCGTCATGGCTTGTGGCCTAGTGTAATGAGCCGGAGCGGCGGTTAGCATCGCGGGTTCTGCTGCCCATTCAGTATTACTAAGGAGTGTCCGATGCGCGTTTCCCGCCGGCCCCGCGCCGCCCTGCTTGCCGTCGCCCTGTCCGCCGCCCTCGGAGGGCTGGCCTACGCGCCGGCACCGACGTACGCGAAGCCGGCCGCCGGTGCGGACATCGTCATTCCCTACGAGGAGTTCACTCTGCCCAACGGCCTGCGCGTGATCGTGCACACCGATCGCAAGGCGCCGATCGTGGCGGTGAACGTCTGGTACCACGTGGGCAGCAAGAACGAGACCCCGGGCCGCACCGGCTTCGCCCACCTGTTCGAGCACCTGATGTTCCAGGGCAGCGAGAACCAGCCCGGTGAGTTCTTCACCCCGTTCGAGCTGGTCGGCGCCACCGACCAGAACGGCACCACCAACCAGGACCGCACCAACTACTTCCAGAACGTGCCCACCACCGCGCTCGACATGGCGCTGTGGATGGAATCGGACCGCATGGGCCACCTGCTCGGCGCGATCGACCAGAAGGGCCTGGACGAACAGCGTGGTGTGGTCCAGAACGAGAAGCGCCAGGGCGAGAACCAGCCTTACGGCCGCCGCATCATGGCGCGCATGTTCGAGGCCCTGTACCCGGCCGGCCATCCCTACAGCTGGCAGACCATCGGCTCGATGGCCGACCTGGACGCCGCCACCCTGGACGACGTGAAGACCTGGTTCCGCAGCTGGTACGGCCCGAACAACGCCGTGCTGGTGCTGGCCGGCGACATCGACGTGGCCACCGCCAAGCAGAAGGTCACGCGCTACTTCGGCGACATTCCCGCCAGCGCCACGCTGGCCGACATGAAGGCCAACATTCCCACCCACGCCAAGGACACGCGCGAAACCATTCCGGACCGCGTGCCGCAGGTGCGCCTGTACCGCGGCTGGGCCGTGGCCGAGATGGGCTCGAAGGACGCGGCGCTGCTGGACCTGTTCGCCCAGGTGCTGGGCGGTAGCGCGGCGTCGCGCTTCGACACCCGCCTGGTGCACGGCGAGAAGATCGCCGACCAGGCCAGCGCCTACCAGTGGAGCAGCGAAATCAGCGGTACCTTCTTCCTCGTCTCGACGGTGAAGGAAGGCGTGGATCCGGCGAAGGTGGAGAAGGCGCTGGACGAGGAGCTGAAGCGCCTGATCGCCAGCGGCCCGACCGCCGACGAACTGGAGCGCGCGAAGGTCGCCGGCCGTGCGTCGTTCGTGCGCGGCATCGAGCGCATCGGCGGCT
This sequence comes from Pseudoxanthomonas sp. YR558, assembly GCF_900116385.1. Taxonomy (NCBI): domain Bacteria; kingdom Pseudomonadati; phylum Pseudomonadota; class Gammaproteobacteria; order Lysobacterales; family Lysobacteraceae; genus Pseudoxanthomonas; species Pseudoxanthomonas sp. YR558. The sequence goes on along the minus strand of NZ_FPCI01000001.1, from coordinate 2,144,538 downwards.
TCGGCGGCAAGTCCGACGTGCTCGCGTCGTGCGCCGTCTACCAGGGCAAGCCGGACTGCTACCAGGAAGAACTCGACATCCTCGCCAACGCGACCGCGGCCGACGTGCAGGCCGCCGCCAAGAAGTGGCTGACGGGCGCGTCGCACACCATCCTCGTGCAGCCGAGCGAAACACCGGCCTCGTCGCTGCCGGAAACCGTGTTCGCCGCACCGGCCACCACGCCGGCCGCCACGCCGAAGGTCGACCCGAAGTTCAAGACGGTGAAGACCGACGTCGACCGCAGCACCGGCGTGCCGAAGACGACGACCTTCCCCGACCTGAAGTTCCCCGCCGTGCAGCGCGCCACGCTGTCCAACGGCATGCAGGTGGTGCTGGCCGAGCGCCATGAGACGCCGGTGGTGCAGCTCAACGTCGAATTCCCCGGTGGTTACGCTGCCGACGTCGGCAAGAAGCTGGGCACCGCGAGCTTCGCGCTGCAGATGATGGACGAGGGCGCGGGCGACTACAGCGCGCTGGCCTTCGCTGCGCGCAAGGAAGCCCTGGGCGCCGAACTCAGCACCGGCGGTGGCCTGGATTCGGCCTCGGTCGGCCTGTCCGCGCTGACCGAGAAGCTGGAACCCTCGCTGGACCTGCTGGCCGACGTGCTGCGTCGTCCGACCTTCGACGCGGGCGAGATCGAGCGCGTGCGCGCCACCTGGATCGCCGGCATCAAGCAGGAGAAGGCCCGCCCCCAGACCGCCGCGCTGCGCACGCTGCCGCCGCTGCTGTACGGCGCCGGTCACCCGTACGCGATCCCGTTCACCGGGTCGGGCACCGAAGCTTCGATCGCTTCGCTGACCCGCGATGACCTGGTCGCCTTCCACCGCGACTGGCTGCAGCCGGACCAGGCCCGCATCACCATCGTTGGCGACACCACGCTGGCGCAGATCGTGCCGTTGCTGGAAGCCCGCCTCGGCAACTGGAAGGCCGCGCCGAACGCCCCCAAGCTGGCCGCCGTGCCGAAGGTCGCCAACGCCGCCAAGCCGCGCGTGTTCCTGATCGACCAGCCGGGTGCGATCCAGTCGAACGTCTATGCCGCGCAGTTGGTGCCGCCCACCGGCGATGCCGGCACGATCGACTTCGACTTCGCCAACGGCGTGCTCGGCGGCCAGTTCAGCTCGCGCCTCAACATGAACCTGCGCGAGGACAAGCACTGGGCCTACGGTTCCTACAGCGGCGCCCGCAACACGCTGGGCCAGCGCCCATGGTGGGCGAGCGCGGCGGTGCAGAGCGATCGCACGGCCGATTCGATGAAGGAACTGCAGAAGGAGATCAGCCAGTTCGCCACCGGCCAGGTGCCGGCCAAGCCGGACGAGATCGCCAAGATCCGCGCGGCCAACACGCTGGAACTGCCCGGTGCGTACGAGACCGCCTCCGCCGTGCTCAGCCAGATCGCCTCCAACCAGCGCTACGGCCGCCCGGACGATTACATCGTCCAGTACAAGGCCCGCAACGAGGCCATCGGCGCCGCCGACGTGGCCAAGGCCGCGACTACGCTGTCGCCGGCCGCGCTGACCTGGGTGGTCGTGGGCGACCTGTCCAAGGTCGGTGCCTCGGTGCGCGCGCTGCAGTTGGGCGAAGCGGTCGAGCTCGACGCCGACGGCAACACCAAGAAGTAAGACAGGCCCTGCCGCCGTCCCTCACCGGGGGACGGCGGTCGGCCCGGATCGATTCATCCGGCGTCGGCCAGAATGGCCACGACTCACATTCCAAGGTGACCCCGATGCGTCTCGCCCTGCTTGCCGTGGCTTCCACCGTGCTGTTGTCCGCCTGCACCTGGGTGCACCTGGCGCCGTCCGCGAAGAACGTCCGGGTCATTCCCGGCGGTGCGGCACCCGCGGGCTGCGAGAAGCGCGGCGAAGTGTCGGTTTCGGTGAAGGACAGCGTGGCCTTCTACGACCGCAACAACCTGCGGGTGCGCGACGAACTGGAAACCCTGGCCCGCAACGAAGGCCCTGGCCTGCAGGCCGATACCCTGCAGCCGCTCGGCGACCCCGCCAATGGCGAGCAGCGCTTTGCCGCCTATCGGTGCGGCCGATAAAGTGTGAACTGAGTCACACTTGAGGGGGCGTGCCGGGGTGCGACCGGGCGTGTAAAGGTGCGGTGAAGACGGGAAGCAAGTACCCTTGTCGGCCCCTTCCGCCTGAGCCTTGGCGCTAACCTCGATGCTCTTCAAGAATGTCTCCATCGCGGGACTGGCGCATATCGATGCGCCCCACACGCTGACGTCGGACGAGATCAACGCCCGCCTGCAGCCCACGCTCGACCGCCTGGGCATCAAGACGGACGTCCTCAACGACATCGCCGGCGTGCACGCCCGCCGTTTGTGGGACGCCGACACCCAGGCCTCCGACGCCGCCACCATGGCCGCGCGCAAGGCCCTGCTCGACGCCGGCATCACCGCCGACAAGGTCGGCCTGGTGGTCAACACCTCCGTCAGCCGCGACTATCTGGAGCCGTCCACCGCCAGCATCGTCTGCGGCAACCTGGGCGTGGCCGAGCATTGCCAGACCTTCGACGTCGCCAATGCCTGCCTGGCCTTCATCAACGGCATGGACATCGCCGCCCGGATGCTCGAGCGCGACGAGATCGACTACGCGCTGGTCGTCGACGGCGAGACCGCCAACCTGGTCTATGAGAAGACCATCGAGCGCCTCAACGCGCCCGACATCACCGAACAGCAGTTCCGCGACGAGCTGGCCGCGCTGACCCTCGGCTGCGGCGCCGTCGCCATGGTCATGGCGCGCGCCGCGCTCGTGCCGGACGCCCCGCGCTACAAGGGTGGCGTGACCCGCTCGGCGACCGAGTGGAACAAGCTCTGCCGCGGCAACCTCGACCGCATGGTCACCGACACCCGCATGCTGCTGATCGAAGGCATGAAGCTGGCCAACAAGACCTTCGCCGCCGCCAAGGTCGCGCTGGGTTGGGCAGTCGACGAACTGGATCAGTTCGTCATCCACCAGGTCAGCCGCCCGCACACGCAGGCTTTCATCAAGTCCTTCGGCATCGATCCGCAGAAGGTCATGACCATCTTCACCGAGCACGGCAACATCGGTCCGGCCTCCGTGCCGATCGTGCTGAGCAAGCTGAAGGAACTGGGCAAGCTGAAGAAGGGCGACCGCATCGCCCTGCTCGGCATCGGCTCGGGCCTGAACTGCACGATGGCCGAAGTGGTCTGGTGATCCCGGCCGCACTTCGTATCCAGGGGGCCGGTTCGCCGGCCCTTTTCTTTGACGGCGGCGACGCACGATGAACCTTCCCGGCTATCCCTCCCATCCGCAGCGTTTCGAGGTCCGCCCGGGCCTGTCGATGAACTACCTCGACGAAGGCCCGCGCGACGGCGAGGTGGTGGTGATGCTGCACGGCAATCCGTCGTGGAGCTACTACTGGCGCACGCTGGTGGCAGGGCTGTCGGATAAGTACCGCTGCATCGTGCCCGACCACATCGGCATGGGCCTGTCGGACAAGCCCGACGACAGCCGCTACGACTACACCCTGCAGTCGCGCGTGGACGATGTCGCCGCGCTGCTGCGCCACCTCGGCATCACCGGCCCGGTGACGCTGGCCGTGCACGATTGGGGCGGCATGATCGGTTTTGGCTGGGCGCTCTCGCACGCCGCGCAGGTGAAGCGCCTGGTGGTCACCAACACCGCCGCGTTCCCGATGCCCGCCGCGAAGGCGATGCCGTGGCAGATCGGGCTCGGCCGCAACTGGAAGATCGGCGAGTGGATCATCCGCGGCTTCAACGCCTTCTCGGCCGGCGCGTCATGGATCGGCGTCGAACGCCGCATGCCCGCCGACGTGCGTCGCGCCTACGTGTCGCCGTACGACACCTGGGCCAACCGGATCTCCACGATCCGCTTCATGCAGGACATCCCGCTCGGTCCGAAGGACAAGGCGTGGCCGCTGCTGGACGCCGCCGGCAAGGCGCTGCCGTCGTTCGCCGACCGGCCCGCATTCCTGGGCTGGGGCTTGAAGGACTTCGTGTTCGACAAACACTTTCTCGACGGTTTCCGCGCCGCGTTGCCGAACGCGGAAGTGCACGCGTACGAAGACGCTGGCCACTACGTGCTGGAAGACAAGCACGAGATTCTGGTGCCGCTGATCCGCGACTTCCTGGACCGCCACCCGCTCGAGTGAGCGGCGCATCAGAGCGCCGGCAGCGGGTTCTTCTCGGCGTCCACCACGCCCGTCCAGTCCGCTGCCTCGAGCAGCGGCAAGCCATGCGCCAGCCGCGCCTTATCGCATTGCGCGCTGCGCTCGCCGAATTCCAGCGAGGCCGGCACCAGCGCGCAGACCGACGGGCGCCGGTCGTGGATCGTGCAGCGGCTGTAGCGGCCGATGTCGGCGTCCAGCGCCACGCAACGCGGCTCCTTCTGCGAGGTGCCGCGCATCACCCGCTCGTGCACGCGCAGCGGCTCGGTCAGTTCGATCGGCACCACGCCGCCCTGGTCGGGGTCCGCCTCGCTCCAGTGGAAGCTCACGCGGAAGTGGGCGCAGCAGGCGCCGCAGGTCAGGCAGGGGTGCATCGGCGTGGGCTGGCGTCAGGACGCGGGCGGGACGCGCATTCTGCCAACGCCGCGGGCTGACGCAAGTACCGCCCAGCGGCGACAATGCCCGCATGACCGATCCGTGCAACATCGCCGCCAGCCTGCCCCGGCTGGCCCGCGAGCAGCCCGACCGCGTGGCCATGCGCTGCCCCGATGGCGCCGGCCGCTACACCCGCGAGCTCACCTACGCGCAGCTCGATGCCCGCAGCGACGCCATCGCCGCCGGCCTGGGCGCGTACGGCATCGGCCGCGGCAGCCGCACGGTGGTGATGGTGCGGCCCACGCCGGAGTTCTTCCTGCTGATGTTCGCGCTGTTCAAGGCCGGCGCCGTGCCGGTGCTGGTGGACCCGGGCATCGACCGCCGCGCGCTGAAGCAATGCCTGGACGAAGCCGAGCCCGAGGCCTTCATCGGCATCCCGCTGGCCCAAGTCGCGCGCCGGGTGCTGGGCTGGGCGAGGTCGGCGAAGAAGATCGTCACCGTCGGCACGCGCTGGGCCTGGGGCGGCACCACGCTGGCGAAGATCGAAGCGCGCGGCAGCGGCGCGGGCCCGCAACTCGCGGATACCTCGCCCGATGACGTCGCCGGCATCCTGTTCACCAGCGGCTCCACCGGCGTGCCGAAGGGCGTGGTCTATCGTCATCGCCATTTCGTCGCCCAGATCGAACTGCTCCGCAATGCGTTCGGCATGCAGCCCGGCGGCGTGGACCTGCCGACCTTCCCGCCGTTCGCGCTGTTCGATCCTGCGCTGGGGCTGACCTCGGTGATCCCCGACATGGATCCCACCCGGCCCGCGAGTGCCGACCCGAACAAGCTGCACGTGGCCATCGCGCGCTTCGGCGTCACCCAGCTGTTCGGCTCGCCGGCGTTGATGAAGGTGCTCGCCGACCACGGCGCACCGCTGCCCACCGTGCAGCGCGTGACGTCCGCGGGTGCGCCGGTGCCGCCCGATACCGTGGCGAAGATCCGCACGCTGCTTCCCGAGGATGCGCAGTTCTGGACGCCGTACGGCGCGACCGAGTGCCTGCCCGTTGCCGTCATCGAAGGCCGCGAGCTGGAATCCACGCGCGCGGCGACCGAAGCCGGTGCCGGCACCTGCGTCGGCCGCGCCGTGCCGCCGAACGAGGTCCGCATCATCCGCATCGTCGATGCGCCGATCGCCGACTGGCGCGACGTCGACGTCGTGCCCGATGGCGAGGTCGGCGAGATCACTGTCGCCGGCCCCACCGCCACCGATACCTATTTCCGCCGCGATGCCGCCACGCGCATCGCCAAGATCCGCGAAGCGCTGCCCGACGGTGGCGAGCGCATCGTGCATCGCATGGGCGACGTGGGCTGGTTCGATGGCGAAGGCCGACTGTGGTTCTGCGGGCGCAAGACGCAGCGCGTGGAAACCGCCGACGGTCCGCTCTACACCGAGCAGGTCGAGCCCGTATTCAACACGCATCCACAGGTCCGCCGCACCGCGCTGGTCGGCGTGGGCGAGACCGGCCGGCAGCGGCCGGTGCTGTGCTACGAGCTGATGCCCGGCGTGGTCGCCGATCGCGTGCGCATCGAAGCCGAACTGCGCGAGATCGGCGCACGCCTTCCGCAGACCGCACGCATCGGCGTGTTCCTGCCGCACCCGGGCTTTCCCGTCGACATCCGCCACAACGCCAAGATCGGCCGCGAGACGCTGGCCGTGTGGGCCGCCACGCAACAGGAGCAACACGCATGAAGATCCTCGTCACCGGCGGCGGTGGATTCCTCGGTCAGGCGCTGTGCCGTGGCCTGGTCGAGCGCGGGCACGAGGTCATCAGCCTCAATCGCGGCTACTACCCGGCATTGCGCGAACTCGGCGTGGGCCAGGTGCAGGGCGATCTCGCCGATGCGCACGCGGTGCGGCATGCCGCCGATGGCGTCGATGCGATCTTCCACAACGCCGCCAAGGCCGGTGCGTGGGGCAGCTACCGCAGCTACCACGACGCCAACGTGGTCGGCACGCAAAATGTGCTCGATGCCTGCCGCGCGCACGGCATCGGCCGGCTGGTCTATACCTCCACGCCCAGCGTGACCCACCGCGCCACGCATCCGGTCGAAGGCGGCACCGCCGCCGACGTGCCCTACGGCGAAGGCTTCAAGGCGCCGTACGCGACCACCAAGACGATCGCCGAGAAAGCCGTGCTCGCCGCCAACGAGGCTTCGCTGGCGACGGTCGCGCTGCGCCCGCGCCTGATCTGGGGCCCAGGCGACCACCAGATCCTGCCGCGCCTGGTATCGCGTGCGCGCACCGGCCGGCTGCGCATCGTCGGCAGCGGCGAGAACCACGTCGACACCACCTACATCGACAACGCCGCGCAGGCGCACTTCGATGCCTTCGACCATCTCGCGCAGGGCGCCGCCTGCGCAGGCAAGGCGTACTTCATCTCCAACGGCGAGCCCTGGCCGATGCGCAAGCTGCTCAACGCGCTGCTGGAAACGGCCGGCGCGCCGCGCGTGGACAAGCACCTGTCGTTCAAGGCCGCTTACCGCGTGGGCGCGGTGTGCGAAACCCTGTGGACGGTGCTGCCGCTGAAGGGCGAACCGCCGATGACGCGCTTCCTCGCCGAACAACTCGCCACCGCGCACTGGTACGACATGGCGCCCGCGCGCCGCGACTTCGGCTACGTGCCGCGCGTGTCGATGGAAGAAGGTTTCGCGCGCCTGCAGGCCTGGTTGCGCGACCATCCGGTCTGACGCGCCGCGCTTCGGCGGCGCCCCTTCACGCATGGATCACGACGCTTAAGCGTGGCCGTCTGCGTGCGCTCAACGCTCACGCGGCGATGACTCCCGGCATTCCAGCATGGCCCCACCACCGGCCTTCCTGGCCGCATGCCAACAGGAGTTCCCCATGCTGCATTACGCCGTCATCTTCTTCATCGTCGCGATCATCGCGGCCGTGCTGGGTTTCAGTGGCATCGCCGGCGCCGCCACCAACATCGCGTGGGTGCTGTTCGTCGTGTTCCTGATCCTGGCCGTCGTCTCGATGCTGCGCGGCAAGCGCGTCTGACGCCATCACCGTCTCTCTCCGCCGGGGCGGCAGGATGCCGCCGCGCCCGTCCGGTCCGGCAGGAAGCCGGCCTGCGGACGGGCGGGGCGCAAGGCCTTGCCGCTAGAATGACGGCATGGACCTGTCCCCGTTCGATGCCCTGAAGCCGCTCGCCGGCCGCGCGCTGGAAACCGCGCTCAACCACGCCCTCACGCTGGATCCGGATACCCAGGCGGCGCTGTTGCCGCTGGAAGGCCGTCGCATCCAGCTGCGCATCGATGCACCGGCGCTGGCGATGGACATCATCGTCGGCGGTGGCCAGTTGCAGGTGGGCCCCGCGAGCGAAGTGCTCGATGCCGACCTCGCCGTGCGCAGCACGCTCGGCGGCCTGCTGTCCCAGCTCCCGTTCTTCCGCCGAGACGATGCCGCGCCGGTGGGCAAGCTGCATGTGTCCGGCGACGCCGATCTCGCCCGCCGCCTGCAGACGCTCGCCACTCGTTTCGATCCCGACTGGTCGCTGCCGTTCACCCGCGTGTTCGGCGATGTGATCGGCGTGCAGGTCGCCAACACTGTGCGCGCCGGCCTGCAACAGGCGCGGATCGTCGCCGGCAACTTTGCCGAGAGCGCCGCCGAATACGTCACCGAGGAATCGCGCGACGTCGTCGGCCGTGCCGAACTCAACGCCTTCCACGACGATGTCGATGCCGTGCGCGACGACGTCGAACGCCTCGCCGTGCGCATCGGCCGACTCGCCGCACGCGTGGAGCACCGCGCATGAAGTCGGTGTTGCGGGCCAGCCGCATCGGACGCGTCCTGCTCCGCTATCGCCTCGACGACCTGCTGGAAGGCACGCCGGTCGAGCGCTGGCTGCGGCTCGCGCGCCCGTTCGTGCCGCGTGCCTCGGCCCAGATCGCGGCGCAACCGCGCGGCGCGCGCCTGCGCCTGGCGCTGCAGGAACTCGGGCCGATCTTCGTCAAGTTCGGTCAGATCCTGTCCACGCGCCGCGACCTGATCCCGCCCGACATTGCCGAAGAACTGACTCTGCTGCAGGACCGCGTCGCGCCGTTCGACGGCGAGATCGCGCGCCGGTTGGTGGAAGAGGAACTCGGCCAGCCGATCCACGAGGCGTTCGAGCAGTTCGACACCACGCCGCTGGCGTCCGCCTCCATCGCGCAGGTGCACGCGGCCATCCTGCCCGGCGGTCGCGAGGTGGTGGTGAAGGTGCTGCGGCCCGACATCCGCAAGCAGATCGCCGGCGACATCGCGCTGCTGGAAAGCATCGCCGCCATCGTCGAGCGCGCGCACCCCGCCGCCGACAAGATCCGCCCGCGCGAAGTCGTCGCCGAGATCGAGAACACGCTGGCCGCCGAACTCGACCTGCAGCGCGAGGCCGGCAATGCCAGCCTGCTGCGCCGCAACTGGGCCGACTCGCCCGACCTGTACGTGCCGGAAGTGATCTGGTCGCACACCGCCGAACGCGCGATGACGATGGAACGCGTGCGCGGCATTCCGTCCGACGACATCGCCGCGCTGGATGCCGCCGGCATCGACCGCAAGGCACTCGCCGCCAAGGGCGTGCGCGTGTTCTACCAGCAGGTGTTCCGCGACAACTTCTTCCACGCCGATGCGCATGCCGGCAACATCTGGGTGGATCCGGAACGCAAGAAAGACCCGCGCTTCATCGCGCTGGATTTCGGGATCATGGGCCAGCTCTCGCGCGACGACCAGTTCTGGCTCGCCGAGAATTTCATGGCGATCTTCAACCGCGACTACCGCCGCATCGCCGAACTGCACGTGCAGGCGGGCTGGATGCCGTCGTACATCCGCATCGACGAACTGGAAGCGGCGGCGCGCGCGGTGTGCGAGCCGTACTTCACCCGTCCGCTCAGCGAGATCTCGCTGGCCGAGGTGCTGGCCAAGCTGTTCCGCACCGCGCAGCGCTACGAGCTCACCCTGCAGCCGCAGCTGATCCTGCTGCAGAAGACGCTGCTCAATATCGAAGGCGTCGGCCGCCAGCTGGACCCGCAGATCGACATCTGGGCCGTCGCCAAGCCGGTGCTGGAGCGCATCCTGCTGGAGCGCTACAGCCCGCAGCGCGCCGCGCAGGAGTTCCGCAAGCGCCTGCCCGAAATCATGACCCACGCGCCGGACATGCCGCGCCTGGTGCACGCATGGCTGAGCCAGCAGGTGGACGGCCGCCACGAATTGTCGTTGCGCTCGAAGGACCTCACCGATCTCGCGCTGACGATGAAGGGCATGCAGCGCCGCGTGGTCGCCGCCATCCTCGGCGTGGGCCTGCTGATCGTGGCGGCCGTGCTGTACGGCCTGGAAGCGGGTGGCCCGAGCATCTTCTCGGTACCGGCTGCGGCCTGGATCGCCGGTATCGGCGGCCTGTGGGCACTGCTGGCGGCGTGGCCGCGGCGCTGACGCGCGATCAGGCGCGCCGCCGTCCCCACGCCAGCCACCAGCCCAGCCACACCTGCAGCGGCAGCGTCAGCAGGCAGGCAAGGGTGAACCAGCGCGGGAAGTCGTCCCACGCCATCACCGTTACATACAGGTCCAGCGCCAGGTACAGCGCGAACAACACCCACGCGTGCGCCGTCTTCGCCACGGCCGCCACGCCGACCATCAGCGCGCTGCCGGCGACACCGGCCAGGAACACCCACAGCAGGTCGTAACCCAATCGCGCATCGCCGCCGCGCGGCAGACCCCACAACGCCGCCAGTTCGCCGCCGGCCAGATTGACCAAGGGGACCGCGATGATGGCGAGCGCCAGCGCAAGGAAGCTGCGCAGCGCGATCTTCACGCTTGTCGACATGGTTACGGCCTGCCCAACGGCGCCGTCGTGCAGCGCGGCAGCGGCAGCGGCCCGAATACTTTGCGCGTCCCGGCGAAGCCACCTTGTTCAACGATGTAGACCGCGTTCACCTGCACGTCGACATGCAGGAACTGCTGGTAGCCGTCAGCCACCGCGCCGGTATCGGACAGCAGTGTGCCCAGCGCATGCTCGCGGCCTTGCGGCAGCGCCTTCGCGACCGGCCACTGCTGCCGAATGCCGTAGGGGCCGACGAAGGGCTTCAAGCGTACGATGGCGCAGGCGATCGTCGTGTCCTCGCGGGAAGTCGGTGGCGGCGGGGCGGGTACCGACGCCGCGGCCACAGGCGGCAGCAGGCAGGCGCAGAACGCCAGCAGGCATGCCGCCTTCGTCATCGCGCTTCCTTCTTGCGACGTTCGAGGAGTGTCACCGCGCCGTCCTGGATCTTCCAGGTGCCGTCGGAGGTGGCCACGTACATCGATTTGCCCGCCCACAGGCTCCAGAACACGTGAATCTCCGTCGGTACGGGGTCCAGCAGGTGGGAAATCACCAAGCCGACAGCGTCGCGCGGGTTGTCGAGTGCGATGCAGGTGCGAGTGAAGCCGCGCTGGCTGACGATCTTCTCGCCCGTCGCATCCAGGTCCATACGATGGCTGCCACCGATCGGCACGATGCCCTGCTTCGTGGTTCCAGGTAGCCAGTATGCGGTCCATCCTCCGCTCTCGCGGTCGTCGCGTAGCACCACGGTGTTGTAAGTCTTCGAACATGGCTCGAACTTCGCTGCGGCAGCGGTGGCCCGCGCTCGTGCAGCGCCCAGTTCGTACGACGACAATGCTTCGGGCTCCTCCAGGGCTACTACCTCGCCGGCGACGCGGCCATCGCTCGCCACGGTGGCACGGTATCTCGCGCGCGGGATCGACTCGCTGCTCAGGAACGTCACCACGATCCCTTCATCGCGCTGCTCCGTGATCCAGCCGGCCAGCTGTCCGCGCTTGCCGTCCTGCCGGAAGGCCTTGAGCTTCATCACGGCATCCGTCGCAACGGCAGCGGCTTGGTCGTGCAGGTAGATCGCCCGACCCTTCGCCTCCGCATCGAGGAGCGTCTGTGCGATCTGTGCGTCGTCGAGCGCCGCCGGCGCGTCCTCCTGCGCGTGCGCGAACGGCACCGCCATGAAGGCGGCCAACCACCATGCACCCCGGGCGGCGATGCGCTTCATCCCCAACATGATGGAACTCCCCAATCCCCGATTGAGCGCGACGTTACCGCAGTTCCTATACTGGCGCGAGTCGACTCCAGGCAATGCCATGAACCGCTTCCTGCGCTCCTTTCTGATCGCCATCCTGGCGTGCATCGCCGGGGCGCCGGCCCTCGCCGCCGACGCCCCGCTGCGCATCATGAGCTTCAACATCCGATTGCCGGCCGAGAGCGACGGCGTGGATTACTGGGAGACGCGTAAGCCGCTTGCGGTGACGATGCTGCGCGAGCAGACGCCGGACGTGATCGGCCTGCAGGAACTGGTGAAGTCGCAGGCCGACTACCTCGCGCGCGAACTGCCGGCGTACGCGTGGTTCGGGCGCGGCCGCAACGCCGATGGCGGCGGCGAGCACATGGGCGTGTTCTACCGGAAGGACCGGCTGAAGGTGATCGAATCCGGCGATTTCTGGTTGTCGGATACGCCCGACGTGCCGGGCAGCATCACCTGGAACCATCTGTATCCGCGCATGGTGACGTGGGCGCTGTTCGAACAGCGCAGCGACGGCAAGCGCTTCTACCTGTTCAACACCCACCTGCCGTACCGCGAGCAGGACGAAGCGGCGCGCATCAAGGGCGTGCAGGCCATCGCACAGCGCCTGGCCGCCTTGCCGGCCGGCGTGCCGATCGTGCTGACCGGCGACTTCAACACCGCGCCCGACACCGAGGTGCACGCCGTGCTCGCCCGCACGCTGCAGGACGCCTGGACCACCGCGCCACGCGTCGAGGGCAGCGACGCCACGTTCCACGCGTTCACCGGCACCCCGGACCGCCGCATCGACTGGATCTTCGTCCGTGGCGTGCAGCTGGAGTCGATCACCTCGGTGACCACGCGCTGGAACCACCGCTATCCGTCGGACCACTTCCCGCTGGTGGCGACGCTGCGGTTGCCGTAAGCCTGCGCCGACTCGCGACACCTCGCGGGCGAAGTTCGATGTGAGACAGATGGAGCGCTGAATCCCATCGATGGCTTTCCGAGCTTCGTCGATGGAGCTCAATGTGAGACAGATCGAGCTCCCGAGCACCATCGATGGGATTCCGAAAGCCATCCCATCGCATTCCGAGTGCCATCGATGGCTTTCCGAGCCTCGTGGGTGGAGCTCGATGTGAGAGAGATCGAGCTCCCGAGCTCCAGCGATGACATTCCGAGCTCCGCGCGTGGAGCTCGATGTGAGACAGACGGCGTGCCGAGCCCGATCGATCGAGCCCCGGGCCCCATCGCCGGGCTCCGGGGCCGGTGTGCAAGGCTGAATGTGGGGCCGGAAGAGGCTCGCCAGGCCTTCGCGACGTGCTGGCGCGCGATGACGGCTTTTCCCTTCGCCCCGCTTGCGGGGAGAGGGGAACCTCTGCGCGCGAAAGGATTTTCCGCGAGCGCGAAAACGAAAACGGCCCCTTGCGGGGCCGTCGTTCGCTGACACCGTACCGCCTGGACGTCAGCGTGGTGTTCGCCCGAACTGGCGTTCCCCGACAAACCACATCACCGTGCCCCACACCAGGCCGCCCACGGGAAATCCAACCAGGGCCACCGTCAGCAACTGCACCCAGTCCTTGTCCGTGAACAGCGCCATCAGCGCGCACCACAGCACGGCCGTGGTGACGCCCCAGCCGAGCACGCCGCGCAGCAGGATGAAACGCAGCGGACCTCGCTCGCGGATCTCCTGCCAGCGCGCAAAGGTGGCTTCACGCTTTGCATCGGTGTCGGTGCTCATCGCTTACTTCCCCGGCGCCGCCGCGGGGGCCGCCGCCGCCTTCTTGGCGAAGTCGCCCGCCAGGAACACGCTCAGCGCGTCCGGCTTGAAGTGCGCGCGGATCGCGGCGTTCACCTGGTCCACCGTCAGCGCGGCGTACTTCGCGTCGAGGTCGGCGGTGAACTGCATGGTGCGGCCGTAGAACAGCTGGTCGCTCAGCATGCCGGCGACGGTGCCGTCCTCGGCGCGCGCCTGCTGGCGCTCGGTCAGCGTGCCGGCCACGGCGTCCTTCAGTTCCTCGGCGGTGATGCCGTCCTTGACCAGCTTGGCCAGCTCTTCGCGCACCAGCGCTTCCACCTTCGCCATGTTCTCCGGTGCGGCGATGGCCTGGATGCTGAAGCTGCCGGCGTTGTCCTTGCCGGTCAGGCTGTCGTCGGCGCGCACGCCGCTGGAGACGCCGTAGCTCAGGCCTTCCTGCTGGCGGATGCGATCGCCCAGGCGCGACTTCAGCGCGCCACCACCGAAGATGCGGTTGGCGACCACCAGCGCCGGGTAATCGGCATCGGTGACCTTCAACGGCAGGTTGTGGCGGGCCAGCAGCACCGCGTTGGGCTTGTCCGGCGTTTCGAAGCGCGCCTGCTTCGCCGCCACGTCGGTGTACTGCGTGGCGATCGAGCCGTAGGGCTTGCCCGAGGTCCAGCCCACGAACAGCTGTTCCAGCTGCGCGCGCACGGCCGCGGGGTCGAAGTCGCCGACGATGGCGATCTCGCCGTTGGCGGTGCCGTAGAAGTCGCGATGGAACGCACGCACGTCGGCCAGCTTCAGCGCCTTCAGTTCGGCCAGCGATTCGTCCAGCGTGCGGGCGTGCAGCGGATGGCCGGCCGGCCACGGATCGAAGTACATCGCCAGCGCGCGGCCGGCGATGGCGCCGGGCTCGAAGCGCGAGGCTTCCATGCCGGTGACGGCCTGCGTGCGCAGCTGTTCGAACTCGCTGTCCGGGAACGCCGGGTTGCGCAGCACGTCGGCGGCCAGCGCCAGCGCGTCGGCCAGGTGCTCGCGCCGCGTCTGCAGGCCGATGCTCGCGCCCTGCAGGCTGCCGCCCACGCTGCCCTGGGTCTTCAGCTGTTCCAGGCGCTGGTCGATCTGCTCGCGCGTCATCGTCTTGCTGCCGCGCATCAGCATCGCACCGGCGATGCCGGCCGCGCCTTCGCGACCCTTCAGCGCGGCCTCGTCGGCGAAGCGGAAGTTCGCATCCACGATGACGGTGCCGCCACGGGTCTTCTTCGGCAGCAGCGACACCTTCAGGCCGCTGCCGAGAGTGAAGGTCTGCGTGCGCGCATCGATGTTCTTCGGCGAGGGATCGAACACTTCGCCCGCACTCACCGCGGCGCGTCCGGCGTAGCCGTCCACCAGGGTGGCCACCGCCGGCGCGGCCGGTATCTCCACGCGATCCGGCGTGGGCGTGGGCACGAAGCGGCCGAGCGTGCGGTTGCTGGATTTCAGGTAGGCCGCGGCGACGCGGTTGACGTCGGCGACGGTGACTTTTTCCACCGCATCGCGGCTGGTGAACAGCAGGCGCCAGTCGCCGGCGGACTGGAACTCCGACAGGCCCATGCCCACCGCGTTGACGTCGGTGAAGTAGAGCTCGTACGCATTGCCGATGCGTTGCTTGGCTTCATCGACTTCCTGCTGGGTGATCGGGCGCGCGGCGAGCTGTTCGACCTGCTTCAGCAGTTCGGCCTCGGCCTTGGCGGGGTCGCCGTCATTGGGCACCACCGCGATGGCAGTGAGCAGGCCCGGGTCGCGCATGGATTCGCCGCTGGCGCCGGCGGCCGCGGCCAGTTTGGCCTCGACCAGCGCCTTGTGCAGGCGGCCGCCGGGCGTGTGGCCCAACACGTCGGCCAGCACGCTGAGCGGCGCGTTGTCCGGATGCGCGAGCGCGGGCGTGTGGTAGGACGCGGCGACCAGCTGCAGGTTACCGACGCGGCGCACGGTGACTTCGCGCTCGCCGTCCTGCGCGGGTTCGATGGTGTAGAAACGCGGCAGCACGCGCGCGGGCTTCTTCACCGGCCCGAAGTGGCGCGCCACGCGTGCGAGCACATCGGCGCTGTCGATGCGGCCGGCGACCACCAGGGTGGCGTTGTCCGGCTGGTACCACTGGCGGTAGAACGCCTGCAGCTTGTCGATCGGCACGCCTTCCACGTCGCTGCGCGCGCCGATGGTCGTGTTGCCGTAGTTGTGCCACAGGAAAGCGGTGGAGCGGATCCGCTGGAACAGCACCGCAGCGGGATTGTTCTCGCCGGCTTCCAATTCATTGCGGACCACGGTCATCTCGCTGTCGAGGTCCTTCTTGGCGACGTTCGAGTGGACCATGCGGTCGGCTTCCATCTTCAACACCCACTCCAGGGTGTCGGTGTTGGCCGGGAAGGAGGCGAAGTAGTTGGTGCGGTCCAGGCCAGTGGTGGCGTTGAAGTCGATGCCGCGCTTCTTCATCTCGCCGCTGATGTCCGCCTGCGTGGGCGTGCCCTTGAACAGCAGGTGCTCCAGCAGGTGGGCCATGCCGGTCTCGCCGTAGTTCTCGTGCACCGAACCCACGCCGTAGACCAGGTTCACGGTGACGGTGGGCTTGGTGTCGTCGGGGAACAGCAGCACGCGCAGGCCGTTGGACAGCGTGTACTCGCTGATGTCCTCGATGCTGGGGCCGGCGGCGACGCCCTTCGGCAGCGCGGCGGCGGCATCGGCCCAGGCCGGCTGGCCCAGGGCGAGCGTCACGGCCAGGCCGAGTGCGACAATGAAACGGGGTGACTTCATCCTCAATCCTCCTTCGGGGCCGCGTGCGTCCATCGCGTGCGGCGAACCCCGAGTTTCGCAGATTTGGAAGGCACGCAGATTCATGGATTACGGTGAGACGAAATCGGACGATGGCGCAGTGCCCGTGCTGTACGCGGATGCGCAGATCGCGGTGGTCAACAAACCCGCGGGCGTGATGGCACACGACAGCAAGCTCGCCGGCGGCGAGACGGACTTCGTCGCCGACCGCCTGCGCGCGCAGTTCGGCAAGCCGATCTTCCTGATCCATCGGCTCGATCGCGCGACCAGCGGCTGCCTGCTGGTGGCGTTCGACCGCGAGAGTGCCTCGACGCTCGGCAAGGTGCTGATGTCGCGCGAGGTGGAGAAGGATTACCTGGCCGTGTGCCGCGGCTGGCCGGAGCCGGATTTCACCGTCGACCATCCGCTGGATGGCGGCCCGGGCAAGCCGGAGAAGAAGCCGTCGGTGACGCGCTTCGTGCGCCTGGCGACGGGCGAGCTGCCGTTGCCTTCCGTCGGCTTCGAGACCTCGCGCTATGCGCTGCTGCGCTGCCAGCCGGAGACCGGCCGCTTCCGCCAGATCCGCCGGCACCTGAAGCACGCGTTCCATCACCTCATCGGCGATACCAGCCATGGCGATGGCCGCCACAACCGCAACTTCCGCATGCAGGGCGTGCACCGCATGCTGCTGCACGCGGTGCGGTTGTCGTTCCCGCATCCGTTGACCGGCGCGCGCATCGAGGCGGTGGCGCCGCTGGATGCAGAGTTCCGCAAGGCCTTCGCGTTGTTCGACTGGGAAGAGGACCTGCGTTAGCCGTGCTCTCTGTAGGAGCGACGTGAGTCGCGACCGCAGCAGCGAAACGCCGGGATGGTCCGACCATGAGCGATCGCGCGGCGCATGCCCTTACCCTCGAGCGCCAACGGCTGTCATGACGTGCGGTCGCGACTCACGTCGCTCCTACAGGGAGCGGCATCACGCCACCCGCATCGCCGCCAGCACCATCAGCGCCACGGCGCACAGCATGCCGATCAGCCAGATGAAGCTGCGCAGCGACTGCTTGTCGGCCAGGTAGAACACGCCGTGCAGAACGCGCGCCACCACGAAGGCGATGGCCAGCGGCGTGATGGTGTCCGCCGGCACGCCGGCCAGCTGCGCCATCAGCACGCCGGCGACGAAGGCGGGGAAGGCCTCGAAGCCGTTGAGGTGCGCGGCGTTCGCGCGCTGCACCTTGTAGTTGCCTTCCTGCTTGGCGATCCAACCGCGCGGGTTGCGGTTGTTGTAGCGCTCGCCCGACCGCTTGGCGATGAAGACCCACAGGTACGGCAGCAGCGCGGTGACCAGGATGCACCAGTAAGCGATCGACATGACGTTTCCCTCCGAGGATGCCGCAGCGTAGTGGCAGCCGAGGGCGGGCGTCCATGGGCGCGGCAAAAGAAAACGGCGCCTTGCGGCGCCGTCTTCGACTCGCTGGAACCGTGCGGCTTACTTCGCCGCGGGCGCCGCCGGACGCATCTTGTCGCGGGCGGCCTTGAAGGGATTGCCTTCGTACCAGTTCGGCCAGGTGTCGGCCACGGCCAGGTCCTTGCCGACGCCGTACAGCGCCTGCAGGTCCTGCACCACGCCGTCCAGCTTCCAGCCTTCGTGCATCTCGTCGCTGGCCTGGTGGTAGCGCTTGGCGTATTCCTCGCTCGCCGCCTTGCCGGCCTCGACGCCGCCTTCCAGCAGGTCGTTGCCGCCCTTGGCGTACAACGCCGGTACGCCGGCCTTGGCGAAGTTGAAGTGGTCGCTGCGGAAGTAATAGCCGCCGGCCGGGTTGCCTTCCTCGGTGAGCACGCGGCCCTGCTGGTCGGCGTAGACCTTCAGCATGTCCTCCAGCTCGGAGTTGCCCTTGCCGGTGACGACGAAGTCGCGCGACTTGCCGCCCACGCTCATCGCATCAAGGTTGATCACGCCGGCGATCTTCTCCAGCGGGAAGGTCGGGTGCGCGACGTAGTACTTGGAACCCAGCAGGCCGGATTCTTCCAGCGTCACCGCCACGAACACCACCGAACGCGCCGGCTTGGGATCCTGGTGGGCGAACGCCTCGGCGATCTCAAGGATGCCGGCCACGCCGGTCGCGTTGTCGACCGCACCGTTGTAGATGTTGTCGCCTTCCTCACCCTCGTGCTTGCCCAGGTGGTCCCAGTGCGCCATGTACAGCACGGCTTCGTCGGGCTTGCTGCTGCCCGGCAACACGCCGATCACGTTGCGCGAGGTCTTCTCGGTGATGCTGCTGGTCAGTGTGGCCGTGGCCTTGGCCTTCAGCGACACCGGCTTGAAGCCACGCTTGCCGGCGCTGGCGTAGGCCGCGTCGAGATCGAGGCCGGCATCGGCGAACAGCTGCTTCGCCGCGTCCGCGCTCAGCCAGCCCTGCAGCGGAATGCGCTTCTCCGGATCGTCCTTCGCCGGCAGGTCGTACTGCGGCCCAGCCCAGGAGTTCTTCACCACGTCCCAGCCGTAGCTGGCGCCGGCGGTGTCGTGCACGATCAGCGCGGCGGCGGCGCCCTTGCGCGCGGCTTCCTCGAACTTGTACGTCCAGCGGCCGTAGTAGGTCATGCGGTTGCCGCCGAACAGCGTCTCGTCCTTGCTGTGGAAGCCCGGGTCGTTGACGAACATCACCACGGTCTTGCCGGTCCAGTCCTGGCCCGCGTAGTCGTTCCACTTCTGCTCCGGCGCGTCGACGCCGTAACCGACGAAGACCAGGTCGCTGGCATCCAGCTTCACTTCGGTCTGTCCGGTGCGGGTGCCGATCACGAAGTCGGTGCCGAACTTCAGCGCGTGCTCGCCCTTGGCGGTGGCCAGGGTCAGCGTGGTGGCCGCTTCGTTGGCGGTGGTTTCCACCATCGGCACGTCCTGGAAATAGCTGCTGTTGTTGCCCGGCTGCAGGCCGATGCGCTTCATCTGCGCTTCGAGATAGGCGACGGTCTTCTCTTCGCCGACCGAACCGGGGCCGCGGCCTTCGAACTCGTCCGAGGACAGCGTCTTCACCAGGTCGGAGAAATCGCCCTCGGTGATATCGGCGGTGAAGGCGTGCGCCGCGGCGGGCGGGGTGGCGGCCTCGGGCGCGGGCGCCGGGGCTTCGGATTCGCGCTTGCACGCGGCCAGTGCGGCCGTGGCGGCAAGCACCAACATCAACTTGCGGGACATCGGGATTCCTCAACGAAAGGAATCCCGATTCTAGCCTCATGGCCGCGGGCCGGCCTGTGCCGTGCCCCGCGGTTCGCGCTTACTCGGCCGGCGCGGTGTCGGTGCTGAACGGCTTGGCGGTCGCGCCGGTCACCGCACCGATCTTGGCGCTGGTGTGCACGTACAGCGTGACCGGGCGTTCGAACACCAGCGGGCCGTCGACGATGGCGTTGGGGCCGATGATGACGCGCGGGTCGCGCTTGACGTTCAGGCGGATGCCCTGCGGCTTCTCCACCTTGATGCCGCCCTTCACGTGCGAGCCGACGCCGACGGTGATGTCGCCGTTGACGGTTTCGATGCCGCCGGCCAGCTGGGTGGCGACCAGGCCGATCGCGCCGTTGACGGTCTCGATGCGGCCGCCGATCACGGTGCCGCGGTCGGTGAAGATGCTGCCGTTGACGGTTTCCACGTCCTTGCGGACCTGGACGTCTTTGCCGACGCGGATCGAACCGTTGACGGTTTCCAGCGAATCCACGCGCGCCTTGTCGCCCACGTTGATGCTGCCGTTGACGGTGCTGGCGTCTTCGGCGGTGGCGCCGTCGGCGACGCGGATGGAGCCGTTGACGGTATCGAGGTCGCCATAGGCCTGGCCGGCCTCGGCGGTGATGCTGCCGTTGACCTTGGAGATTTCCTGTTGGGCCAGCGCGGGCGTGGTGGCCAGGGCCAGGGTCAGCAGCAGGGCGGTGCGGGGACGGATCATGGGTTGCCTCTCGGGTGGTCTCGTATCGGTCTGATGCGCCGGCGCGCCCGGGGGTTTAAACGCCGCCGCGCCGGAGTGGATGGCACCACGCTTCGCTACAATCGTCACCTGCCTGAAGTCACTGGAATCTCCCCCGTGTCCGCATCTGCCCCGTCCGTGAAGCGCCCCAAGCCCGTCGTATTGTTGATCCTGGATGGCTGGGGACACCGTGAAGATCCCACCGACAATGCGCTGGCGCAGGCCGAGCTGCCGAACTGGCGCCGCCTGCTGGCCACCGCGCCGCACACGTTAATCCATACCGAAGGCCGCCATGTCGGCCTGCCGGACGGGCAGATGGGCAATTCGGAAGTGGGCCACATGAACCTGGGCGCGGGCCGCATCGTCTACCAGGACCTGACCCGCATCGACGCCGCCATCGAGGATGGCAGCTTCTTCGCCAACGCCGAACTGGTCGCCGCGTGCGACGCCGCCAAGGTCGACGGCAAGACCTTGCATGTGTTCGGTCTGCTGTCGCCGGGTGGCGTGCACAGCCATGAACTGCACATCTTCGCGATGCTCGAGCTGGCCAAGCGCCAGGGCGTGCCGCGGGTCGCGGTGCACGCCTTTCTCGATGGCCGCGACACGCCGCCGAAGTCGGCCGAGCCCAGCCTGCGTGCGCTCCAGGACCTGTGCACGAAGCTCGGCAATGCGCACATCGCCTCGGTCAGCGGGCGCTACTACGCGATGGACCGCGACAAGCGCTGGGACCGCGTGCGGCTGGCGTGGGATGCGATGGTCGATGCGAAGAGCGAGCACCGTGCCGCCAGCGGCGTGGCCGCGCTGGAAGCCGCGTATGCGCGCGGCGAGAACGACGAGTTCGTGCTGCCCACCGTCATCGACGGCGCAACGCCGATGGCCGATGGCGATGCGGTGGTGTTCATGAATTTCCGCGCCGACCGCGCGCGCCAGCTGACAGCGGCGTTCGTGTCGCCGGCGTTCGACGGCTTCGAGCGGCGCGTGCCGGCCCTGGCGCGTTACGTCTGCCTGACCGAGTACGACGCCAAGCTGCCGGCGCCGGTGGCATTCGCGCCGGACGACCTGCGCGAGACCTTCGGCGAGCTGCTGGCCGAGCACGGCCTCACCCAGCTGCGCATCGCCGAGACCGAGAAGTACGCGCACGTGACGTTCTTCTTCAGCGGCGGTCGCGAAGACATGTTCGCCGGCGAGGAACGCATCCTGGTGCCGAGCCCGAAGGTCGCGACCTACGACCTGCAGCCGGAAATGAGCTGCCCCGAACTGACCGAGAAGCTGGTGGCCGCGATCGGCTCGGGCCGCTTCGACGCGATCATCTGCAACATCGCCAATCCCGACATGGTCGGCCACAGCGGCGACCTGCAGGCCGCGATCCTGGCGGCGCAGGCGGTGGACAACGCGATCGGCGAGGTCGACGCCGCGGTGCGCGCCGCCGGTGGCGCGATGATCATCACCGCCGACCACGGCAACCTGGAGATGATGCGCGACCCCGCCACGGGACAACCGCACACCGCCCACACCGTGGGCCCGGTGCCGCTGGTGTATGTCGGCGAGCACGCGGCCACGCTGCGCAGCGGCGGAGCCCTGCGCGACGTCGCGCCCACGCTGCTGGCCCTGCTGGGCCTGCCGCAACCGGCCGACATGAGCGGCCGCAGCCTGATCGTCGGCTGATGGCGCATTCCTGGCGCGTCGCGCTGTCCGCCGCCGTACTGGCGGTGGTCGCGGCCGCGTCCGCGCCGGCACAGACGTCGCGCGAGACCGAGCGCAAGCTCGAGCGCGTGCGCAGCGAACTGAAATCGATCGCGCAGGAACGCCGCAAGCTGGAAGGCGAACGCGGCGCGGCTTCGCGCCAGTTGCGCGACGCCGATGAAAAGGTCGGCCGCACGTCCCGCTCGCTGGCCGACACCGAAGCCGCCATGCGCAAGGAAGCCGCCGCCCTGGCCGAGTTGCAACAGCGGCGCGACACGTTGACGGCGCAACGCGACCGCCAGCGCGGGCAGCTGACCGACCTGGTCCGCGCGGCTTACCAGCAGGGCGAAGACGCGCCGTTGAAGGTGTTGTTGTCGCAGGATCGCGTGGCCGACGCCAACCGCCTGTTGGCCTACCACCGCTACGTGCAGCGCGACCAGACGCGCAGGATCGACACGCTGACCGCGGACCTGGCCTCGCTGGACGAGGTGGAGCGCGAGATCGCCGCGCGCAGCGCGGAGCTCGATGCCGCGCGCACACGTCAACGCGGCGAAGTCGCGCAGCTGGAAAAGGATCGCAAGACGCGCGCGAGCCTGGTCGCCGACCTCGACGAGCGCTTCCAGGACCGTGCGGCGAAGGAAAAGGCGCTGGGTCAGGACGCGCGTTCGCTGGAAACGCTGTTGAAGAACCTGCGCGCCGCCGCCGCCCGTGCGGAGGCCGAGCGCCGTGCCGCCTCGCGCCGCGCCGCGGCCGAAGCCGCCGCGGCGAAGAAGCGCGAGAACGCCGGCAGCGGCGCCCGGCCGTCGCGCGACAGCGCGCCCGCGCGGCCCGTCGTGGCGTCGGCACCGCCGCTGAAGGTCGGTGGCCTGGGGTGGCCCGTGTCCGGCAGCCTGCTGGCGCGCTATGGCGGACGCATGCCCGACGGGCGCACCAGCACCGGCGTGCTGATCGGCGCGCCGGCCGGCACGACCGTCACCGCGGTGGCCGACGGCACCGTCGTGTTCTCCGAATGGATGACCGGCTATGGCCTGATCCTTATCCTCGACCACGGCAACGGCTACATGAGCCTGTACGCGCACAACGACAGCCTGCTGAAGGACAGCGGCGACCGGGTGAAGCGCGGCGATGCGGTGGCCCGCGTGGGCACCTCGGGTGGACAGGGGCAGGCGGCGCTGTACTTCGAATTGCGGCGCAATGGCCAACCGGTCGATCCGGCATCGTGGCTGCAGCGGCGATGAACGCCGCCGGCCGCCGTAACCCGGCTTGAACATCCGGCCCGCATGGGTTCACGCATAATCGGGTGAACTTCGCGCCCGGCGCGGAGTCCCTAGAAGCCTCTCCCGGAGTTTCCGCATGCTGCAGCGTCTTCCCCTGGCCCTCCTGACCGTTGCGTTGCTCGCGGCGTTGCCCGCGTCGGCGCAACAGCAGGCGCCGCAGGCGGACGGACCGCCGGTGGTCGCGCCGAGCGACGACCCGGATGCCGCCGAAAACGCGCCGTCGAAAGTGCCGCTGGAGGAGATCCGCCGCTACGTCGCCGTGTTCAATGCGGTGAAGGAAGCGTACGTGGAGCCGGTGGAAGACAAGAAGCTGATGCAGTCCGCGATCCGCGGCCTTTTGCTCGACCTCGATCCGCACAGTACCTATTTCGACAAGCAGGATTCCGATGCGTTCGACGAGCAGGCCAGCGGCGCCTACGAAGGCATCGGCGTGGAACTGCAGCAACAGGCCGACCGCACCCTGCTGGTGGTGTCGCCTATCGACGACACGCCGGCGGCGAAGGCCGGCATCAAGTCCGGCGACGTCATCACTGCCATCGACGGCAAGCCGATCAGCGCCGACGACGGCATGGAGCCGCTGCGTGGCGCGCCCGGCAGCAAGATCACCCTGACCATCGTCCGGGACGGCACGCCCAAGCCGTTCGACGTCACCCTGGTGCGCGACACCATTCGCGTGACCAGCGTGCGCGGCCGGTTGCTCGAACCCGGCTATGGCTACGTGCGCATCAGCGCATTCCAGACCGACACCGCCGCCGATTTCCAGAAGCAGCTGGACACGCTGCAGGCGAAGGGCCCGCTGCGCGGGCTGGTGCTCGACCTGCGCAGCAATCCCGGCGGCTTGTTGCTCGCCGCCGTGCAGGTGGCCGACGAACTACTGGAGAAGGGCAACATCGTCAGCACGCGTGGGCGGTTGTCGATCAGCGATTCCAAGTTCGATGCCACGCCGGGCGACCGCCTTTCCGGCGCACCCGTCGTCGTGCTGGTGGATGCGGGCTCGGCCAGTGCGTCGGAAGTGCTCGCCGGTGCACTGCGCGACAACGATCGCGCACGCGTGGTCGGCAGTCGCACGTTCGGCAAGGGCTCGGTGCAGACGGTGTTGCCGTTGGACAACGGCGATTCGGTCAAGCTGACCACCGCGCGCTATTACACGCCCAGCGGCAAATCGATCCAGGCCAGCGGCATCGTCCCCGACGTGGTCGTCAAGCCGGAAGGCGGCACGCCGGATGCCATCGTCGGCCAGGACGGCCAGCTGTACATCACCGAGGCCACGCTGCCTGGCCACCTGCGTGGCGACGACGAAGGCCAGGCCGGTTACACGCCGGGCGATGTGCTCGATGGCGAGGCGCCGATCAAGGCCGCGCTGGTGGAGCTCAAGAAGATCGCCGTCACCGCGCGCGCGAAGCCCGCGGCGACTTCGCGCTGACCCATCGCGTCAACCGGGCGATGCGCCCGGCGCAGGTGCCGCCGGCGCGTTGCGCTCGCGCATGATGCGGTTGAACAGCGGCGTGGCCATCAACGTGGACAGGATCGCCATGATTACCAGGATGGTGAACAGGCCGGGCTTGATGAGGCCCGCCTGCAGGCCGATGTTGATGATGATGAGTTCCATCAGGCCGCGCGCGTTCATCAGCGCGCCGATCGCTTTCGCATCGCGCGGCGATTCGCCCGACAACCGCGCCGCGGCCCAGCAGGCGATCGCCTTGCCGCCGAACGAGGCGAGCAGGATCGCGATCGCCGGCACCAGGATCGCCGGATCGAGCAGCACGGAGAGCTGGGTCTTCAAGCCGGAATAGGTGAAGAACAGCGGCAGCAGGACCACCACCACCATGCCCTGCAGGCGCTCGCGCAGGCGCTCGGTCAGCGCGCCGCGAGGCAGGCAGATGCCGAGGATGAAACCACCGAACACGGCATGGATGCCGATCGCATCCATCGCCCATGCGCAGAGGAAGAACGCCGCCATCACCCAGGCGAACACCGGCGTGGGCAACGGGCCTTCCGCCGGAACCTGCGCGGCCAATGGCGTGAGCAACCGGCGGCCGGCCAATAGCATGAAGGCGACGTACGCGATGCCGCCGCCGATCGCCAGCCACGCCTGGTTCCAACTGCCGCCGAAACTCGCCAGCACAATCGCCAGGATGCACCAGGCAGCCGCGTCGTCCATCGCGCCCGCGGTCAGCGCGAGCGTGCCGAGTGGCGTGCCGGCCAGGCCACGCTCGTGGATGATGCGCGCCAGCATCGGGAAGGCGGTGATCGCGATGGCGGCGCCGAGGAAAAGGGCGACTTCCAGGAAGCGTGCCGTGTCGGCGAACAGTCCGGGCACGTGCTGTAGCCACGGCGCCAGCGCGAACGCCAGCACGAACGGCACTGCAATGCCGGCCCACGACACGGCCATCGCGCTGCGGTAGCGCGTGCGGATGTGGTCCGCCTGGAACTCCGTGCCGACCAGGAACATGTACATGCCCACGCCGACCTGGCCACCGACGTACAGCATGTCTAGGGTGTCCTTCGGAAACAGGGCGGCCTGTGCATCCGGCAGTACCGCGCCGAACAAGGAGGGTCCCAGCATCACGCCGGCGATCATCTCGCCCACCACTTGCGGCTGGCCGATGCGCTGGGCGAGTTTCCCGACGAGACGGCAGGCCAGGATGATCAGGCCCGCCTGCAGGAAGAAATAGACCGACAACTGTGGAGTGGACATCCTGGCGCCCTATACGTGACGCGCCATCATAGAGGCGATTGCGCGTGCGCTCGCGGGGTCAAATCGGACGCAGGCATGCTGACGCGAGTGGGCTCAGCGCGGCTTGGCCGGCATCGGGAAGGGCGTCACGACCTTCTCGCCGGTGGCCGCGTCGCGGATCGCGGACTGACCCTTCCGCTCCACTTCTTCCACCCGGATGATGCTCTGCATCGGCAGGTGCAGCACGCGCGTACCGCCGAATTCGTCGCGCAAGCGCTCTTCGGTGGGGTCGATCACGAGGCCCTCGTGCACGTCGAACACCAGCTCCGACACCTCGGTGAACCCCCACAGGCCGCTGGCCGCCACCTTGCGTGCGTACAGCTCGTAGACCTTGGTGTGGTTGTGGAAGGTGATCTTGTAGAGCGTGGTCTTCATGAAACCGATTATAGGCGTCGGCGCTCAGTAACCTTGCCGCTTGCGCATGCGCCGGGCGATCGCGGCGCGCACGAACAGCGCGAACACCACGCCGAAGAGGAAGCCGGCGATATGCGCCGGCCACGCCACGGTGCCGAACGTGGGGCCGGTGTAGGCGAACACCACCTGCAACAGCGCCCACACGCCGATCAGCACGGAGGCGGGTGCTTTCACCACCTCCCAGAACAGTCCCAGCGGCACCACCACGCCGAGCTGGGCAGTGGGGAACAGGGCGAGGTAAGCCCCGATCACCGCCGACACCGCACCGCTGGCGCCGATCACCACGCGGTCGGGTGCATCGATGCTGAGCACCGCGGCCACGTTGGCCACGGCGCCACCGATCAGGAACAGCAGCAGGAAGCGCCACGCGCCCATCGCCCGCTCCGCGGGCAGTCCGAAGATCAGCAGGAACACGAGGTTGCCCGCCAGGTGGGCCCAGTCGGCGTGCAGGAACAGTGCCGTGAACAGGCGCAGCACGGTGCCGCGTTGCAATGACGCCAGCCAGACCTCGGGCGCGACCATGCCGCCGGTGAGCGCCCCCCATTCGGTCCGGAGGTGACCCTGTGCGGCGCCCCCCTGCAGCCACGCCCAGACGAAGGCGGCCAGCAGCACGATGGCCAGCGCAGGCGTGGCCCAGCGGACCGACGGTTTCTGGCGGGACGGTATGGAGACGAACATGCGCGGGCACTGTACCGGCTGCCCCCTCCGCTGCCCATGGTGCGGCGCAACGAAACTGAATAGGGGCAAGCACTTACGGTGGATTGTTAGTGTTTGGTTAGCGGGTATACTGCATACGGCGTCGTATGTCGGGAGGGGCTTCCGGCAGGCCGAAAAGGTGGACCACACACCACGGCCTTCGACGACGCAGACGACTATTACCCACGTCTCCGGAGAGAACACTGATGGAATTTGCTAAGAACCTCACCCGCGTGTCCGCGCTGGCCCTCGGCATCACTGCCGCGCTGGCCTACGGCGACGTGCATGCCGCCGCCTTCCAGTTGAAGGAAAACAGCGTCAAGGCCCAGGGCCGTGCGATGGCCGGTGCGGCCTCCGCCAAGGGCGACGCCTCGGTCGTGGTCAACAACCCGGCCGTCATGTCCACCTTCACCGAGCGCACCCTGCAGGCCGACGTCACCGCGATCGACCTGTCCTACGAATTCACCGGTGGCGGTACGGCCGCGACCGGCACCCCGTTCCAGCAGCCGCTGACCGGCGGCAATGGTGGCGACGCCGGTGACGTGGCCGCCGTGCCGGCCGCTTCTTTCATCCTGCCGCTGAGCGGCGACTTCGAGTACCTGACGCTGGGCGCCATGATCAGCGCGCCGTTCGGCCTGAAGACCGAATACGACGCCGGCTGGGTGGGTCGCTACCACGCGCTGGAATCGGACGTGAAGATCATCGACCTGACCCTGGCGGCCTCGCTCGAGCTGAGCGACAGCTTCTCGGTGGGCGCCGGTCTGGTGTACGAGCATGCCGACGTCACCCTGTCGCAAGCCGTCGATTTCGGCACTGTGATCTGCGGCCAGAACCCCGCGGCCTGCCTGACGCCGGGCTCGCCCTACGGCCCGCAGCGCAACGACGGCCTGGCGCACGTCAACGGCACCGACAACGGTTGGGGTTGGATCGTTGGCATGAACTGGCGTCCGAGCGACAAGTGGTCGCTGGGTTACTCGCACCGCTCCGAGATCGACCATGAGCTGGAAGGCCAGGGTGACTTCACCGTGCCGCCGGCCGTGCGCACCGCGTTCGACGCCAACCCGCTGACCCGTCCGCTGTTCCTCGATGGCGGCGCGCTGGCCAAGCTGACCACGCCGGCCGTGGATACCTTCAGCGCCACGTACTACGCGACCGACCGCTTGACCGTGATGGCAGAAGCCAGCCGCACCGACTGGACCTCGCTGCAGGAAATCCGCATCGAGTTCGACAACCCCGGCCAGCCGGATTCGGCCGAAGCGTACAACTGGGGCGAGAACTGGTTCTACTCGGTCGGTGGCGAATACAAGTTCAGCGACGCATTCACCTTCCGCGCCGGCGTGGCGCGCGACGACTCCCCGGTGAGCCGTCCGTACCGCACCCCGCGCCTGCCCGACCAGGACCGCATGTGGTATTCGCTGGGTCTGACCTGGGCGCTGTCCGAGCACTTTGAGCTCAACGCCAGCTACGTCAAGATCGACATCGTCGATACGCCGGAAGTCGACCTGACCACCAGCACGCGCGCGCGCTTGGTCGGCGAGTTCGACGGCGGCGCCGACCTGTACGGCGTGTCGATGCAGTACAAGTTCTGATCGCCCCGCGCATCAGTCCGATGAAAAACCCCGCTTCGGCGGGGTTTTTCTTTTCGGGTCTTCAGTACGGCAGGCCGACGACGTCCAGATCGATCGACCACAAGCTCGCCGCGCCGGTGAGGAAGAGGGTGCGGCGGTCGGCGCCGCCGAACGCGGCATTGGTGATGTTGGCGTCGACGCGGATCGTCGCCAGCACCTCGCCGGCTGGCGAGAACACGCGCACGCGTCGCTCGCCGTGCTCGGTGACGTAGACGTTGCCCAGGCAATCCACGGCCAGCCCGTCGCCGCCGGAGATGCGGGCCAGGTCGCGACCAGGACCGGGAGCGCCGTCGACCACCGGATACGCGCGCAGCACGTCGCCCTCCGCCGTGCCGCCGGCGACGTAGAGCGTGCCGCCGTCCGGCGACAACGCGATCCCGTTGGGATTGCGCAGCGTGTCGTCCACCACCGTGGTGGCGCCGTTGCGGTGGCGATACACGCGCGTCAGTGGCTGCCCGCCGGGCGCCGCCTTCCGCTGGTAGTCCGGGTCGGTGAAGTAGAGCGTGCCGTCGGCCGCCATCACCAGATCGTTGGGCGAGTTGAACGGCTCGTCGTCGAACGTCGAGACGAGCGCGGTGCGCGAACCGCCCCCGAGGTCCACGCGGGCGATCTGCTTGCGGTCGTGGGTCGCAGCGATGAGTACGCCTTCCTGATCGAGCGCCAGCCCATTGCTGCCGCTGTCCTCCAGCACCGTCTCCCACCGGTCCGGCGGCGTGAACCGCCGGATGCGCGAAGGGAACGTGCCGTTATGCACGAAGTCCGAGAGATAGAGCGCGCCGTCGCGCCACACCGGACCTTCGTAGAGGCGATCCTGCGCATCGCCCGGCGTCGCGATCGCCACGCGCGTGGCGGTCAGCTCGCCGCGCGGGGCGATGCCCGGGTCTGCGGGACACGCGGCATGCTGCGCCGATGCGTTTGTGGCAGTGGTCCCGCATAGCACGAGCAGGGCGAGGGTGAGGCGGTGCAGCGGCATGGCGATCCTCCGGTCAGGCAGGGTGCCAGCGTACCTCGATCCGGTTGCGGCCCTTATGTTTGGCGGCGTAAAGCGCCTCGTCGGCCAGCCGCATCAGCGTGTCGTACTGCGCGTGCCGGTCTGCGGTGAACGAGATGCCCAGGCTGACGGTGACGCGGAAAGACGCGCCGATCGGCGAGAACTCCAGTGCCATCACCTGTTGGCGGATGCGTTCGGCCAGCGCATGCGCCGTTTCCGCGTGTGTATCGCGCAAGACCAGCATGAACTCCTCGCCACCCAGGCGGGCGAACAGATCGTCGTTGCGGATGCAGCCGCGCACCACGTCGGAGAAGCGCTGCAGCACCAGGTCGCCCGCCTCGTGCCCATGATCGTCGTTGACCGCCTTGAAGTGGTCCAGGTCCAGCGCGATCACCGCAAGCCCGTGTTCGGCAGCGTGCCAGGCGCCGCGCGCTTCCAGTTCGTTGTCCAGGCCGCGGCGGTTCAATGCGCCGGTCAGCGGGTCGAACAGCGCGCCGCGCCGCAAGGGTTCGGCGGCACGGAAGCTGGCCAGCATCAGCATGCAGAAGTTGAGCAGGTACCAGATCGAGAGATCCAGATTCACCCAGATCGGGTTGGGTCCGTACGTTCCGGTCAATGCGGCCAGCAGGTCGCTGCCGTAGAGCCACAGCAGCATCAGGCTGCCGGCGATCATCAGGCGTGCGGGCACGTGGTCGGGTGCGCGGCGCAGCACCAGCAGGTGCCAGATCATCACGACGAGCACGATCACCTCGGTGGCGCTCATCGCCGCGCCCTGCGCATCCACCGTACCGCTCAGCACCCAGCCGGCCAGCGAGAAGCCGATACAGACCGGCAGCAGGGCGCGTTCCCACAACGCGAGCGGCCGCTGCTGCACGAACTGAATGATCGACCAGGCCAGTCCGACCAGGCCGGCGCAGGCCAGCAAACCGCCGACGCCGGCCGTCCAATGCGCGAGCGTGTCGTTGCCCGCGAGCACGAGTTCCTGCGCGGTGCCGTCGAGCATCGCGGCGCCCAACGAATAGAGGAAGTGCGCCACGCCCCAGGTGGCGATGCCGCGCACGCCGCGCGAAACGCGCCCTACGTACAGGAAAAGCGCCAGCAGCACGGCCGCCAGCGCACAGTCGGTCAACAGCAGGTTGTAGAAATCGGTCGTCATGCAGTAGGGCCGTGATGGCCGTGGAGCTCCCTGTCTCCGACTAAACGCAGGATCCGCCCTCAACCGGCAGCGTGCCACCGCCGATGCCGATCCGTGTGGAGTGAAGGTTCACGAAGGCGTTGGCGCAGGCACAGCTTCGCCGCACCGGTACTCATCATTCAGTGCGGTTGGTCATGGCGCGAAAAAAAAGCCCCGCCGGAGCGGGGCTTGGGAAGCAGCGACGGGCCCGCCCGCGGACGGATCAGTCGCCCAGGGTCAACAGCGAGGCGTTGCCGCCGGCCGCCGTGGTGTTGACCGTCACCGTCTTCTCGGTCGCAAAACGCGGCAGGTAGTGCGGACCGCCCGCCTTGGGACCGGTGCCGGACAGGCCTTGTCCGCCGAACGGCTGCACGCCGACGACGGCCCCGATCTGGTTGCGGTTGACGTAGACGTTGCCGACCTTCACCCGCGCGGCGATGCGATCGATGGTCTCGTCGATGCGCGAATGTACGCCCAGCGTCAGGCCGTAGCCGGTGGCGTTGATCGCATCGATCACCCCATCCAGCTGGTCGGCCTTCCAGCGAACGACGTGCAGCGCCGGACCGAAGACTTCCTTGTGCAGCTGGTCGAGGGACTTCAGCTCCCATGCGCGCGGCGCGAAGAACGTACCGTGGGCGGTGTCGTCGCCCGCGTTGGCCTGCTTGATCAGGCGAGCTTCCTTCGCCATGCGGACGGCGTGATCGTCGAGGATCTTCAGCGCGTCGGCATCGATCACCGGGCCGACGTCGGTCGACAGCAGGCCCGGGTCGCCGATCTTCAACTCGTCCATCGCGCCGGCGAGCATCGTCATCACCTTGTCGGCGATGTCGTCCTGCACGAACAGCACGCGCGCGGCCGAGCAGCGCTGGCCGGCGGAGGTGAAGGCCGAGCCCATCGCGTCCTTCACCAATTGTTCCGGCAACGCGGAGGAGTCAGCGATGAAAGCGTTCTGGCCGCCGGTCTCGGCGATCAGGGTGGCGATCGGGCCGGCGTCGCGGCCGGCGAGCGCACGGTTGATCGCACGCGCGGTCTCGGTGGAGCCGGTGAACGCGACACCGGCCACGCGCGGATCCTTGGTCAGCGCAGCACCGACGTTGGCGCCGTCGCCGGGCAGGAACTGCAGCACCGCCTCGGGAATACCCGCTTCGTGCAGCAACTTCACCGCCGCGTGGCCGATCAGGTTGGTCTGCTCGGCCGGCTTGGCGATCACGCTGTTGCCGGCGGCGAGCGCGGCGCTGACCTGGCCCAGGAAGATCGCCAGCGGGAAGTTCCACGGGCTGATGCAGACGAACACGCCACGGCCCTGCAGCTGCAGCTGGTTGGATTCGCCGGTCGGTCCGGGCAGGTGTTCGGGCGCGCCGAACTGCGTGCGCGCCTGAGCGGCGTAGTAGCGCAGAAAGTCGACCGCTTCGCGCACCTCGGCGACGCCGTCGGGAATGGTCTTGCCGGCTTCCTTCACGCACAGCGCGATGTAGTCGGGCAGACGCTGTTCCAGCAGGTGGGCGGCGTGCTCGAGGATAGCGGCGCGGCTGGCAGCCGGCGTGCGGTCCCAGGCGGGCTGCGCGGCGACGGCATTGGCCAATGCCTTCTCGACGGCGGCGCTGTCGGCCGGCTGCCATTCGCCGACGATCTGGCGGCGGTCGGCGGGATTGGTCACCGGCAGCGCGGTGCTGGTCACGACGGCGCCCGGCACCAGCGGCGCGGCGCGCCATGGCTTCACCGACGCATTGATGCGCTCGACCAGCGCGCGCAGGTCGTTGTCGTTGGCGAGGTTGGCGCCCATGGAGTTGTTCCTGTCAGAAGAGGCGATGGGAGCCGGTTGGCTCCGGAAAAGATCGACCGGCAGCGGGATGCGCGGGTGCGGGATGGAATCGAATTCGGACACCGTCTGCACCGGGTCGCGCACGAGGTCCTCGATGGCGACGTTCTCGTCGGTGATGCGGTTGACGAAGCTGCTGTTGGCGCCGTTCTCGAGCAGGCGGCGCACGAGGTACGGCAGCAGGTCCTCGTGCGAGCCGACCGGCGCGTAGACGCGGCACGGCGTGTCCAGGCGGTGCTTCGGCACCACTTCGGCGTACAGGTCGTCGCCCATGCCATGCAGCTTCTGGTGCTCGTACGGCCGGCCCTGCGCGATCGAGCGGATCGCGGCGATCGTCTGCGCGTTGTGGGTGGCGAACATCGGGTACAGCGCGTCGCCGTGGTCGAGCATGCGACGCGCGTTGGCGAGGTAGGACACGTCGGTGTTCGGCTTGCGGGTGAACACCGGGTAGCCCGGATGGCCATCGATCTGCGCACGCTTGATCTCGGCATCCCAGTACGCACCCTTCACCAGGCGCACCGGCATGCGGCGACCGGCGCGGCGGGCGAGGTCGGCGAGGAAGTCGATCACGTACGGCGTGCGCTTCTGGTACGCCTGCACGGCCAGGCCGTAACCCTCCCAGCCGGCCAGCGAGGCGTCGGAGAACGTCGCCTCGATCAGGTCCAGCGACAGCTCCAGACGGTCGGCTTCCTCGGCATCGATGGTGAAGCCGATGCCGTACGACTTGGCCAGTTGTGCCAGTTCGAGGATCGCCGGTGCCAGCTCGCGCATCACCCGGGCGCGTTTGGCGTGTTCGTAGCGCGGGTGCAGTGCGGACAGCTTGATCGAGATGCTCGGTGCCGCCAGTACGTCGGCGAAGGGTCCGGTGCGGCCGATCGCATGGATCGCCTGGCGGTACGCCTCGAGGTAGCGGGCGGCGTCCTTCGTGGTCAGTGCGCCCTCGCCCAGCATGTCGAACGAATAGCGGTAGTCGGCGTTGTCGCCCTTGCGACTGCGCGACAGCGCTTCGTCGATGGTGCGGCCCATGACGAACTGATGCCCCATGATCCGCATGGCCTGGCGCACCGCCAGCCGGATGACCGGCTCGCCCACGCGGCCGACCAGGCGTTTGAACGCGCCCGGCACGTCGGCGCGGGTCAGGTCGTTCAGGTTGACCAGCTTGCCGGTCAGCATCAGGCCCCAGGTGGAGGCGTTCACCAGCACCGAGTCGCTCTGGCCCAGGTGCTTTTCCCAGTCGGCGTCGCCCAGCTTGTCGCGGATCAGCTTGTCGGCGGTCTCCTGGTCCGGAATGCGCAGCAGCGCTTCGGCCACGCACATCAGCAGCACGCCTTCCTCGCTGCCGAGGTCGTACTGGCGCATGAAGGCCTCGATCGCGCCTTGATCCTGGGCGCGGGCGCGGACCCGCTTCACCAGGTCCGCGGCCAGTTGCTGGGCCTGGGCCTGCTCGGCGGCCGGCAAGCGGGCCTGCTCCAGCAGCTCACGGACGTGTTCGGTCTCGTCGCGCAGCCAGGCGGCCGTGATCGCGGCCCGCAGAGCGGGCGGCGAGGCGGGGAGTTCGGGGGCGACGATGCCGCCGGTCGGCGGGGCGGCCGGCGAGGGGAGCGGTGACGGGGTCGACATGACGGCAGGGCAGTCCAAAGGCAGTCCACTAGTTTAGGGCCGCGCGCGCGGCCCGGATATGCCCGGCGTGCCCGTCCTCAACCTGCGTGCGCCCCGTAGTGACGCGGGTCGCGGAACGTCGCTTCCGACGCGCGGCGAGGCGCGCGCAACGGGGCCGGGTGCCTTGTCCTGGATCAATGAAACTTGCCGCAAAGTGTGTCGGGAGCTACCATTTAACGGTTTTCCGCAGCCTCAACCGTGTGGCGGACGACATGATCGAAGTGGTGCCGTCATCGTGGGACGGACACGGCGCGTGGCTCCGGCTACGGCCGCCGAGGGCGCTGTCGCGCCGCCAGTTCGTGATGTTGTTCGCGGCACTGTCGGGTGCGATGTGGATCGTCGCCATGCTGGGCTGGTGGGGAGGCAATGCCTTCGCGCCGGCCTTTGCATTGCTCCATTCGGCCATCGTGGCCACGGCGCTGCGCGCGCTGTGGCGCAGTGGCGAACGGAGCGAGGACATCCATATCGGGCCGGATGCCGTGGAGGTGAGTACCTCCCGGTCCGGGGCGGTGTTCCGGGCGCATCCCTACTGGGTACGCCTGAGCATCGAGCGGGAAGGCGAAAGGATTTCGCTGGCATCCAGCGGGAGGCAGGTCCAGGTCGGTGACTTCCTGGGGCCGGCCGAACGCCGGGAGCTGGCGGACACGTTGCAGGATTTACTGGCGGCCGCGAGTGGCCGCAACCGATGACGCATTGGGGTCTAGGCAATGACGCAAGTGAATGGGATGTGGAAGCGGTTGGTGACGGCGTGCTCGCTGCTGGCGATGCCGGCGCTGGCCTGGGCGCAGTCGGCCGACCCGAAGCCGTGGCAGCTGAACATGGGCAAAGGCGTCACCGCCTCGTCCCAGCACGCCTACGACGCGCACATGGTGGCGCTGTGGGTCTGCATCGTGATCGGCGTCATCGTGTTCGGCGCGATGGGCTATGCGATGTTCAAGTTCCGCAAGTCCAAGGGTGCGGTGGCCGCGCAGTTCAGCCACAACACCACCGCCGAGATCATCTGGACCGTCATCCCGGTGCTGATCCTGGTGGTCATGGCCTGGCCGGCGACCGCCAAGCTGATCGCCATGTACGACACCCGCAACGCCGAGATGACCGTCAAGGTCACCGGTTACCAGTGGATGTGGAAGTACGAGTACCTGGGTGAGGACGTCGCGTTCACCAGCCGCCTGGACCGTGAATCCGACCGCATCCGCCAGAGCGGCGAGAAGCCCGACCTGGCTAAGAACCCGCACTACCTGCTGGACGTCGACAACCAGCTGGTGCTGCCGACCGATACCAAGATCCGTTTCGTGATCACCGCCGATGACGTCATTCACGCCTGGTGGGTGCCCGCGCTGGGCTGGAAGCAGGACGCGATCCCCGGCATCGTCAACGAGGCCTGGACCGACATCAAGGAACCCGGCATCTACCGTGGCCAGTGCGCCGAGCTGTGCGGCAAGGACCATGGCTTCATGCCGATCGTGGTGAAGGCCGTGCCGAAGGCCGAGTTCGAGCAGTGGCTGGCCTCGAAGAAGCCCGCTCCGGCCGCCGAGCCCGCGCCCGTCGCCGCACCCGTGGAAGCCGCACCGGCCGACGCCGTGCCGGCCGCCGAGACCGCCCCCACCGCCGAGACCCCCGCGCCGTCGGCGCAGGGTTGATCGACCGTCCGAATTAGCTTCAAGAGAGTAAGCACATGGCCAACTCCGCCGTCGATCATCACGACGATCACCACGGTCACCAGCAGAGCTTCATCGAGCGGTGGTTCTTCTCCACGAACCACAAGGACATCGGTACTCTCTACCTGATCTTCAGCTTCATCATGTTCATCATCGGCGCAGGCATGTCGGTGGTGATCCGCGCCGAACTGATGGTGCCGGGCCTGCAGCTGGTCAGCCCCGAACTTTTCAACCAGATGACCACGGTGCACGCGCTGGTCATGATCTTCGGTGGCGTGATGCCGGCCTTCGTCGGCCTGGCCAACTGGATGATCCCGCTGCAGGTCGGCGCGCCGGACATGGCGCTGCCGCGCATGAACAACTGGTCCTTCTGGATCATGCCGTTCGCCTTCACCCTGCTGCTGGGCACGCTGTTCCTGCCGGGCGGCGCTCCGGCCGGTGGCTGGACGCTGTACCCGCCGCTGTCGCTGCAAGGCGGCGCGAACGTGGCGTTCACGATCTTCGCCATCCACATGATGGGCGTCAGCTCGATCATGGGCGCGATCAACATCATCGCCACCGTGCTGAACATGCGCGCCCCGGGCCTGGACCTGCTGAAGATGCCGATCTTCTGCTGGACCTGGCTGATCACCGCGTTCCTGCTGATCGCCGTGATGCCCGTGCTCGCCGGTGCCGTCACCATGCTGCTGACCGACAAGTTCTTCGGCACCAGCTTCTTTAACGCGGCCGGCGGCGGCGACCCGGTGATGTACCAGCACATCTTCTGGTTCTTCGGTCACCCCGAGGTCTACATCATGATCCTGCCGGCGTTCGGCGTGGTGTCGGAAATCATCCCGACCTTCAGCCGCAAGCCGCTGTTCGGCTACCAGGCCATGGTGTACGCGACCGCCTCGATCGCGTTCCTGTCGTTCATCGTGTGGGCGCACCACATGTTCACGGTGGGCATGCCGTTGGGCGGCGAGATCTACTTCATGTTCGCCACCATGCTGATCGCGATCCCGACCGGCGTGAAGGTGTTCAACTGGGTCAGCACGATGTGGAAGGGCTCGCTGTCCTTCGAAACGCCGATGCTGTGGGCCGTGGGCTTCGTGATCCTCTTCAGCATCGGCGGCTTCTCCGGCCTCATGCTGGCGATCGTGCCGGCGGACTTCCAGTACCACGACACCTACTTCGTGGTGGCGCACTTCCACTACGTGCTGGTGACCGGTGCGCTGTTCTCCATCATCGCGGCGACCTACTACTGGTGGCCGAAGTGGACCGGCCGCATGTACAACGAGTTCTGGGGCAAGTTCCATTTCTGGTGGACGATCGTGTTCGTCAACCTGCTGTTCTTCCCGCAGCACTTCCTAGGCCTGGCCGGCATGCCGCGCCGCATCCCGGACTACAACCCGGTGTTCGCGGACTGGAACCTGATCAGCTCGATCGGCGCGTTCGGCATGTTCGCCACGCCGTTCATGATGGCCGCGATCCTGTGGGCCTCGCTGCGCAACGGCAAGAAGGCCGAGGCGCGTGCGTGGGAAAACGCCAAGGGCCTGGAGTGGACCGTGCCGTCGCCGGCGCCGCACCACACCTTCACCGTTCCGCCGGTCATCAAGGATGGCGACCTGGCGCACGGCGACGTGACCCACTGAGATCGTTGAGCCGTACCGCATGAACGCCCCCGCGCTGACTCCCGAGGAACTCGCGCGCCGCCGCAAGGCGGTGCTGCGGACCGCGTGGGTGATTGGCGGGATCGCGCTCGCGATCTTCGTGGCGTTCATCGCCCGCGCGGTGCTCAGCGCATGACCGCCGCGAAGTCCAATTCGGCGGGGCTGTTCAAGCTGGTGGGCGTGGCCGTGGCCGTGTTCGTGCTGACCTTCTCGCTGGTGCCGCTGTACCGCATCGCCTGCGAGAAGGTGTTCGGCATCCGCCTGGAGCAGGGCCCGGGCCAGGCCGCGGCGGTCGCCGCCGCCAAGGCCAAGCGCACGGTCACCGTGCAGTTCGACGGCGGCGTGAACTCCAAGCTGCCGTGGGCTTTCCACCCCGAGCAGCTGACCATGCAGGTCGTGCCCGGCGAGCTGTACGAAGCCAAGTATTTCGCCCGCAACGACAGCGAGCGCCCGATCGTGGGCAGCGCGGTGCCGTCCGTGGCGCCGGCGCGCGCGTCGGGCTTCTTCACCAAGACCGAGTGTTTCTGCTTCACCGCCCAGACCCTGCAGGCCGGCGAAAGCCGCGACATGCCGGTCCGCTTCATCGTGGACCCGGACCTGCCGGCGGAAGTGAAGACGATCACCCTGTCGTATACCTTCTTCAAGAACGATGCACTGACCGCGCAGATCGGCACGGGCAACGCATCGCCCTCGCCGCTCGCGGCACCCTGATCACGCTTAGCAACCGGAAGCCACGCCATGGGACAAACCCATTCGCCAGACGCCAACATCTACTTCGTGCCGCACAGCTCCAAGTGGCCGTTCGTGGGTTCCATCGCCATGTTCGTCACCATGGTGGGCGTGGCCAACTGGCTCAATGATTCCGCCTGGGGCATGTGGGCGTTCTACGCCGGCGTCGTGATGCTGTGCGCCACGCTGTTCATGTGGTTCGGCGACGTGATCCGCGAGTCGGTCAGCGGCCACTACAACCGCCAGGTGGATGTGTCGTTCCGCATGGGCATGGTGTGGTTCATCTTCTCGGAAGTGATGTTCTTCGCGGCCTTCTTCGGCGCCCTGTTCTATGCCCGCACGCTCGCGTTGCCGTGGCTGGGTGGCGAAGGCGACGGCGTCATGACCAACAGCCTGCTGTGGGAAGGCTTCTCGGCCGCGTGGCCGAGCGCCGGCCCGGGCCAGGTCGGTGGCCAGTTCCAGACCATCCCGGCCTGGGGCCTGCCGCTGATCAATACGCTGATCCTGCTGACCTCGGGCGTGACCATCACCATCGCGCACCATGCGCTGAAGGCCGGCAACCGCAAGCAGTTGCTGATCTGGCTGGGCGCCACCGTGCTGCTGGGCTGCACGTTCCTGTTCTACCAGGCCGAAGAGTACGTCCACGCCTACAAAGAACTGAACCTGACGCTGGGCTCCGGCATCTACGGTTCGACGTTCTTCATGCTGACCGGCTTCCACGGCATGCACGTGACGCTGGGCACCATCATGCTGGCGATCATCTGGTTCCGTTGCGCGAAGGGTCACTTCAGCAAGGACAACCATTTCGGTTTCGAAGCCGTCGCGTGGTACTGGCACTTCGTGGACGTGGTCTGGCTGGGCCTGTTCCTGTTCGTCTACGTGCTGTAAGCGCGGGCGAGCCGAACGAAGAAAGGGCCGGCATTGCCGGCCCTTTTTCTTTTCTTCTTGGTTGGCGCCGCCGGTGGCGCGCGGGACAATGCGTGCTCAGCCGGGATTGACGCCGTGCGGCTGGATCCAGCCCATCTTGATGGCCAGGATCACCAGCAGGATCAGTCCGACGGACAGGGCGATACGGCGGGTCAGCGCGTTGACCGTGCGCTTGCTGTCGCTCTTGTCCACCAGCATGTAGTACAGGCCCGCGCCGAGGTTCCACACGATGACGATGAGGAAGGCGATGATCAGCAGGGTTTTCAGCGAATCGTTCATGGCGTCCTCGAGAGGTGCCGCAGCGGTGAGGTACGCATTATCGCTCCGCCGCGGTGGGCCCGTGGTGGGTGCGACATTCGGACGCAGCCCGTGAGCCGGCGCATGCCGCTCCCGATCGGCTGGACCCTGGCCGTGCTGGCGATGTCGCTGTTCGGCAGCCTGGGCGCCTGGCAGCTGGGACGGGCGGACCAGAAGCACGCCATGCTGGCCGAAACCGCGCGCGTGCTGGCCGAGCGCCAGCCGCAGCCGCTGGCCATCGCCGCGGACGAGGGGCGCGCGGACCGCTACGACTGGACCGAGGGCGAGGGCCGCTTCGCGCCACGTCCCGCCATCCTGCTCGACAACCAGACCCGTGACCGCCAGGCCGGGGTGCGTGCGTACCGTGTCTTCCTGCCGGCGGGCGGCGGCGCACCGGTGTTGGTCGAACTGGGATGGCTGCCGATCCCGGGCGACCGCCGGATGCCGGAGATTCCGCTGCCACCGAACGACCTGCACGTCGCCGGCCTGCTGGTGCCGCCGCCTTCGGAAGGCATCGCCCACGCTGCGCCGAGCGCCCAACCCGACGGCAGCCTGCTGGTGATCGCGTTGCAGCGGGATGCATTGAAGGAGGCCCTGCGGCTGCCGGCGTTGGCACCGCGCGTGCTGAAGCTGGACCCGGACCGGCCGCTGGGCTACGCCCGCGACCTCGACATCCTGCCCAACACGTTGCCGCCGGAGCGCCACATCGGCTACGCCGTGCAGTGGTTCGGACTGGCCGCTGCCGTGTTCATCACCGCGCTGGTGCTGACCTGGCGGTCCCGGCGTGCCGCCCGGCAGGGGCATTGAGCGGCGTGGCGTGAGAAAATAACGGCATGGACTCCAATTCGTTCGATCCCGCCCAGCGGCGCCGCGGGCGCTGGATGCTGGTCGGCCTGTTCGCCCTGTTCTTCGGCACCGTGTTCGGCGCCGGCGTGCTGCGCTTCGCCGGCTGGCAGCCGGCCGGGCACAAGAACCATGGCCAGATGCTGCAGCCACCCGCCGACGCGCGCGCCATCGTGCCGGTGCTGGCCGACGGCAGCCGCTACGACTGGAACCCCGCCGAGCGCGGCTGGCGCATCGTCGTCGCACCTCCCGCCAGTTGCGCACAGGCGTGCCTGACGCTGGCGAACGACCTCGACAAGGTCTGGCAGTTGTTCGGCCACAACGCCGACGACGTCGACATTCTCTGGATCGGCGCGTATCCCGACGGCGCGCCGCGCCACTCGGCGCTGCGCGTTGTCCGCGCCGACGATCCGCTGCGCGCCGCGTTGCCGCAGGTGGACGATCCGGCCGGCGTGCCGGTCTACGTGATCGATCCGCACGGCTTCGTGATCCTGCGCTACGCGCCGGGCTTCGATCCCGGCCACCTGCGCACCGACGTTTCCAAGCTGCTCAAGCTGATCTGAGCCGCACGCACGCTCCCTGACCATGATGACTTCCAACGACCGTCCCGAGATCGCGCGCCCCGTGATCTACAGACACTTCCATCGCATCGCCTGGTTGGCGGTGGCACTGACGCTGTGCGTCGTCGTGTTCGGCGCCTTCGTGCGCCTGTCCGACGCCGGCCTGAGCTGCCCCGACTGGCCGACCTGCTACGGCCGCGCGGCATGGCCGAAGGCGGTCGATGAAGCGGCCTCGCACGTGGCCAGCGAGATCCGTCCGTTCGAAACCCACAAGGCATGGCGTGAACAGGTTCACCGCCATCTCGCCGCATCGCTCGGCGTGCTCGTGCTGGTGCTCGCGCTGCTGGCCGCGCGTCGCCGGCGCTGGGGCATCGCGCAGATCCTGGTGGCTGCAGGTCTCGTAGGTGCCGCGATTCCGTTGTACATGCATGGCGAACACGGCGCGGCATCCGCGCTGGCGATCCTGGGGGAAGCGATCCTGCTGTTCGCGGCCCTGCGCTGGTCAAACATCGATCTGGCGCGCGCGGCGACGCTGACGCTGGCGGTGATCATCTTCCAGGCGTTGCTCGGCATGTGGACGGTGACGTGGCTGTTGAAACCCATCGTCGTGATGGGCCACCTGCTCGGCGGCCTGACCACGTTCTCGCTGCTGGTATGGATGGCCTGGCGCGCCACCGATCGCCCGATCACCCTGGCGGACAGCACGGTGCTGCGCCGCTGGCTGATCGGCGGCCTGGTGCTGCTCGGCGTGCAGATCGCGCTGGGCGGTTGGGTGAGCGCCAACTACGCCGCGCTGGCCTGCGGCCTGGATTTCCCGAAGTGCGTCGGCCAGTGGGCGCCGCCGGCGGATTTCCGCGAAGGCTTCGTGCTGTGGCGCGGGATCGGGGTGGACTACGAAGGCGGCGTGCTCGATGGCGCCTCGCGCATCGCCATCCAGCTGACCCACCGCGTCATGGCGGTGATCGTCGCGCTCTATGTACTGGCGTTGGCACTGCGCCTGTTCCGCACGCCGGGCATGCGCAGCTGGTCGCTGACGCTGGCGGTGCTGGTGTGCGCGCAGGTCACGCTGGGCATCCTCAACGTGAAGCTCAACCTGCCGCTGCCGGTCGCGGTCGCACACAACGCCGGCGCGGTGCTGCTGTTGTTCACGATGGTGTCGCTGGTCGCCCGCCTGCGCAGGCCCGACTGACATGGCCTCCACTTACCGCCAGTACTGGGACCTGACCAAGCCGCGCGTGGTGGCG
Source organism: Pseudoxanthomonas sp. YR558 (assembly GCF_900116385.1). Classification (NCBI taxonomy): domain Bacteria; kingdom Pseudomonadati; phylum Pseudomonadota; class Gammaproteobacteria; order Lysobacterales; family Lysobacteraceae; genus Pseudoxanthomonas; species Pseudoxanthomonas sp. YR558. The sequence continues at coordinate 2,102,453 of NZ_FPCI01000001.1, read as the reverse complement.
CTGATCGTGTTCACCGCGATCGTCGGCATGTTCCTTGCGATCGATGGTCTGCCCGATGGCGCGCAGCTACTGCGTGGGGCGCTCGGCTTCCTCGGCATCTGGTTGGCGGCTTCCAGCGCCGCGGCGATCAACCAGCTGTTGGACACGCGCATCGACGCCAAGATGGCGCGCACGTCGTGGCGCCCGCTGGTGCAGGGCCAGGTGAAGCCGTGGCAGGCACTGGTCTTCGCGCTGGTGCTGGCGGCGTTGTCGATGGCGATCCTCGTGCTGTGGGTCAACACGATCACGGCGATACTGACGTTCGCGTCGCTGATCGGTTACGCCGTGGTGTACACGGTGTTCCTGAAGCGCGCGACGCCGCAGAACATCGTCATCGGCGGCATCGCCGGCGCGGCGCCGCCGCTGCTGGGCTGGGCCACGATGACCGGCATGCAGGGCGAGTGGGACTGGCCGCATGCGCTGCTGCTGGTGCTGATCATCTTCGTATGGACACCACCGCACTTCTGGGCGCTGGCGATCTTCCGTCGCGAGGACTACGCGCGTGCGCTGGTGCCGATGCTGCCGGTGACGCACGGCGTGACGTACACGCGTTGGCAGATCCTGTTCTACACCGTGCTGCTGGTGGAAGTGACCGTGTTGCCGGTGGTGTTCGGCATGAGCGGTTTCTTCTACCTGGGTGGCGCGCTGGTGCTGGGTTCGGTGTTCCTCTGGTACGCGTGGCGCCTGTTGAACCCGCCCGACGAGTTCTTCGCCATGCGCGTGTTCAACTATTCCATCGTCTACCTGATGGCGCTGTTCGCGTTCCTGCTCGCCGACCACTGGGTGATGCCGCTGCTGCGGCCGGCGATGGTCTAACGCCTTATTTCGACTCCGTCGGGACAGGCGTGGCGAGCTGCTCCACCACCACCGGTTCCAGCGATTTCAGCCCGGCGGAACGACCCAGGGCCAGGGCTTCATCCGCGGACAGGCCATCCCGCTGCGCGGCGCCCAGCGCGAGCAACGCGCCGACACGATTGCCGGACGCACAATGCAGCAGTACTTCGCCCTCGCGGCCTTGCAGCAAGGCGTGCAGTGCCTGGGCCTTTTCCGCGTTGATGTCTTCTTTGCCGCTGATCGGCAGCGCAATGTAGCTCATGCCCAGCGCTTCGACTTCGCGCGCCTCGTCATAGCCGCGGTCTTCCTGCGGGCCGCGCAGGTCGATCACGGTACGCACGCCGTCGTCCTTGAGTCGCTTCAGCTCGTCGAGGGTCGGCTGCCCGCCGGTATGCAGGCCGGGACGTGGCTGGGTGAACTCGCCTGCCAGGGCGGTTGTGATGCATGCGCACAGCAGGAAAGCGGACAGCAAACGGACCAGACGGCTCATGCGACGCTCCTCTCAATGGCGACCGATGCGGGCCTGCAACAGGGTGCGCAGTTCGTACTTGTCGGCTTCGTCTAGCCCGACGTTGCGCTGCTTGGCCTGCAGTTCGTCCAGGCGCTGCTGCAGCATCTGCTTTTCCAGCTGCACCGCGGCGTCGAGCAGTTCGAGCCGCCAGCTTTCCTCGTCGCCGGGAAGATCCTGCATCGCCAGCTTCTGCAAAGCGGCTGCTTCATCCCGTTCGGCGAAATGCTCCAGCAACACACCGGTGGTGATATCGGGACGCGCGTGGACCAGCGCGATCAGTTCCAGCAGCAGGTCCATGCCGGGCAGGCGCAGTGCGGAGAAGCCATGCGTGGATTCGATCGCCAGCGCGAGCGCTGGCTTGTGCAGCAGGCGCACGATGATGTGACGGACAAGGCTGGGTTTCTGGCCCGGGCTCGTGGCAGGCGGGCGACGCGTTGGCGCGGTTGGTGCAGGACTGGCGGCGTTGCCAGCGCCCACGCCGGTCACCACGGTCAGCTGCTGCCGCATCAGGTCGCCGAAAGCGCCATCGGGAATCTGCGCCAGCAGCGGGCGCGCGCGCTCGGCCAGGCGGGCCTTGCCGTCGAGCGTGGAGAGTTTGATGTCCTTGCCCAGTTCCTGGAAAAAGAACTCCGACAATGGCATCGCCTGCTGCAGGCGCGCATCGAAGCCGGTCGCGCCTTCCTGCCGCACGATGGTGTCGGGATCCTCGCCATCGGGTAGGAACAGGAAGAACGCCTGGCGCCCGTCCTTCATGCGCGGCAACACCGATTCCAGTGCGCGCCACGCGGCACGCTGGCCCGCGGCGTCGCCGTCGAAGCAGAAGTACACGTCGGGCGCATTGCGGAACAGCAGCTCGGCGTGTTCCGGCGTGGTCGCCGTGCCCAGCGTGGCGACGGCTTCCTTCACACCGAACTGGAACAGCGAGACCACGTCCATGTAGCCCTCGACCACCACCAGGCGCGCGATCTTCTGGTTGGCCTGCTTCACCTGCCACAAGCCGTACAGTTCGCGGCCCTTGTGGAACAGCGCGGTCTCGGGCGAGTTGAGGTATTTGGGGCCGTCGTCCTTCTGGAGCACGCGACCGCCGAAGGCGATCACGCGGCCGCGCCGGTCGTGGATCGGGAACATCACCCGGTCGCGGAACTTGTCGTAGACGTGGCCGCGGTCGTTCTTCGAAAACAGACCGGCGCGATCGAGCAACTTCATCCGGCGCTCGTCGGTGCCCAGCGCATCCTTCAATGCCGAGTAGCCATCCGGTGCATAGCCGATCATGAACTGCGTGCGGATCGCCGCATCCACGCCGCGGCCGTCGAGATAGGACTTCGCCTTGTCGCTGCCCTCCAGATTGCGCTGGAAGAAGCGTGCGGCCGCTTCCAGCGCATTGAACAGGTCGCGGGTGTCGTTGTTCTCGTTGCGCTGCTGGGTCTCGCGCGGCACTTCCATGCCGTTGCGGCGCGCCAGCTCTTCCACCGCGTCGAGAAACTCTAGGCGGTCGTAGTTCATCAGGAACGACAGGGCCGTGCCGTGTGCGCCGCAGCCGAAGCAGTGGTAGAACTGCTTGGTCGGCGAGACCGTGAACGACGGCGAGCGCTCGTCGTGGAACGGGCAGCAGGCCGAGTATTCCTTGCCCTGGCGCTTCAGCGGGACGCGCGCGCCCACCACCTCGACGATATCCGTCCGGGCGAGCAGTTCGTCGATGAAGGCGTCGGGGATGCGGGCCATGGGTCGCATAGGATGCCACGCCCGGCCGGGTCGCCGGGATCGCGCGCTACCATGCGGCCATGCCTGCGACGATGCCGTCCGACGAAGCCCTGCTGGCCCGCCTGCGCGAGGCCGTGGGCGCGGCGCACGTACTGACCGGCGCGCGGGCGACGCGCCGCTACCGCAAGGGCTACCGCTTCGGCGACGGCCCGGTGCTGGCCGTGGTGCGCCCCGGCACGTTGCTCGCGCTGTGGCGCGTGCTGGAAGCCGCCGTGCAGGCGGGCCGCATCGTCCTGATGCAGGCGGCGAATACGGGGCTCACCGGTGGCTCCACGCCGGATGGCGACGGCTACGACCGCGGCATCGTGCTGGTCAGCACGCAGCGGCTAGCCGGCGTGCAGGTGATCGACGGCGGCCGCCAGGTGGTCTGCCTGCCGGGCGCGACCTTGGACGTGCTGGAGAAGGCGCTTGCACCGCTGGGACGCGAGCCGCATTCGGTGATCGGCTCGTCGTGCATCGGTGCCTCCGTGTTGGGCGGTGTGTGCAACAACTCCGGCGGCGCGCTGGTGCGTCGCGGTCCGGCGTACACGGAACTGGCGCTGTATGCGCAGCGCGGCGGCGACGGCGTGCTGCGGCTGGTCAACCACCTGGGCATCGCGCTCGGCGACACGCCGGAAGACATCCTGACCCGCCTGCAGGCCGGCGACTATGCGCCGGCGGACGTGGTCCACGACGCCGCGCGCGCTGCATCCGACCCGCACTATGCGGCCCACGTGCGCCAGGTCGATGCGGGCACGCCGGCGCGCTACAACGCCGATACCGCACGCCTGCACGAGGCGTCCGGTTGCGCGGGCCGGTTGGCGGTGTTCGCGGTGCGGCTGGATACGTTCGAGAAAGACGACGCATCGGTCTTCTACATCGGCAGCAACGATCCCGACGATCTCACCGGCATTCGCCGGCACCTGCTGACGGCGTCCGAACGCCTGCCGATCTCCGGCGAGTACATCCACCGCGATGCCTTCGACATCGGCGACCGGTATGGCAAGGACACGTTCCTGCTGATCGACCGCTTCGGCACCGATCGCGTACCGGCGGCGTTCGCGCTGAAGAGCCGCATCGATGGCTGGTGCGAACGCGGGGGCCTGCGCGGCCTGACCGACCGCGTGCTGCAGACCATCTCCGGATGGCTGCCGGATCATCTTCCGCCGCGCCTGCGCGATTTCCGCGCGCGCTACGAACATCATCTCCTGCTCAAGGTGTCGGCACGGGACGCAGGCACCACGCACGATTTCCTCGACCGCTTCTTCGCCGACCGCGAAGGTTCGTTCTTCGCCTGCGATACCGACGAAGGGCGCAAAGCGTTCCTGCACCGCTTCGCCGTGGCCGGTGCCGCCGTGCGCTACCGCGAGGTGCATCGCACGGAGGTGGAGGACATCGTCGCGCTCGATGTCGCCCTTCGCCGCGACGACCGCGACTGGGTGGAAGCCCTGCCTGCCACGCTAGACGACACGATGGTCGCGCGTCTCTACTACGGGCACTTCTTCTGCCACGTGTTCCATCAGGACTACATCGTGCGGCGGGGAACGGATCCGCTTGCGGTGGAGCATGCGCTCTGGAAGTTGCTGGATGCGCGCGGCGCCGAGTATCCGGCCGAACACAACGTGGGCCATCTCTATCCGGCCAAGCCGGCGCTCGCGGCGTTCTATCGCACGCTGGACCCCACCAACACCTTCAATCCCGGCATCGGCCAGACCAGCAAGCGCGCCGACTGGGGAGAATGATGTTCAGGCCGCGGCCTGCGCCCTGGCCAACGTGCGGGCGCGTTGGCGTTCGTCGATCACCGCCGTGATCAGCGCACCGGCGAAGAACACCACGCTGGCGTAGTAGACCCACACAAGCAGCAGTACCAATGCACCCATCGAGCCATAAGCGCTGCCAGGCGCCGCTTCGGCCAGGTAGAAACCGATCAGGTACCGTCCGCCGGCGAACAGCAGGGCCGTGATCGCGCCGCCCAGGAAGGCGCGCGACCACGCCACGCGACGGTCCGGCAGGTAGTGGTAGAAGAAGGCGAATGCGAGCGCGTAAAGCAGTAGGGTGCTGCCGTAACCGAGCGCAGGCAGCAACGACGGCAGGCGTGCGAAGGCCACCTGCAGCGCCGTGGTGGCGATCATCGACACGATCAGCAGGAAGCCGATCGCCAGCACCACGCCCAGCGAGAACACCCGCTTCTTCAGCCACGCCACCAGTCCGTTCAGGCGCTGCGCGTCGGTGCGGAAGATCAGGTTCAACGCACCCTGCAACTGGGCGAACACGACGGTGGCGCCGACCAGCAACAGGCCGGTACTCCACAGGCCCGCTAGCGAACCGATGTCAGGGCGCGCGTCCGCGTTGCGGATCACCGTCTCGGCAACGGCGGCGGCATCGGGGCCTGCGAGTTGGGCGATCTGGTCCAGCAGCGACTGTTGCGCAGGCGGGTAGAGCGAGGCGGTCAGCCATAGCAGCAGAATCAGCAACGGCGCCAGCGACAGCAGCGCGTAGAACGAGAGCGATGCGGCCTGCGTCATCAGGTCGGTGTCGATGAAGCGGCGCAGCAACGCCACCGGCAGGCTGCGCTCGGCGCGCGCACCGAGGTGCTGCAGGTGTTTCCGGATTGCGGGCAGGCGGGCAGGCGTGTGCATGGGCCGAGGGTGGCCCGTGGCGTGTCAGCGCTTCGTTAGCGCGGCGTGGTGAGGACGTTTACGCGGATGCGTCGGCCAACGCGCGCAAGGCGTCGCCGCTGACGCGCTGCACGGTCCATTCGTCCATGCCGGTGGCGCCCAGGCGGCGGTAGAAGTCGATGGCGGGCGTGTTCCAGTCCAGCACCGACCATTCGAAGCGCCCGCATCCGCGTTCCAGCGCAAGCCGCGCCAGGTGCACCATCAGCCGCTTGCCCAGCCCGAGGCTGCGATAACGGGGATAGACGAAGAGATCTTCCAGGTACAGCCCCGGCTGCCCAAGGAACGTCGAGAAGCTGTGGAAGAACAAGGCGAAGCCGGCCGGCATGCCGTCGGCCTCGGCGATGACGACTTCCGCGGCAGGCCGCGCGCCGAACAGGTGCGCTTCCAGCAGCGCCGGCGTGGCGACGGCCTCGTGGGCGAGCTTTTCGTACTCGGCCAGGCCGCGGATGAAATCGAGGATCTGCGGGATGTCGGCGCGGGTGGCCGAGCGCAGGGTGATCGAGGGGGTCTCCATGGCGTCAGGATGCCATGGAGACGTCCCCGGGGCGGTCTGGCTCAGCCCGCCAGCTTTTTCTTGATCAACGCGGAGACCTGTCCCATGTCGGCTTGGCCGGCGAGGCGCGGCTTCAGCACGCCCATCAGCTTGCCCATGTCGGCCGGGCCGGGTGCGCCGCCGCTTTCAAGGGTGATGCTGGCGACGGCCGCTTCGATGGCGGCCAGGATCTCGGCTTCACCCAGCTTGGCCGGCAGGTAGGTATCGATCACGACGAGCTCGGCGCGCTCGATGGCGGCCAGATCCTCGCGGTTGGCGGCTTCGAACTGGCTGACCGAGTCCTTGCGCTGCTTGACCATCTTTTCCAGCACGGCCAGCACGGCGGCGTCATCCAGCTCGATACGCTCGTCCACTTCGCGCTGCTTGATGGCGGCATTGATCAGGCGGATGACCGCCAGGCGGTCCTTCTCGCCGGCCTTCATCGCGGCCTTCATGTCATCGGTGAGCTGCTGTTTCAGGGACATGGTGTGCTCCGGGGGAACGGGGAGGGCGTGGCACGGCAACCGTGGGACGCCAAAAACACAAAAAGCCGGCGACGCTCGCGCGTGCCGGCTTCTTGCGAAGCGACGCGGCTCAGTACAGGCGCTGGCGCTTGGTGACGTCGCGCGAGCTGCGACGCAGCTGACGCTTCACCGCAGCAGCGGCCTTGCGCTTGCGTTCCTGGGTCGGCTTCTCGTAGAACTCGCGCTTGCGGGTTTCGGCCAGGACGCCGGCCTTTTCGCAGGTGCGCTTGAAGCGACGCAGCGCAAACTCAAACGGCTCGTTTTCGCGGACTTTGACGCTGGGCATACGTAATCTCGGTGGTCTAAACGGCCCGGGCACGCCGGGTGAGCCGCGTATTATAGCGACAGGAGCCGTCGCTGCAACCCACCCCGGCCAGCCGCCAGGCTTGCCCCTCCCCCTCCCGGACCCCACATCGTTCCCATGAAAGTCCTCGGCATCGAAACCAGCTGCGACGAAACCGGCGTGGCCGTCTACGACACCGGCCTGTCCGGCGCCGCCGGCCTGCGGGCCCATGCGGTCTACAGCCAGATCGCGCTGCATGCCGAATACGGCGGCGTGGTGCCGGAATTGGCCAGCCGCGATCACGTGCGCAAGCTCCTGCCGCTGATCCGGCAGACCCTGGCCGAGGCGGGGCTGGAGACCGGGGACCTGGAGGGCGTGGCCTACACGGCCGGCCCGGGGCTGGTCGGCGCCCTGCTGGTGGGCGCCGGTGTGGCCCGGTCGCTGGCGTGGGCGCTGGACGTGCCGGCCGTGGCGGTCCATCACATGGAAGGCCACCTGCTGGCCCCGCTGATGGAAGACAACCCGCCCGAGCCGCCGTTCGTGGCCTTGCTGGTCTCCGGCGGACACACCCAGCTGGTGGCCGTGGACGCCATCGGCCGCTACCGCCTGCTCGGCGAAACCCTGGACGACGCGGCGGGCGAGGCCTTCGACAAGACCGCCAAGATGATGGGCCTGCCGTACCCCGGCGGCCCCCAGTTGGCCGCGTTGGCCGAGCAGGGCACACCCGGCCGGTTCAGGTTCGCCCGGCCGATGACCGACCGTCCCGGGCTGGACTTCAGTTTCTCCGGCCTGAAGACGCAAGTGTTGCTGGCCTGGCGCGACAGCGACCAGGCGGCGCAGACGCGCGCCGACATCGCGCGCGGGTTCGAGGATGCCGTGGTCGATACGCTGGCGATCAAGTGCGAGCGCGCGCTGGACGCGGCGGGCAGCGACATCATCGTCGTCGCCGGCGGCGTGGGCGCCAACAAGCGGCTGCGCGCGAAGTTGCAGGAAATCGCCGCCAAGCGCGGCGGCCGTGCATGCTTCCCGCGTCCTTCGCTGTGCACCGACAACGGCGCGATGATCGCCTTCGCCGGCGCGCTGCGGCTCGAGGCGGGCCAGCACGAAACGCCGGAGCTGAAGGTCACGCCGCGCTGGGATATGGCCACGTTGCCGCAGGTGACCGCACGCGCGGGATGACGGAGCTGTCGCGGTTTGCCGTTACCATGCGCGCATTCCGTCATCTGTAGCCTGTCATGGACATCGTTTTCATCGAAGACCTGCGCATCGAGACCGTCATCGGCATCTACGACTGGGAGCGCGGCATCCGTCAGACCGTGGCGCTGGACGTGGAAATGGCCTTCGACAACCGCGTGCCGGCCGCCAGCGACGACATCGCGCACACGCTGGACTACAAGGCCGTGTCCAAGCGACTGATCTCGTTCGTCGAAGAAGCGAACTTCGGGCTGGTCGAGACGCTGGCCGAACGCTGCGCCGGCATCATCCGCGACGAGTTCGGCGTGGCCTGGGTGCGGCTCAAGCTCAGCAAGCCCGGTGCGGTCACCGGCGCACGCAACGTCGGCGTGCAGATCGAACGCGGCACGCGGCCGGACTGACCGTGGGTCTCGCTTACCTCAGCCTGGGCAGCAATGTGGCGCCCGAACACCACCTGCGGGTCGCCATCGATGCTTTGCGCGCGCGGTTCGGTGACGTGCGCCTGTCGCCGGTGTATCGCACGCGCTCGGTGGGTTTCGACGGTACGGATTTCCTCAATGCCGCTGCGGTGATCGACAGCGACCTCGATCCGTTCGCGCTGAACGACTGGCTGCATGCGCTCGAGGATGCGCACGGCCGCGATCGCAGTGGGCCACGCTTCTCCGACCGTACGCTGGATATCGACATCGTCTTCTACGACGACCTGGTGCTGCAGGGCCCGGGCAATCTGCGCCTGCCGCGCGATGAACTGAAGCATGCGTTCGTGCTGCTGCCGTTGGCGGACATCGCGCCCGACAAGGTCGATCCGCGCAGCGGCATGACGTTGCAGGCTTTGTGGGAAGCGCATCCCGATCGTATGTCGCCGCCCGAACCGGTGATGATCGACGCCGCCTGACGCCTCAACCCAGGGCGCGGCCGCCATCCACGTGGAGGGTTTGCCCGGTCACGTAGCTGGCCGCGTCGCTCAGCAGCCAGGCGACCGTCGCGGCGATGTCGGCGGGTTCGCCGATTCGGCCCAGCGGCGTCTGCGCGAGCAGCTTCTCCTGCAGCGCCGGGTCGATACCGCCATCGGGCCACAGGATCGCGCCGGGCGAGACCGCATTCGCGCGCACGTCGGGTCCCAATGAAACGGCGAGTCCGCGCGTGATCGCGAGCAGTGCGGCCTTCGAAGCGGCGTAGACCGCCAGGTCCGCGCGCGGACGCTCGGCATAGATGTCGGCGATGTTGACGATGGCGCCGCGCGCCGCCTTCAAGTGCGGCGCCGCCGCCTGCGCGAGGAAGAACGGTGCGCGCGCATTCACCGCGAACAGTTCGTCCCACTGCGCCGGCGTGGCCATGCCGGCGGGCGTCGGATAGAACGCCGATGCATTGTTGACCAAGGCATCGAGGCGGCCGTAGTGGCCCACCGTCCTTGCGACGAGCTCGGGCAAGCGATCGAAGTCGGCCAGCTCGGCCTGCAGTGCCAGCGTGCTGCCGGGACGGGCCGACTCCAGTTCGTCCACCAGCGCCTGCATGTCCGTGGACGACGCGCGGTAATGCAGCGCCAGGTCGTGGCCGTCGACATGCAGGCGGCGCGCGATCGCCGCGCCGACACGGCGGGCGGCACCGGTGATCAGGACGACGCGACGCGTGGCGGACATGGCGGGCTCCCGTGCAGAGACCGACATTGTCCCTGCTTTGCACCGGAATGGCGCAAAGCGATGCCGATGGATGTGAGTCGAGCATGTCGCCGCGCGAATGCTTGACGGCGCGCACACCGACCGTGCATGTTGCGACGCATCACCCCTCGCCGGATGTGCCGGCCGGGGACAGTGGAAAGGGCGAATGGACTGGGCGAAATACCGCACCACGACCTTTGACGAACTGATCCAGGCCGATGGACGGCCGCGACCGGCCGCGCGCCGCCTGGTCGAATACCTGGCCGGTCTCTCCGGCCGCGAAATCGCCGAACGCCAACTCGCCGCCGACGTGGTCGCGCGCGTGCAGGGCATCACCTTCACCGTGTACTCCGACGGCCGTAACGTCGACCGCACGCTGCCGTTCGACCTGATCCCGCGCATCATCCCGCTGAGCGAGTGGCAACGTACCGAAGCCGGCCTGAAGCAGCGCATGCGCGCGCTGAACCTGTTCATCGGCGACATCTACGGCAAGCAGCAGATCGTCAAGGACAAGGTGTTCCCGGCGATGCTGCTGAAGGATTCGGTGAACTTCCGCGAGCAGTGCGTCGGCATCGCGCCGCCGCTCGGCGTGTGGGCGCACATCTGCGGCTCGGACCTGGTGCGCGACGGCGATGGCACGCTGTACGCGCTGGAAGACAACCTGCGCATCCCGTCCGGCGTGAGCTACATGCTGGAGAACCGCATGGTGGCCAAACGCGTGTTCCCGGAGTTGTTCGAGACCAGTTCGATCCTGCCGGTGGACGAATACCCCAGCCAGCTGTACGACACGCTCGCCGCGCTGTCGCCGCGCCCGGGCGATACGCCGGTGATCGCGCTGCTGACGCCGGGTGTGTTCAACAGTGCCTACTTCGAACACGCGTACCTGGCCCAGGCGATGGGCATCGAGCTGGTCGAAGGCAGCGACCTGTTCGTCGCCGACGACGACTGCACCTACATGCGCACCGTGTACGGCCCCAAGCGGGTGGACGTGGTGTACCGGCGCGTGGACGACCTTTTCATCGATCCCGAAGTATTCCACCCCGACTCCGTGCTCGGCGTGCCCGGACTGATCCGCAGCTGGCGCGCGGGCAAGGTGGCGCTGGCGAATGCGCCGGGCGCGGGCGTGGCCGACGACAAGGTGGTCTTCGCCTACGTGCCGAAGATGATCAAGTACTACCTGGACGAGGAACCCATTCTGCCGAACGTACCCAGCTACCTCTGCCACAACGCGAAGGAGCGCAAGTACGTGCTGGAGAACATCGAGAAGCTGGTGGTGAAACCGGCCAACGAGTCCGGCGGCTACGGCATGCTGATCGGTCCGCGTTCCACCAAGCGCCAGCGCGAGAAGTTCAAGGCGCTGATCGAAGCGAATCCGCGCAACTACATGGCGCAGCCGACGCTGGCGCTGTCCACTGCGCCGATCGTCACCAAGCAGGGGCCGTCGCCGCGCCATATCGACCTGCGTCCGTTCGTGCTGTCGCGCCAAGATACCTACGTGACTACCGGCGGCCTGACGCGCGTGGCGATGGTCAAGGGCTCGCTGGTGGTGAACTCGTCGCAGGGCGGCGGCGCCAAGGACACGTGGGTGGTGGACCTGTCCGACGACGACGGGGAGGAAGGCTGATGCTGTCGCGCGTCGCCGACAACCTGTACTGGTTCAGCCGCTACGTGCGGCGGGCCGAGAACACCGCGCGCCTGGTGGGCGTAGGCAGCCAGCTCCAGCTCGACATGCCGCGTTCCGTGCGCTTCGCGTGGCGGCCGATGATCGACACGGTCGGCGCAGGCGAATGCTTCGAGCAGTGCTATCCGGCAACGGCGGAGGCCGCGGGTGATGCGGACGTGATCCGTTTCCTCCTGCTGGACGAACGCAATCCGTCCTCACTGCGTACCTCGGTGGATTCGGCCCGCGAGATCCTGCGCAGCATCCGCGATACGCTGCCGCAGGATGTGTGGGAGGCGATCAACGACCTGCATCTCTACATCGCTGCGCAGGGCGAACGCAGTCTCAGCCGGCGGTACCGGTTGGAATTCCTGCAGCGCATCGTCGACGGCTGCCTCAAGGTGTCGGGATTGTTGAGCGCCAACGTCAGCCGCGACATCGGGTACCAGTTCCTGCGCCTGGGCACGGGCCTGGAGCAGGCCGACATGACCACGCGCATCATGGATGCCGGCGCATCCGGTCTGGTGACGCCGCGCAACGAGGACGACCGCGAGGCGTTCCAGAACATGCAATGGATGAGCGTGCTGCGCTCGCTCGCCGGCTACCAGATGTTCCGTCGGCACGTGCGCCAGCGCGTCACCGCCGAACTGGCGCTGCGGTTCTTGCTGCAGAACAACGAGTTCCCGCGCAGCGTGCACTTCTGCCTGTCGCGCGTGCAGAGCGTGTTGCCGACGATGCCGCCGCGTCCCAGCGTGGATCGTCACCTCAACCGCGTCATCGGCCTGACCCGCAACGCCGATCCTGCTGTCCTCGCCACGCGCAATCCCGCGCAGTTCATGGATCAGATCCAGGTGCATCTGGGCGCGTTGCATGACGCCATCGCGGAAGGGTACTTCCACGGCTGAAGCCGTCAGTCGTGGCGGGTACGCCACGCGGCAGCGGAGATGGCGGCGAGCTTGCTCGCGATGAGCACCCCCGCGATACCCGCCACGACACGCCAGGGCGGCGGTATCCACCAGGCGAGGCTGAAGACGGTAAGGCCGAGGCCCGCGCAGAACACGATCACCGCGACGACCCAGGGCTTCAGGTCGCTCGCGGCCATCGCTCGCTACTGCTGCTGCCCCTGCGCGTCGCCCGGATCCTGTCGAGACGGTGCGCGGCGTGGCGGCATGGCAGGCATGCTGGCGGGAGCGGGCTCGCGCTCGCCCTGCGGCTCCCACGGGAAACGGGGCAGGCTGTGCACCGCCGCCTCCAGTTTGCGCGACCACGTGTCGTGGATCTCGGCGTACAGCGGCGTGTCGGCTTCCAGTCGCATCTTCTGGGTGATCTTCAGATCGCCGCTGCGCAGCAGCGCCATGTCCACCGGCATGCCGACGGACAGGTTGGAGCGGATGGTGGAGTCCAGCGACACCAGCGCGCAGCGCGCCGCGTCTTCCAGCGGCGTTTCGGGGCGGATGATGCGGTCGAGGATCGGCTTGCCGTACTTCGATTCGCCGATCTGCAGGTACGGCGTCTCTGGCGAAGTCGCAATGCAGTTGCCGAGCGGATAGATCATGTACAGACCCGGGCGCTCGCCGGCGATCTGGCCGCCGAGGATCAGCGTGGACTGCACGTTGACGCCGCTCTGCTGGGCCTCGTCGTTCATCTTGACCTGGCTGGCGACGAGCGTGTCGCCGACATACTCCGCCACTTCGTAGAGATGCGAGAACGTCTTCAGGCTGTGCTTGGCGTTGGGGTCATCAGCGTCGCGCTGCAGCCGCGAGATGGTCAGCTGCGTGGTCGCCAGATTGCCGGCCGACATGATGACGAACACGCGGTCGCCCGGCCATTCGAACACGTGCATCTTGCGGTACACGCGCACGTCGTCGAACGAAGCGCTGGTGCGGGTGTCCGCGGCGAAGACCAGGCCGTCGTTGACTTCGATACCGACGCAATAGGTCATGGCGTGTCCGTTGCTGCTGTGCACCACGATTCTATGCGCCACCCCGGGGGTTGGCTAGGGCCGCCATCCCAGTGTTAGACGGCCCGTACAATGACCGGGATTTCCGCTCCCGGTGCGCCATGCAGGCCGATCTTCCCCTTCCCGACGACGAGGCGCGCGCCCACAGCGAACGCCTTGCCGCTTTCATCCGCAGCGAGATCGCCGCCGAGGGCGGCAGCATTCCGTTCTCGCGCTTCATGGAACGCAGCCTCTATGCGCCCGGTTTGGGCTACTACAGTGCGGGCAGCACCAAGTTCGGCGAGGCGGGCGATTTCACCACCGCGCCGGAACTGGGCCCGCTGTTCGCCAGCTGCGTGGCACAGGCGGTGGCACCGGTGCTGCAACAGATCGGGCCGCAGGCCGAGTTCGTCGAGATCGGTGGCGGCAGCGGCGCGTTCGCCGAGATCGTGCTCAAGCGGTTGCTCGAACTGGACGCGCTGCCCGCGCGCTACGGCATCCTTGAGCCCAGCGCGGACCTGCGCGAACGCCAGCGTGAACGGTTGGGGCGTCGGCTGATTCCGCCGGTGTTCGACCTGATCGAATGGTTGGATGCGCCGCCGTCGGAAACCTGGAACGGCGTGCTGTTCGCCAACGAAGTCGTCGATGCGTTGCCTACGCCGCGCTTCACGCTGCGCGATGGCGAAGTATTCGAGGAAGGCGTGGCGTTGGACGGCGAGGGTCGCTTCGTCCGCACCGATCGTCCGGCCGATGCCTTGCTGGCCGCCGCGGTGCGCCATGTCGAACGCTACCTGGGACAACCGTTCCCGGACGGCTACCGGTCCGAGCTGTTGCCGCAGCTGCCGTACTGGGTACAGGCGGTGATGGGGGGCCTGGATCGCGGTGCGATGCTGTTCGCCGACTACGGCTACCCGCGCCGCGAGTTCTACCAGGCCGATCGCGACGACGGCACGTTGCGTGCGTATTACCGGCATCGCGTGCACAACGACGCGTACCTGTGGCCGGGCCTGCAGGACATCACGGCGTCGGTGGATTTCACTGCGCTGGCCGAGGCCGGTACGAATGCGGGCTTCGATCTGGCCGGCTACACCACGCAGGCAAATTTCCTGCTGGGCAACGGCTTGCAGGAGCGACTGGATGAAGCGCAGCAGCGCGCGGACGAAACCACGCTGCTGCGCCTGCGCAACGAAGCCAAGCGGCTGACGTTGCCCAGCGAGATGGGCGAGCGCTTCCAGGTGATGGGCTTCTCGAGCGACGTCGAGTTCGGTACCGCGTTCCTGTTCAACGACCTGAGCTGGCGCCTGTGAGCGGCCTGTTCGCGCTGCGTCCATTCCAGCGTCCGCGCCTATGGCTGTGGCTGTGGCTGCTGGCGATCGCCGTCGTCATGGCGCTGTCGCTGGCGAACCTCAGCCGTCTGCCGCCGGTGCCGGAAGGGGGCGACAAGGTCGAGCACTTTCTGGCCTACGGGTTGCTGTCGTTGTCGGCGATGCAGCTGTTCGCCTCACGTCGTGGGTGCATCGTGGTGGCGGCGTTGCTGGTCCTGATGGGCGTGGGCCTGGAGTTCGCCCAGGGTGCGCTGACAACCACGCGCATGGCCGATCCGCGCGACGCCCTGGCCAATACGCTCGGCGTGCTTGCCGGTCTGGCGACGTTGTTCACGCCCTTGCGCGGCATGCTGCTGGCGTTCGATACACGGCTCCGACCGCGACGCGCATCATAGGAAAGAAAAAGCCGGGCACTGCCCGGCTTTTTCTTCGAGTACGCCGTGACTCAGCGCGGCTGCAGGGTGATGCGGTCCAGCACCCACATCTGCGGGCGCGTGTCGCCGGTGAAGCGCACGCACAGGTCCTGCTTGCCCGTGGTGCCGGCGGGCAGGGGCGCATCCAGGTTCAGGAAGCCGTCGGCATTCGGCGCCGCCGGCAGCGGGACCGTCGCCAGCACCGTGCCCTTGCAGCCGCCCCCAAGGATCTCCAGCTCGCCCAGCGGGGACTTCGCCGGTTCGAACGTGCGGTGCGGCTCGTCGTGCGCCAGCTGGAAGTAGTACGGGATGCGGCCGGCCCGCACCTTGATCGATGCGATGCCGTCCAGGTCGGCCTGGTTCCACTGCCAGCACGGGTAGAAGATCGTCGCGTTGAAGATCGCGCGCTCGCCATCGGCCGGGCCATCGTCTTCCAGGCGCAGCAACAGGCGGCCGGCATCCGGGCACACGGCCATCGCTTCATCGGTGCGCGTGAGCAGCGCAGCGGGCGTCAGCTCGAACGTGGCAGCCGGTGCCAGTGCGCGGCCCTCGGCGAAGGCCGCCGCACGCACGGTGACCGGCGTCATCAGATCGAGCGGTGCCGCGAAGACCTTGGACGACGAGGTCGGTTCGTTGCCATCCGTCGTGTAGTGCACGGCATAGCCGAGCGGATTCGACAGCGTGACCTTCACAGTGCCCGCCTTGCGGTCGTCCTCGGTCGCGATCATCGCTTCGAACGGCGTCTTCGCGTAGCCCAATCCGATTGCGTCATAGCGCTTCAGCTGTGCAGGCAGGCGTTTCGTGAAATCGCCGAAGTCCTTCTTCGCCGCCGGCGTCCAGCCGGTCTCCGCCACCGCGGCCAGGCGCGGGAATGCGTTGTGCTGCAGGCGCGCGAACGTACGCGTGTGCTCGGTCCACAAATTGGCCTGCAGGCCGAGGATGTGGTGGCGCTGGCTCTCTTCCAGCTCCGGCGGCACCGGCTCGAACGCGTAGACATCCTGTAGCGTGATCAGCGCGGGGCGCCCCGGCGGTTCATTCGGTGAGGCGGTCTGCAGATAGTCGAGATAGGTCTTGTTCGACGGCGACATCACCACGTCATGACCCTGGCGTGCCGCCTTCAAGCCGCCTTCGATGCCGCGCCACGACATCACCGTGGCTTCCGGCGGCAGCTTGGCTTCGAGGATCTCGTCCCAGCCGATCAGGCGCTTGCCGTGTCCGGCGAGGTACTTCTCCAGCCGCTCGACCAGATACCCCTGCAGGTCCATCTCGGTCTTCGCGCCGACCGCCTGCATCCGAGCTTGCTCACGCGCGGAGGCCTCCCACTGGTCTTTCACCGCTTCGTCGCCGCCGATGTGCACGTAGGTGCCCGGGAACAGCTGCACCACTTCGCCCAGCACGTTCTCGAGGAAGGTGATCGTGCCCTCCTCGACGTTGACCAGGTTGGGGAACACGCCCCACTCGTTCGACGGCACCAGCGGCGTGTCGATCGAGCCGAGTTCCGGATAGGCGGAGATCGCCGCGGTCGCATGGCCCGGTACGTTGATCTCGGGTACCACGGTGATGTGGCGCTCGGCGGCGTACTTCACCACGTCGCGGATCTGGTCCTGCGTGTAGAAGCCACAGTAAGGACGCGGTTCGCCGGTCTTCGGATCCTTGCCGCCGTCGCCGGCGGGAATGCGGCAGCCACCGATCTCGGTGAGCTTCGGGTATTGCTTGATCTCGATGCGCCAGCCCTGGTCGTCGGTCAGGTGCCAGTGCAGCGTGTTGAGCTTGTGCAGGGCCATCGCATCGATGACCTTCTTGACGTCGTCGACGGTCTGGAAGTGGCGCGCCGGGTCCAGCATGAAGCCGCGCCAGGCGAAGCGCGGTGCGTCTTCGATATGCAGCGCCGGCAGCGTGACACCGCCCTTGTCGCCCTGGGTGGCGAGCTGCCACAGCGTCACCGCGCCGTAGAACAGGCCACGTTCGTCGCGTGCCTTCACCGTGGCACCGTCGGGCGTGATGTCCAGCGTATAGGCCTCGGGCGAGGCGTCGTTCGCGCCGCCCGCTTCCAGCACGAAGCGGATCACACCCTTGCCGTCGGTCTGCGCGGTCGACAAGGCGGGACCGCCCGCCGACGTCAGGTAGGCGACGAACTGTCGGGCAACGCGCGTCGCCGGTTCGCCCGTGGCGAATACCTGGGTCTGGCCATCGATGACGAAGCGGCCCTCGCCCGTCTGCAGCGTGGCGGGCGCGGGAATCAGGGCGGGCGTGATGGGCGCCGATACGGACGCGGTGCCGGCATCGCTGCCCGTTCTGGCGCAGCCGGCCAGGACCAGCAGGGTGAGGGCCATGCCGGCCAGGGCGCGACGGAGGAAGGGTCGTTTCATCGGAATCCTCGTGGGCGAACGAGCGGAAGAGTGCCAAAAAAAAGCGGGCCCGGACAAATCCAGGCCCGCAGAGGGAGAGTGTTCCCTTACATCGATGACGCGATCAGAACTTGAAGCGGAAGTTCAGGTAGTACTGGCGGCCGTTGCTGTAGAACGCATGCGGCAGGTAACCCGGTACCGCGTCGTTCTCCGTGTAGTACTTCAGCTTCGGGTTGTTGAGGTTCAGGCCGTCCAGGCTGATCGTCAGCCAGTCGGTGGCCTTGAAGCCCAGCGAGGCCGACACCGTGGCGAAGTCATCCTGGTAGAAGTTGTCGGCGCGGCTGACGCCGGCGTAGAACGAGCTGCGATAGCTGTAGTTCACGCGGGCGTTGAAGCGGTCGTTCTCGTACCAGCCCGACAGGTTGTAGGTGTTCTCGGAGGTACCGTTGAGCGGCTTGCCGCCGTCGGCCTCGCCATCCACGTAGGTGTAGTTGGCGTTGATGCCGAAGTTGTCGCCGATCGGCTGCTCGTAGGTCAGCTCCACGCCGCGGGCCTTGCCGTTCGAGTTGACCGGGATCGACACCAGGTAGTCGCTGTAGACGTCCGTGCCGGCAGCCTGGCTGGCCTGCTGGTCCTTGTACTGGACGATGACGTTGCCGAAATCGACGTAGCCATCCATGTCCATCGAGAACACGCTGGCGGCGAGCAGGGCGCGCGGAGCGAAGTACCACTCGATCGAAGCATCGAAGTTGGTCGACACCAGCGGATCGAGGTTCGGATTGCCGCCGCTGCCTTCGTGGGTCAGGTCGTTGAGCGTCAGCGAGCCGGCCAGCGCGGAGAAGTCCGGACGGGTCATGGTCTTGCTGCCGGACACACGGGCCACCAGGTTGTCGGTCAGCTCGAACTTGAAGTTCACGCTGGGCAGCAGCTCGTTGTAGTCGTTGTTCACCACGACCGGCAGGTAGTCGCCGAACGCCGAGCCGGTGATCGCACCGGGGATCCCGGAGTTGACCGCCAGCGCCTGGTTGTAGCTCACGTCGGTTTCCGTCTGCACATAACGCAGGCCGGCATTACCGCTCCAGCGATCGCCCTGGAAGTTCAACTGGGCGTACACCGCGTTGATGTCTTCCTCTACGCCGTACACGTCCGAGAAGTAGAAGCGCTCGGGATTGTTACGGTTGGCGAAGCGGGCATTGAGTTCCGCCAGCTGTGCAGGCGTGTAGTACCAGATGCCCGACGGCACGTTGCCGCCAATGCCGAAATCGCTCGGGTACGCGCCACCTGCCGCCGGATAGGCGTTGATGTCGGTCCAGTTGCTGGCCCAGTTCGGGCCCTGGGCGAGCGAGAAGTCGTTGCTGCGCTCGTGCGTCGCGAAGCGGTAGCCGAAGTCCAGCGAGGACAGCACGTCGGACTGGAAGAAGAACTGGCCGTCCGCCGACGCCCAATCTTCCTTGTCGAGCACATCGATGCCCTGCGCGCCGAAGATCCAGCCGTTCTGCGGCAGGTGGTTGGCGGCCGTGTTGGTACCGCCCAGCGACCAGTCGATCGGGCTGCCCACGCCATTCATGCTCCAGCTCGCGCCAGCGTTGCCGGCGACGCCGGTTTCCAGCACGTCTTGGGTGGGGCTGCTGCCGTTGCCCTTGGTGGAGCCGAGCTGGAACACGAACTTCAGCGCATCGCTGGCATTCCATTCGGCGTCGAGCGCGATGTACTTCGAGGTCGAGACCGCGCCCGGGCGGGAGATCATGTCGTACACGCCGTAGGGCGTGACCGTACCGGACGTGACCGGCGCGTAGGTGGCGCTGGTCAGCACGCCGTTCTCGACGGTGTAGCTGGTCGGCGTCTGCGAATTGACGAACTGACTGGCCCACATCATGTAGTTGCGGTTGTAGTTGTCCGCCTTCAACCGCGAGTAGAACGCGTTGACGTTCAAGGTCAGGTTGTCGGTGACCTTGGCTTCGATATTGGCCACGCCACCCTGGCGCTTGCGCACCTGTTCGAACAAGGCGGCACCCAGAAGGTTGGGGTACAGCACGCCATTCAGTTCGGGATTGGTCGAGGTGATGGTGCCGTAGCCGCCCACCACTTCCTGGCCATCACGGCGCAGGCTGCGTTCTTCGTTGAACACCTGGAACAACATGCCGGCGGTGCCTTCGTCGTTGCGCCAGTTCAACAGGGCATCGAGCTGCGGCTTGGTGTCGCCCGGCAGGTCGGAGTGCACCGCGCCGATGGAGCCCTGGATCGTCAGGGGTTCGGCGAACTGCAGCGGACGGCGGGTGATGATGTTCACCGAACCGGCGGTGCCGCCTTCGACCAGTTTCGCTTCGGAGGTCTTGTGCACCACGACGCGGTCGACGATCTCGGACGGATACAGCGAATAGCTCACGCTGCGGCCGACGTTGCCCACCTGGCTGAGCACGAACCAGTCGCCGGTGCCGATGGTGTGGCCGTTGACCAGGGTCTGCGTGAGGCTCGGATTGGTGCCGCGCAGGCTGACGCGGTCGGCTTCGTCGAAGCCGCCTTCGCTCGCGCTGGACGAGGCGATGTTGACGCCCGGCAGCTGGCGCAAGGTGTCGGCCACGTTCTTCGCCGGCAGCTTGCCGATGTCTTCGGCGGTGACGACTTCGACGTGCGTGGCGGCGTCGCGCTTGGCGTCGAGCGCCTTCTCGATGCTGCCACGGATGCCGGTGACCACCACGGTATCGAGGTCGGTCGCCTGTGTTTCGGTCGGTTGAGCGTCCTGCGCCTGCGCCTGCGCCTGCGCCACCACACCCAGACAGGTCACGATGGCGGCGGAAAGGATGGATCTGCGGTAATTCATGATGTCTCTCCCATCATTCATTGTTTGAGTTTCGGCAGGTCTTGCTCGCGCTTGCTCCGCCGTGCTTGAAGCCTTTACTGCAATCGACGCCACGCCTGTCCCGGCGCTTCCATTTCAATCGTCCTGGTGTTGCTCCAGGTACCACTTGGCGGCACCCACCACCCCCAGCTGCCCGTGTTCCACCAGCTTCACGGGGATGCGTTCGAGCGCCTCGCGCATCGATCCCTTGTTGAGGAATCGCGCGACGAAGCTGCTCTGGATCAGGAATTCGCGGATCTTCGGCAGGATCCCGCCGGCGAGGTACACGCCGCCCTGCACGCCGTACAGCAGAGCCATGTCGCCGACGACGCTGCCGAGCAGGCCGCAGAACACATCGAGGCTTTCGCGCGCCAGCGGGTCGTCACCCGACAGCGCGGCGGCAGTGACCTGGCCCGGGTGCGTGTAAGCCGAAGGCGCGGCGCCGCGGACGGCGCACAGCGCGGCATGCAGGTTCAACAAACCGGGGCCGGACAGCGCCTGTTCGACCGGCACGTGCGTGCGGGTCTTCAGCATCTCGGCCAGCAGCGCCATCTCGAGCGCGTTGCCGGCGGTGAGCGCGGCCTGGCCGGCTTCGGTCGCCAGCACCACGGCGCGTGCGCCGACCGGGATCCACACCGCCGCGCCCAAACCGGTGCCCGGGCCGAGGATCAGCGTGGGGCCGCGGGTCGGTGCGATCGCCGGGCCGGTGAGTTGCAGCACCTGGCTGGCGTCCACCTGCGCGGCGGCATGCGCGACGGCTTCAAAGTCGTTGACCAGGCGGACGTCGTCGAAGCCGAGCTGCGTGCGCAGTTCCGCCAGCGACAAGCGCCAGGGCAGGTTGTTGGTGATGACGGTGCCGTCTTCCAGCGCATAGCCGGCGCTGGCGATCACGCCACGGGTCACGCGCCCGTGGTCGAGGCCCAGGTGGTGCAGGAAATCCTCGACGATGTCGCCCAGGCCGGCATGGTCGGCACAGGCGTACTTGCGGTACTCCAGCACATGGACCGGCATCCCGGCGTCGCCGCTGCCGCGCACCAGGCCGATGCGGACATGGGTGCCACCGACGTCCGCCGCGATGAAGGCGTCGTGCGCCCCGCGGCTGGCATCTGTCGGCAATGGATTGGCAATGGCGACCACACGTCTCCCCACATGTTCGCGGCCGGGACCCCGTCATCCCGATATGGCCGGAGTGTGGAAAGTGTTTGACAACGTTGTCAAGACTCTGTCATGAAATAGCCGTCCGGCGGGCGAGGCAGTGCGCGGAATCGACAACAATGCTCGTATTCAGTATTGAATTGCGCGCACTGATGTCGTTAATGGTTGAATACAAAGGCGAAAAGCGAGGAAGTCCCGCAGGACTTGATGTTGCGGTGCACGATACCAGTGCACTCACAGAAGGGGTGCCAAGCCGGTTCAAGATCTCACTGTTCCGGTGGGTCGTCTGATGACTTTGACAACGTTGTTCCCGATGTCGCGCGCAGGCGCGACCTTCTAGATCGAGGGGATTGCATGAGTACCGCCGCTGGCTCCACCCCGCTCCGCTCGCTCGCCATCGTCGGCGTGCTGTTCTTCATCATCGGGTTCTTCACCTGGATCAACGGCCCGCTGATCACCTTCGTGCAGCTCGCTTTCGATCTGGACGAGGTGAATGCCTTCCTCGTGCTGATGGTGTTCTACCTGTCGTACTTCTTCCTCGCGTTGCCTGCCGCGGCGTTGCTCAAGCGCACCGGCATGAAGAAGGGCCTGGCCGCCAGCCTGTTCGTGATGGCGATGGGGGCGGCGATGTTCGGCGAGTTCTCCACCCAGCGTTGGTATCCCGGTGCGTTGGCTGGCCTGTTCGTGATCGGCGGCGGCCTGGCGTTGCTGCAGACGGCGGTGAACCCGTACGTCAGCATCCTCGGCCCCATCGAAAGCGCCGCCCAACGCATCGCGCTGATGGGCATCTGCAACAAGATCGCCGGCATGCTGGCACCGATCGTGATCGGCACGCTGGTATTGCACGGCGTGGGCGATCTGGCCGCGCAGGTCGAGGCGGCCGATCCCGTCGCCAAGGCGGCGCTGCTGGACGCGTTCGCGGCGAAGATCCACCTGCCGTATCTGGTGATGGCCGGCCTCCTGGTCGTGGTCGCGATCGGCATCCTGTTCTCGCCGTTGCCGGAGGTGAAGCCGTCCGAGGTCAATGCCGCGCCCGCGGCCGATGTCGCCGATGGCGCACGTGGCCTGTCGCACTTCCCGCACCTGTGGCTGGGCGTGCTGTGCCTGTTCCTCTACGTGGGGGTGGAGGTGTTGGCGGGCGACGCGATCGGCACCTATGGAAGGGGCTTCGGCCTGCCGCTGGACCAGACCAAGCTGTTCACCACCTACACGTTGTTCGCGATGCTGGCCGGTTACCTCGTCGGATTGGCGGTGATCCCGCGCTTCGTGTCGCAGGAACGCTACCTGGCCATCTCCGCCGCGCTGGGCGTGCTGTTCGCCCTCGGCGCGCTGCTGACGCACGGCTATGTGTCGGTCGGCTTCGTCGCTGCGCTGGGCTTCGCCAACGCCATGATGTGGCCGGCGATCTTCCCGTTGGCGATCAAGGGCCTGGGCCGGCATACCGAGACCGGATCGGCCCTGCTGATCATGGGCATCGCCGGCGGAGCGATCCTGCCGCAGCTATTCGCGGTGCTGAAGCAGCACTACGACTTCCAGGTCGTGTTCGCCGGTCTCGCCGTGCCGGGCTACCTGTACATCCTCTACTACGCGCTGGCCGGGCACCGGGTGGGCCGGGCGCGGCCGGCGACGGCCGTGCCGGAACGCGGCATCATGGTGGACTCGCCTCCATGACGGAAACGCCCATGCGCCGACCCACCATCAAGGACGTCGCCGAACGCGCGAAGGTCTCGCTGAAGACCGTGTCCCGGGTCATCAACAACGAGCCATCGGTGCTGCAGGGCACCCGTGCGCGCGTGCTGCACGCCATCGCCGAACTGGACTACGAACCGGACCAGTCCGCGCGCAACCTGCGCAGCGGCACGCCGTTCGTGATCGGGCTGGTCTACGACAATCCCAACCCGTACCACATCATCGGCGTGCAGAACGGCGTGCTGGCCGCCTGCAAGGAGACCGGCTTCGGCCTGCAGATCCATCCGGTGGATTCCACCTCGCCGTTGCTGGCGGAGGAACTGGTGGAATTCGTCCAGCGTTCGCGCCTGGCCGGGCTGGTGCTGACCGCGCCGATGTCCGAACGCGCCGATCTGGTGACGGCGCTGGCCGCGCGCGGGGTGAAGCTGGTGCGCATCATCGCGGCGACCGAAGATCCGGAAGACGGCCTGCCATGCGTCTACGTCGATGACCGCGACGCCGCCTACGAGATCACCGAACACCTGATCCAGCTCGGCCACCAGCGCATCGGCTTCCTGTGGGGCGGACTGGCGCACCGGTCGAGTACCGAACGCTATGCCGGTTATGAGAAAGCGTTGAAAGACTACGGCATCACCCTCGACAAGCATCTCGTCGTGCCGGGCGATTACACCTTCGACGACGGTTTCCGTGGCGCGCGCCGCTTGCTGGCGCTGCGCGAACCGCCCACCGCGATCTTCGGTTCCAACGATGAAATCGCGGCCGGCGTGCTGGCGGCGGCGAAGTCGGCCGGCATGAACGTGCCCTACGACCTGTCCATCGCCGGTTTCGAGGACAGCCCGTTCTCCAAGCAGTCGTGGCCGCCGCTGACCACCGCCAAGCAGGCCACGCAGGACATCGCCAAGCAGGCTGCGCGCCTGCTGATCGCCGGCCTGCGCCAGGACGCCTACGACGACCATCCCACCGCCGTGCACAACCAGGGCTTCGTGCCGCAACTGGTCGTGCGCGGTTCCACTGCGCCGGTCCGACCGCGCGCGGACCGACCCGAACCCCTCTCGCCATGACCGACACCCCGCTGCCCGCGCCTTCCGACACGCTGATGCATCAGGAGGCGGCCCAGACCGCCGACATCGTCGCCGACCAGTACACGCGCAATGCCTCGACGGTGAAAGCGCTGGCAGACGACCTGCGCCGTAATCCTCCACCGTTCGTGGTGACGTGCGCGCGCGGCAGTTCGGATCATGCGGCGACGTATGCGAAGTATCTGTTCGAGACGCAGCTCGGCGTGGTCACCGCGTCGGCATCGCCGTCGGTGGGCTCAGTCTACGAAGCGAAGCAGCGATTGGCCGATGCGCTGTACGTCGTGATCTCGCAGTCGGGCAAGAGCCCGGACCTGCTGCGCAATGCGAGCGCGGCCAAGGAGGCCGGCGCACGCGTGGTCGCACTGGTGAACGTGGAAGACTCGCCGCTGGCGCAACTCGCCGACACCGTGCTGCCGTTGCGCGCCGGTCCCGAGCGCAGCGTGGCGGCGACCAAGAGCTACCTGGGTTCGCTCGCGGCGATCCTGCAACTGGCCGCGTACTGGAAGGACGAGGCGCCGCTGCATGCCGCCGCCGATGCCTTGCCCGACGCGCTGCGACGCGCGTGGCAGGCGGACTGGTCGCCACTGACCGATGGGCTGGCGGGTGCACACAACCTGTTCGTTCTCGGGCGCGGCTTGGGCCTCGCCGCTGCGCAGGAGGCTGCACTGAAGTTCAAGGAAACCTGCGGCCTGCACGCCGAGGCCTACAGTTCTGCGGAGGTGAAGCACGGGCCGATGGCGCTGGTCGGTCCGGGCTTCCCGGTGCTCTGCTTCGCCCAGCCGGACGAAACCGAAGCCGGCACGCTGGCGTTGGCGCAGGAATTCCGCGGCCGCGGTGCGCAGGTGTGGGTCGCATCGCGTCAGGGCGACCTACCACTGGTCGATGCGCCGCACCCGGCGTGCGCCCCGTTGCTGACGATCCAGAGTTTCTACCGGGCGATCAATGCGCTCGCGCTGCGTCGCGGCCATAACCCGGATGTGCCGCCGCACCTCAACAAGGTCACTGAAACGGTATGAATGCGACGAGCGCCACCACCGCCCTGTGCAATGCCCGCGTGCTGACGCCGGATGGCTTCGTCGAAGGTCTGGCGGTGCTGATGCAGGACGGCCGCATCGCCGACCTGCTCGCCGACGATGCGATCCCGTCAGATGCGGTGCGGCACGATCTTCGCGGCGCGACGTTACTGCCCGGGTTCATCGATGCGCAGGTCAACGGTGGCGGTGGTGCGCTGTTCAACAACGACACGAGCGTGGAGGCGATCCGCACGATCGCGCGGGCGCACCGGCGCTTCGGCACGACCGGACTGTTGCCGACGTTGATCAGCGACGATGCCGACGTGATGGCGCGCGCGATCGCGGCGACGCGCGAGGCCATCGCGCGGAGCGTGCCGGGCGTACTCGGCATCCACTTGGAAGGTCCGTACATCGCGCCCGCGCGCAAGGGCACGCACGATGCGGCGAAGTTCCGCATGCCCGGCGCGGACGAAATCGCGATGGCGACGTCACTCGACAACGGCGTGACCCTGCTGACCCTGGCGCCCGAACAGGTACCGACCGACACCATCCGCACTTTGGTGGCGCGCGGTGCGATCGTCGTCGCTGGCCACACGGCCGGCAGTTACGAACAGATCCGCGCCGGCATCGACGCGGGCGTGTCGGGCTTCACCCATCTCTACAACGCAATGTCGCCGTTGCAGGGCCGCGAACCGGGTGCGGTCGGTGCTGCGCTGGAGGACGACGGTTGCTGGTGCGGCGTGATCGTCGATGGCGTGCACGTACATCCGGCCAGCCTGCGCGTCGCATTGGCAGCCAAGCCGCGCGGTAAGGTGGTCCTGGTCACCGATGCGATGCCGATGGTCGGTTCGGACGATCCGTCGTTCGATCTGTATGGCGAAACCATCACTGCCGTGGAGGGCGTGGTGCGCAATGCGGCCGGCGCGTTGGCGGGTTCGGCGTTGGACATGATCACCGCCGTGCGCAACTGCGTGCGGCTGCTTGGCCTGCCGCTGGAAGAAGCCGCGCGCATGGCGTCCACCTATCCTGCCGACGTCCTCGGCCTGGGTGGGACGCACGGCCGCATCGCGCCCGGCTACCGCGCAGACCTGGTGGCGCTGGATGCCGACCTGCAGATCGTCGGCACGTGGATCGGCGGCGCCTGATCCCGCGCGCATGAGCGTCGCTCCGGCCCGGTTCGCGTCCGTCGATGCGCTGCGCGGCCTGACGGTCGCCGCGATGCTGCTGGTCAATACACCGGGCGACTGGTCGCATGTGTACCCACCGCTGCTGCACGCGGAATGGCATGGCGTGACGCCGACCGACCTGGTGTTCCCGTTCTTCCTCTTCATCGTCGGCGTATCGATTTCGCTGGGCATCGTGCCGCGTGCCGAGGCAGGCCTGGCGCGCGACGCACTGGTGCGCGCGCTGCTGTGGCGCGCGGCGAAGATCGTCGCGCTCGGCCTGGCGTTGCATCTGCTGGCGTACCTGATGCTGGACCGTCCGCACTTCCGTCCCTGGGGTGTGCTGCAGCGGATCGGCGTGTGTTTCGCTGCGGCCGGCCTGATCGCGCTGTACGTGAAGCCTCGCCTGCAGTGGGCATTGATCGGCGCGGTCCTGCTCGGCTACTGGGTGCTGCTCGCACCGTCCGGCTATGCGGCTTACACGAACCTGCCGGCACGCGTGGATACGGCGTTGTTCGCGCCGTGGCTGTACCAGTGGGATGCGACGCTCGCGCGCGGGCAGGATCCGGAGGGGTTGCTGAGCACGTTGCCGGCCATCGCCACCACGCTGTTCGGCGTGCGCGCCGGTGCCTGGTTGCGGGGCGGCGCGCTTCGCACGCTGGTGCTGGCCAGCATGGCGGCTGTGGCCATCGGCCTGGCATGGAGCAGCGTGTTTCCGTTGAACAAGGCGCTGTGGACCTCGTCGTATGCGCTGTTCACCGCCGGCTGCGCATTGCTTGCGCTGGCGCTCGCCCATGCGGCGGTGGACCGGCAGGGTTGGCCGGCCGTGGGGCGACGCTTCGGCGCCAACGCCATCGCCGCCTATGTCGGCGCCGCCGTGATGACATACGTGCTGCTCGGACTCGGCTGGATGGAGCCGCTGTACCGGGTCGGATTCGCCGACTGGATGACGCCGCGCTTCGGACCGTACCTGCCGTCGCTGGCGTTCGCGCTGTCGTTCCTCGGCGTGTGGTGGCTGGTCGTGTGGGCGATGGATCGGCGAGGCTGGTACCTGAAGGTCTGAAGGCCCGGCGGCCATCACGCTTTTCTTCGCCCGGCCGGCGTACAACGGCGATCACCCCTGACGGAGCCGCCCGCATGAAGATGCCGTTGCTGCTTGCCTGCGTGGTCTGCCTGGCGTCCTGCCAGCGCGCCACGGTCGACGAGAACGGCGCACGCATCGTGGTTTCGTCTCCCCCGGGGACGACGACCGCAGCGGGAGCCGCCTTGGCGCCGCGTGGCCAGGCGCCTGCGACGTTGCCGGGCGTGCAGCGCGTCGCGGGCGGCATGTCGCCGCCGCGTGCCGTGCCCAACCCACCTTTCACCAGCACACCCGTTGCCACGTTCAATGAACCATGGGCGATGACGTTCCTGCCCGATGGGCGCCTGCTGGTGACCGAAAAAAGCGGCACGTTGCGGCTGGCCAACGTGTCCACGGGGCAAGTGGGGCAGGTTACCGGGGTGCCCACCGTCGCTTACGGAGGACAGGGCGGGTTCGGCGACGTACTGCTGCATCCACGCTTCGCCGACAACCGGCTGGTCTACATCAGTTATGTCGAGGCGGGTAGCGGAAGCACTCGCGGTGCGGCCGTGGCGCGCGCGACGCTGGCGCTCGATGCCAGCGGGAACGGTGGCAGCCTGTCCAACCTGCAGGTCATCTGGCGGCAGACGCCCAAAGTCAGTGGCGATGCCCACTACGGCCATCGGCTCGCCTTCGGTGCCGATGGCAAGCTGTGGGTGACATCGAGCGACCGCCAGGCGATGACGCCCGCGCAGGACCTGCAGTCCACACTCGGCAAGCTGATCCGCCTCAACGATGATGGCAGCGTGCCACCGGACAATCCGTTCGCGGCGCAGGGTGGGATCGCGGCACAAGTGTGGACGCTGGGACACCGCAATCTGCTGGGTATCGCGTTCGACAATGCGGGCCGGCTATGGACGCATGAGATGGGGCCGGCTGGCGGCGACGAACTCAACCTCATCGAGCGCGGCAGCAACTACGGCTGGCCGATCGTCTCCAATGGCGACCATTACGACGGCACGCCCATCCCGGACCACCCGACGCGGCCGGAATTCAACGCGCCCGAAACATTCTGGAATCCGGTGATCGCGCCGGCGGGCTTCGTCATCTACTCGGGCAATCTGTTCCCCTGGTTCCGGGGCAAGGGCTTCATCGGCGGCCTGGCCTCGCAGGCGCTGATCGAAATCGAGTTCGACGGCACGCAGGCGCGCGAAGCGCGGCGCTACCCGATGGGTCGGCGCATCCGCGAAGTGGAGCAGGGGCCGGACGGTGCGTTGTGGCTGCTCGAGGACGGCGGTAGTGGGCGCCTGTTGAAGCTGACGCCCAACCGCAGTTGATCAGGGCGCGCTTCCGGCTTCCTGCTGCTGACGGGTGTGGCGGATGTCCAGGTACAGGCTGTACGCCGCGGTGAAGGCCGGCAGCAGGTTCTGCAGTACGCCCACGGCATCCTGCTTCGACGAGAACAGGAAATAGCTCAGCGCCATCAGGCTGCCCACCAGGCTCATGTACCAGAACAGGCGCGGGATCACCGGGCGGCGCGCGCGTCGCGAGGCGACGAACTGCACCAGCCAGCGACCGCCGAACATCGCCGCGCCGGTCAGGCCGATCAGCTTCCACGGCGTCATGTGCAGGCCGGTCCAACCCAGCCAGACGATTTCCTGGTTCATCACGCTCATGGCTTGCGCCCCGTGCCGATTTCGCTCACCGCGGTGACGCGGCTGCGCTGGATCAACCACGACACGCCCATCAGGTCCTTGATGCCGACCAGCGCGCGCCCCAGGTTGGTGTACTTGGATTGGCCCGAGCCACGCGGCCGATGGGAGACCGGCACACTGACCGTCTTCCAGCCCGCACGCTGCATCAGCGCCGGCAGGTAGCGGTGCATGTGATCGAAGTAGGGCAGGTCGAGGAACGCTGCGCGTTCGAACAACTTGATGCCGCAGCCGGTGTCGGGCGTGTCGTCGCGCAGCAGGCGCTGGCGGATCCCGTTCGCCCAGCGCGACGCCCAGCGCTTGCTGGCGGTGTCCTTGCGGTCCACGCGCCAACCGGCGTACAGGCGGGTCTGTGCATCGCCGTCGTCGCGCGCGGCTAGCAGCTTGGGAATATCGGCTGGATCGTTCTGGCCGTCCCCATCGAGCGTGGCGATCCAGGGCGAGAGCGCGTGCTTCACGCCGGTGCGGATGGCCGTGCTCTGCCCGCTGCGGCGCTGGTGCACCAGCACGCGCAATTCCGGTACTTCGGCCTTCAGCGCGGTGAGCACGTCGCGGGTGTCGTCATCGGACTGGTCGTCGACGCAGACGATGTCGAACGGCACGCGCCCGCGCAGGTGCTGCACCACTTCCTGCACGAGCGGGCCGATATTGCCGCGCTCGTTGAACACCGGGATCACGATGGAAAGGGCCGTCATGTCAGACCTCACTGAGACAACGGATTATTGTCCGGCCCGGCAGGTCAGGAAAATGTCGTGGTCCGGCTGGTACAGCGCGGTCCGCACGTCGGCGAGCCCCAGCAGCGTATGGAACAGGTCGTCGTGGCTGTGCGGGGCGGCGGCCACGCGGCGCAGGCAGCCCGCGTCCAGTCCTGCCGATGCGCGCCAACCCTCGGAAAACCAGGCCACCATCGGGACCTCCAACTGTTCGCGGGGGGCGATCGAATAGGGCATGCCGTGCAGGTAGAGCCCTTTCTCACCGAGCGATTCGCCATGGTCCGACACGTAGAGCAGCGCGGTGTCGTAACCGGGCAACTCGGCCAGTTCGTCGATGGCGCCGGCCAACACATGGTCCGTGTAACCGAGCGCGTTGTCGTACGCATTGACGATCTGCTCCCGGCTGCAGCGACCGAGGTCCGAGGTTTCGCATACCGGCGTGAACCGTTGGAAGGCCGAGGGATAGCGTTCGAAATAGGTGGGTCCGTGATTGCCCAGCATGTGCAGCACGATCACCTGGTCGCCGGTCTGTCGGCGTGCCGCCTCGGCCAGGCCTTGCAGCAGGATGCCGTCATGGCAACGCGTGCCGTTGCACAGGCCCGCATCGGTACGGGCGTGCATGTCTTCCACCGGCAAGCCCGCGCACACGCCCTTGCAGCCGGACTGGTTGTCGCGCCACAGCGTGGCGACGCCGGCGCGCTGCAGCACGTGGAGCACCGACTGGTGGCCACGGATCGCCTTCTCGTCGTAGTGGGCACGGCCGTAGGGCGAGAACATGCACGGCAGCGAGACCTCGGTGCTGCTGCCGCAGGCGGTGACGTGGGGGAAGTTCAGCACGCTTCGCTGTGCCAGCTCGGGCGTGGTTTGCCTTGCGTAGCCGTTGAGGCCCCAATTCGCGGCGCGTGCGGTTTCACCCACCACCAGCACCAGCAGGCGCGGCTTGCGCATGCTCGCGCCGGGCGCCCGCACGGCGTCCTCACCGATCGGCAACTGCACGCGCGCGCGTCCCGGTGGCTCTTCGCTGACCACCTTCGCCAGCGACACCAGCACGTTGGCCGGCGTGACCAGATAGCGGACCTCGCGCTGGTTGCGCAGGAAGGCGGTGAGCTGCTGGGTGACCGGCAGCACGCCGGCCAGGGCGATGGCGGCCATGCCGGCGAGCAGCGCGGCACGCAGGCCGAGCGTGCGCGCCCAGGTGCGCTCGCGCAGGCGCACGCGCCAGATCACCACCAGCGCAGGCAGGGCGGCGAGCAGCGGCAGCAGCGCGTCGCCGCCGGCGAGTTCGCTGGCTTCGCGCCAGTCGGTGTGCAACACGTTGCGCACCATGTCGGCGTCGATATAGATGCCGTACGCGGCCATGTAGTGGCCTGCGAGCGCGGCAGTGACCACCAGCAGCGACAGCACGATGCGCGCGGTGCGTCGCCAGACCAGCAGCGACAGCCACACGCCGTGCACGGCGGTCACGAGGAGGAACAGCGAAAGCGTCCAGGCGCCCTGCGCCAGCGGTTGCGGTACCGCCGCGCGCCAGAACACGGCGTTGGCGAACAGGCTGAAGTAGAGACAGGCCGCCAGGATCAGCGTTTCGGTCCCCACCCAGGGCCGCGCCAGGACGAGGGGACGCACACGCTGCCAGGCGCGAACGAGGGGACTCTCGGGGAGGGTCGCCGCGTTCATGCCTGCGTCTCCACCGTCGTCCACGCGCCACGCTGATGGAGCCA
This sequence comes from Pseudoxanthomonas sp. YR558, assembly GCF_900116385.1. NCBI lineage: Bacteria > Pseudomonadati > Pseudomonadota > Gammaproteobacteria > Lysobacterales > Lysobacteraceae > Pseudoxanthomonas > Pseudoxanthomonas sp. YR558. The sequence goes on along the minus strand of NZ_FPCI01000001.1, from coordinate 2,070,634 downwards.
TTCGATGGTGCACGCCACCGTCCAGCAGACCGCCAGGCTGGCGACGTCATGCGACAGGAAGTGCGCACCCCGCAGCTGCTGCGCGAGTCCGAACACGATGCCTGCGAGCAGGCCGACGCCCAAGCCCGCACGGCGCCAGCGGGGCGCCACATGCAGGAAGAAGAAGTACAGCGCCACCCAGGCGTAACCCCCTGCGGCATGCGCGGCGGGGAAGCAGGCCGCCGGCCCCATCGACGCCGGTCGCGCCTCGAACAGTCCCACGTAGGGGCGTTGCCCGCCGAGGCCCGCGAGGTCCCATGGGCAGTCCATGTGCGTCAGCGATTTCAGCACCGCCACGCAGGCGATGGAGGCGAAGACCGCCAACAGCAGGCGCGCGGCGGGCCGTGTCCATGTCGCGTCGGGCGAACGCCATCGCCACAGCGTGGCGACCAGCAGGCCCGCCCACGCCACCTGGCTCAGCCGACGCCCGCCGAGGTGCAGGACGGTCTCCATCCCTACGCTGCGCTTGAGCGCCCAGGCGCCGCCTTCCCACTGGAACAGACGTGTCGCCCAGTGCAGGTCGACCTGTCGCGCGGCCCACCAGGCGAGCAGCAGCAATGCCGTCGAAACCAGGAACAGTCGCGAGAGGTCGCTGCGGGAAGAGGGAAGGACAAGGGACGGCGAGACCGACATGCAGGACAGGCGTGGAGGAGGGCCTGCGCATGCTGGTGGTCGCGATGTCGTAGCGCGGTAGGACTTCCGTCGGAAGCCCGTTAAAGCGCGCGCGAATGATTCTCGCGCGCGCTTACCGTTGTTCGAGGTTCAGTCTTCGCTGACGTCGGCGGACCAGTCCGCAGGCACGTCGCAGCCCGCGATCCAGGCAGCGCCGGGAGCGAGGATCCATTCGCGCCGGTTCGATGCGCCGATGTCGATCACCTTCGCCGGATCGAGGCAGGGGCCGATCGCCTCCTTGCGCAGGAACAGCCAGCGACGGTCGGGCGCTTCCAGCAGCCACGCATGCGCATGCTGCCATTGGTCCACCCATGGTTGCTTGAAGCCGAAGTCGGTCACGGGGCGATCCGCCTGTAGCAGGTGCTGTTCGCGCCAGCCGAGCATGGCCAGTTCGGCGTCGGGTCCGATCCGCTGGCCCACGCGCTGCATCAGCGCCCGCGCGGAGCTGTCCGGGCTCAGCGCGGGCATAAAGCCCATGCCGTACGCCGTCCACAAGGCGGCGGTCACGGTGACCAGCGCGACCGCCACGCGGTGCCGCGATGCGCGCGCCACCGCGAACATCGCGATCGCTGCGATGATCGCGAAGCCCGCCAACCACCGGCCCAGCTGGCCGACGGTGGCCATGTCCATGCCGCGGCCCTCGACCAGCGACTGCAGACGGTCGGGCGACGCCGTCAGTAGCCACGCGCCCAGGCCACCCGCCACCAGCGCCAGCACCCCCATGTAGGACCACAGCGTCGCGCGCACCGCGCGTCGCCGCAGCAAGGCGGGCAACAACGGTGCGGCGGCCACGGCGAGGGCCGGCAGCATCGGGAAGATGTAGACCTCGCGCTTGCCCGGGCTGGCGCTGAAGAACACCAGCACCAGCAGCGCCCAGCCCAAAAGCAGCGCATGGCGTGCGTCGACGTGCTTCAGTCGTCGCCACCATGCCGGCAGCAGCCACGGCGCGAGCAATACGCCGGGCAGCCACAGCGTCAGCATCGTCTGCAGGTAGTACCAGAAGGGCTTCACGTGGTGCCAAGCATTGGCGTAGCGCGTGCCGGTCTGCTTGAAGAGCATCTCGCGCGCATAGGTGTGCAGCGCGGGGTCGGTGGACGTCAATGCGACCGACAGCATCGGCACCAGCCAGACCCCGGCGCCGGCGATGAAGCCGGCCGCACCGGCCAGCGCGTGTAGGCCGCGATGCGGCGGTAGTGTTTGTCGCGACTTCAGTCGTACCCACAGCCAGGGCAGGAACACCAGCAGCGGCAGGAAGCCCACGCCCTTGGTCACCGTGCCCAGGCCCGCGGCGAACGTACCCAGCGCGAGCAACCAGGGGCTCGGTTTCTCCAGCAGATAGCGCAGCAAGGCCCACAGCGACAGCGTGGTCATGCCCACCAGCACCATGTCGATCTGCGCCCGCTTCGCCTGCAGGACGAACTGCAGGCAGACGAACAGGCCGAACACCGCGTACGGCAGGGTGTGCCGCCCCCACAACCGGCGCGCCAGGTCGCCCGTCAGCCACAGCGTCAGCAGCGCGGCGAGCAGCGAAGGCAGCAGGAACGCCACCTGCCAGCTCCGCACCACCAGATAGCTCGCCGCCTGCAACCACATGAAGGTGGGCGGCTTTTCCGCATACAGCTCGATGCCGCGGTGCGGGAACAACCACTGCCCGGTCTCGATCATCGTGCGCGCCGCCAGCACGAAGCGTGGCTCGTCGGCCGGCATCGGCTCGCGCAGGCCCAGCCCCGCCAGCAGTGCCCAGACCACCAGCAAGAGCAGCAGCGGGGTCTGCCAACGGGGAGCGTTGCGGAGGTGCATCGGGGTCATCGGCGGTCGCGGTGGCCTGCAGCGGGACGCATGATGGTGGATCATGGGGCGTAAGAGAACCGTCGGAACTCCGACGGCGCTTCGACATCCGGCCTGCGATGCTGCCGGCCCTTTCCCGCACACGCGAGCCCCTGCCGATGCGGCTGCTGGTCATCGAAGACAACCGGAGCCTGGTGGCGAACCTCTTCGATTACTTCGAGGCGCGCGGCCACACGCTGGACGCGGCACCCGACGGCATCACCGGCCTGCACCTGGCCAGCACCCAGGTCTACGACGCCATCGTGCTGGATTGGATGCTGCCGCGGCTGGAAGGGCCGGAGGTCCTGCGCCGCCTGCGCGAAGAGCATGGCTCCGACGTGCCGGTGATCATGCTGACCGCGCGCGACGAACTCCCGGACAAGATCGCCGGCTTCCGTGCCGGGGCCGACGACTACCTGACCAAGCCTTTCGCCCTGCCCGAGCTGGAAGTGCGGCTGGAGGCGCTGATGGCGCGCGTGCACGGCCGGCAGCGCCGCAAGGTGCTGGAAGTGCACGACCTGACGCTGGACCTTGCGACGCTGGAAGCCTCCCGCGCCGGCCAGCCGCTGCACCTGTATCCCGCGTGCCGCAAGTTGCTGGAGACGCTGATGCAGGCCAGCCCCGCCGCCGTTACCCGCCAGCAACTGGAGCACGCGCTGTGGGGCGACCATCCGCCCGATGGCGACATGCTGCGCTCCCATATCTACGAGTTGCGGCGCAGCGTGGACGGCCCGTTCCCGGTGAAACTCATCCAGACGTTGCCGCGGACCGGCTACCGGATTGCCGTGCCGCATGAGGCTCGCTCGTCGTGATCTCCCGGCGCAGCCTGCGTTCGCACATCCTGATGTGGCTGGGCGGCTACGCCCTGCTGCTGACCGTGGCGGTGATGCTGCACGGGTTCCTGGTCAACGAGATCGCCGAGCGACTGGTCTGGGATTCGCTGCTGAAGACCGAACTGGAGCACCACCTGCAGCGCAATGCCGACGATCCGCGCTACCGCTGGAGCGATACCGACGACCTGCAGTTGTACACCTCCACCGACGCGCGCCCGTTGCCGCGCGAAGTGGTCGGCCTGCCGGAGGGTATTCACGACGAGCTGGTGATGGGCGATCGCGAAGTGCTCGTGCTCGTGCGCACCGTCGAGGGCGTGAAGTACACGCTGGTGCTGGACATCACCGAGCTCGAATCGCAGGAAGACACGCTCACGCTGATCGTGTTCGGCCTGGCGGTGACGCTGGTGTTGCTGATGGGCCTGTCGGTGGCGTGGGGCCTGCGGCGCTCGCTGCGCCCGCTGACCCAACTCGCAGCCGACATCGGCGCCTTGTCCCCCGACCGCATGGGCCAGCGGATCGCCGTGTCGGAGAAGGCGACCACCGAATTGGTGGTGATCGCCAATGCGCTGAATGATTACCTCCGTCGCCACGAAGCGTTCATCGAGCGCGAGCGCGTCTTCATCGACACCACCAGCCACGAACTCCGCACGCCCATCGCCATCATCGCCGGCGCCAGCGAGCTCGCGCTGGACCAGCCCGACCTGCCCATGCCCGCACGCCAACAGGTGCAGCGCATCCATCGCACCGCACGCGACGTCGAACGCATGATCGCGCTGCTGTTAACGCTGGCGAAGGATCCCGCGCGCCTGTCCCGCAACAACGACGTGGTGCTATTGCACGAGCTGCTGCCGGACATCATCGAAGACCACCAGCACCTGATGCAGGGCAAGGACCTGACGATCGTCATCGATGCTTTGGTGCCGTCCAGCGTGACTGCACCGCTGCACATCGTGCAGGCCGCCATCGGCAACCTGCTGCGCAATGCCATCGAGAACAGCGATCGCGGCGAGATCCACGTGCGGCTCGATGCCGACGCCACGGTCACGCTGGAAGACCCCGGCCACGGCATGACGCCGGAAGACATCAGCCGCATCTACGCGCAGATGGCGCGCGGCGGCAGCCGCGAGGGCGGCGGCATCGGCCTGGACCTGCTGGCGCGGTTGTGCGAACACCTCGGCTGGACCCTGTCCATCCAGTCCGCACCGGGCCGCGGCACCATCAGTCGGCTGCGCCTCTCCCGCTGATCCGACTTCACGCGTTGGGCGCTAGCATGCTGCTTTCGCTCGCAGGAGGACGCCCGTGAAGAAGCCCGTGCTGCTGTGCAGTCTCGTTCTGCTGGCCGCGTGCGCGCGAGAAGCGCCTGCGCCCGTCGGTGCCGATCCGGCGCCAGCCGCTTCTCCCGCCGTCGACGCCGATCCGCCCGCCGCCGATGCCGCCGCGCCGGCGATGGCGCCACCCTCATTCGACTGTGCGAAGGCCGTGTCCGCGGCGGAGAAGCAGGTCTGCGGCGACGCGGAGCTGGCCGCGCTCGACCGCACGCTGGCCACGCGCTACGCCGCATTGCCGGCACCCGACCCCGCCGTGCAGCGTGGCTGGGCGAAGGGACGCGATGAATGCTGGAAAGCCGACGATGCGCGTACCTGCGTGCTGGAGGCCTACAAGACGCGACTGGCCGAGTTGGCGATGCAGGCACCCGATGCCGCCGTGCCGAAAATCGTGAAGTACCGCTGCAGTGACAACGCTAAGCCCTTCACGATGACGTACTACCACGACATCGATCCGCAGGCGGCCGTGATGGCCTGGGGCAACGACGAAGCCATCGTGTTCCCGCAGCCGGCCGCCAGCGGCGCCAAGTACGGTCGTGCCGGTGTGGAGTATTGGGAGCACCAGGGCGAAGCCAGCGTGGATTTCTTCGGCAACAAGCTGAGTTGCCGACCACTGATCTGATCGTCGGCTGTGCGTGGATCAGCCCTGTCGCCGCGCTTCGTGCACCGCGCGGACGCGGGCCTCGCGCACGGCCTCGCCGATCTCCGGGCCGCTCATGCCCTCGCGCGCCACATCCCGCGCGCTGACGCGCAGCGTCGCCTCATGCAGGCGCACCAGCATGCGGCCCTGCGGGTAGTCGGCGTCTTCGTTGCCGCCACGGCCGCGCTTGTCGGCTTCGCACACCGTCGCCAGCCACGGAATGCGCTCCGGCCGGCGGAACGCATCGCAGCGGGTGAGTAGCTCCACGACGGTCGCATCGCGCAGCTCGTCGAGCCGGTGCACGTTGAGGTGTTCGCGGCAGGCCATCACCGCCAGTTCGCGGTGATCGACCGGCACCTTCAAGCGCTCACACAGCGCCATCACCGGCTTCACGCCGGCATGCTCGTGGCCGATGTGTTTGGGCAGCACGTCGGCCGGCGTCAACGCCTTGCCGAGGTCATGCACCAGGGCGGCGAAACCGATCCGCGCGTCGCCGGGTGCCAACCGCGCCGCCATGTCGCTGACCATCTGCTGGTGCACGCCGGTGTCCACCTCGGGGTGGTACTCCGTGCGCTGGGGCACGCCGTACAGCGCATCCACTTCCGGCAATACCACGGCCAGCGCGCCACAGCCGCGCAACGTGGACAGGAAAGCCGAGGGCTGTGCCGAGGACAAGGCGCGCCGCAGTTCCTGCCACACGCGCTCGGGCACCAGCGCATCGAGTTCGCCGCTGTCGACCATCGTGCGCATCAGCGCCATCGTGTCCGGCGCGATGGAAAATCCCAGCGGCGCGAACCGCGCCATGAAGCGCGCCGCGCGCAGCACGCGCAACGGATCTTCGACGAAGGCCGGGCCCACGTGGCGCAGCATGCGGGCCTCGATATCGCGCGCGCCGCCGTACGGGTCGATGAGCGCGCCGTCGTCTGCCTGCGCGATCGCATTGAGGGTGAAGTCGCGCCGCTGCAGGTCTTCCTCCAGCGTCACCGACGGATCGGCATCGACGACGAAGCCCCGGTAGCCGCGCCCGTTCTTGCGCTCGGTGCGCGCCAGCGCGTACTCCTCGTTGGTGTCCGGATGCAGGAACACCGGAAAGTCGCGGCCCACGGCTTTGAAGCCCTGCGCTTCCATCTCCGCCTGGGTGGCGCCGACCACGACCCAGTCGCGATCGCCGGGCGGCAGGCCCAGCAACCGGTCGCGTACCGCGCCGCCGACGAGAAAGGTCTTCATGCCGCCATGATAGCGGCGCGGACCCTGCTCAGCTCTTCGGCATCTGCGCGGTGGGGCAGGTGAACGCTTTCCGCTTGGCCTGCACGCGACCCATCATCCGGTCGGTCACCGGCAACGCATTGCCGTTGAGGCGCCAGTCGTAGAGCACGCTGAAGGCCAGCACGCGCGCCACGTACTCGCGTGTTTCCTTGTAGCTGATGGTCTCGATCCAGATGTCGGGGTCGAAGCCCGGGCGCTGCGACTGCCAGCGGGCGGTCGGCGCAGGCCCGGCGTTGTACGCGGCGATGGCGATGTAGGGCACGCCGTACTTGTCTTCCATCTCGCGCAGGTAGGCGGTGCCGATCGCGATGTTGGTATCCGAGTCGTACAGGCTGGACGCTCCGGCATAGGGAATGCCCAGCCGCTGCGCCACGCCCGCGCCCGTCCCGGGCAACACCTGCATCAGGCCCATCGCGTTGGCACCGGAGCGGGCCTTGGGATTGAAGATGCTCTCGGCGCGGATCTCGGCGGCGACCCACGCGGGGTCGATCGCATGCTTGGCCGCTTCGCGCCGGATGGTGTCGCCGTGATGCAGCGGGAACCGCAGTTCGTACAGCCGCTGCTCGTCGGGGCGGCTCTCGCCGCGCACGCTGCCCAGCGAGAACACGGCACGGTCGAACCAGCCGTTGTCGCGAGCGACCTCCACCGCGATGCGCCGCTGGGTGTCGTCGAAGCGCGACAGTGCGTCGTTCCATTCGGCAGTCGCCCAACCCGGTCGGTCCAACTGCCACAGCGCCATCGCGCGCTGGATGGCGGGCTCTCGCGCGACTGCTTGCTTGGCCGTTGCCGGATCGTTCGGAATCCAGGCGCACAGCGCGTACGGCTGGTTGACGCGGTCCGCGGCGAGGAAGCCGTGGAAGGTCGGATTGCCCGCTGTTTCGCGGAACAGGCGCTGTGCGGTGGTGTTGTCGCCGGTCTTCTCCGCCATGCGCGCCTCGAAGTAGCGCCAGCGCGAATCCGAACGCTGCGAGGTCGGCATCTTCCGCAGCGCGACCAAGGCCGCGGGCCAATCGCCGCGCGACAGCGCTTCGCGCACGCGCCACTCGTGCAGGCGTTCGTCGTACGCGGACTCGGGGACGTTGCCCAGGCGACGCGCGGAGTCGGGACCGTACGAGGCCACGGTCCACAGTGCGATCTGGTACAGCACCTGTCCGCGTTCGGCGTCGCCCATGCCGAGCGCATCCGCGTACTGCGGCAGCAGACGCTCGGCGGTATCGGGATCGTTCTGTGCGAGCTTCGCCAGTCCGTACGCCGCCATGCGCCGGCTGCGGTCGGTCTTCGGCCACGTGAGGGCGCGCGCGTTGACGGCGTCGATGAAGGCGGCGTAGTCGTTGGCCTGCGCGGCTTCGTCGACAGGCAGACCGCGCGCGGCAGTGCGCATCACGCTCGTCTGACGCTCCGCCGCCGCGGCTTCGATCCGCTCCCACCTCAGCGCGGCCGGCAGCCCACCCTGGCTGGCCAACACGGTAAAGACAGGGTCGCAGCCATCGGGGAGCGACTTCGCACCCTTGCGCCAGAGCGCCTGCGCCTGTTCGGTCCAGGCCGCATCGGTCCGGCCGGTGGCCTGGCGTGCGGCCAAGTGGGCGCACTGCAGCGCGACGCTGTCGGTCGGCTTCCACGCCGCCAGGAACGTCGGCCAGTCCTGGCGACGCGCCAGCGCGGCCAGCCACAGCGAACGCAACTGCGAGGCCACCGCCTGCCCGTCGTAGCGCCGCAGGAAGTCCTGCGCCTGCGTCGTGGTGATGGCGTCGGGATCGCGGCGCAACGAAGCGAACTCGATCCAGCCGTACAACGGATGGCGCACCAGCGCGGCCGACTGCGCGGGGTCGAGCCTGCCGGCCTCGGCGGCCTCCAGCGCGGCCATGACCTGGGCGCGCTGCGGATCGGCGGTTTGCGCGCGCGCGCCGCACGCCATGCCCGTTCCGAGGGCGGCAGCGAGTACGATGAAATATGAAATACGGACCATGCCGGGACTATACCGATGCCGGCTGAACGTCCCTGTAGACAGGGACTGCGAGGAGCGAGATCGCGTGGAAGGCGTGTGGATGTTTCCGTTGCTGGGCGTATTGGCGGGCGTGCTGGCCGGTTTGTTGGGGATCGGCGGCGGCCTTGTGCTGGTCGGCGCGCTTGCGTGGATCCTGCCGTTGCATGGCGTGCCCAAGGAGGCTGCGATGCATGCGGCGCTGGCCAGCTCCTTGGCGAGCATCGTACTGACCGCCGCCTCGTCCGCGTATGCGCATCACCGTCGCGGCAGCGTGCTGTGGCCGACGGTCGCGTGGATGGTGCCGGGGCTGTTGCTGGGCGGCTGGCTCGGCAGCGGCCTAGCCGTGTACCTCGACGACAACGTGCTGCGTTGGATCGTCGCGGGCTACTGCTTTATCGCCGGCGCACAGATGGTGCTCGGTGGCCACGCGCATCCGGAAGGGCGCGGCGTGCCCGCGCCACGCGGGCCCTGGATGAGCGCTGCGGGATCGGTCGTTGGCGCGGTGTCGGCCGTGGTCGGTATCGGCGGCGGCAGCATGACGGTGCCATTGTTGGTGTGGCGTGGCGTGCAACCAGTGCGGGCAGTCGGCACCTCGAGCGCGTGTGGCGTGGCGATCGGCCTCGCGAGCGCCGCGGGATACGCCCTGCACGCGCCGCCGGGCGCGTTGCCCGCGCACGCGGTCGGTTACATCTACCTGCCCGCCGCCATCGGGGTGGCGATCGCCTCCGTGCTGGCCGCGCCCTGGGGCACGCGACTCGCCCATCGCATCGGCGGCAAGGCGCTGAAGCGCGTGTTCGCCGCCTTCATGATCATCATGGGCATCGCGATCTTGGCCAGCGGTTGAGCCAACCCGTCGAAGTCCGAGGTTGCAGGAGTAGGATGCGAAGGCGAGGGGGTACCCGCAGCGCATGGAAGCACCGGTCGACAACGGTTCTGGATACTGGGCGAACGCGGCAGAGCACCGGCGTCGGCGGCGCGCGTTCAATCTGCTGATAGCGACCGGCGTGATTGTCGGCGCGCTGGGCGTGGGCTGGGGGGTGTTCTTCGCCTTGCGGGGCGCCTGGGCCGTCGCGGGGGCGGAACTGGCAATGGCGCTTCTCGGCAGCGTGGTGATCATCATGGCCCGCCGGCGCCGGACGCGTGCGGCCTCGTGGATCGCCTTCATCGGCCTTGCCCTGGTGCTGTGCTTCTTCTCCGTGTTCCTCGACGTATCGACTGCGGCGATTCCACGAACCAGTCATCTCTTCTTGTTGGTGCTCGCCCTCTGCGCGCACCACGTGTTCCGCGCCGAGCCACCAGCGTTGCGCTATGGCGCCGTGCTCGGACTATTGGCGCTCTTCATGCTGTTCGCCGCAACGCCGGTCGGCACGTCGCCCTATGCGATCAGCGAAGAGGTGCGACGGACCGGCATCTGGATCAACCTGGCGACGGTCGTCGTCTCCTTCCTGGTGGTGGTGCGGCTGGCAGAGAGCGACCTCGCGGAACATCGGGCGCTCCATCGCGAGCTACGCGATGCGTTGTCGCAGCGTCGCTTCGAGCTGTTCTACCAACCGCAGGTCGATGGCGAGGGCCGGGTGGTCGGTGCGGAGGCCCTGCTGCGCTGGCGGGATGCCCGACGCGGCGTCATCCGTCCGCACGACTTCATGTTGGCGGCCGAAGAAACAGGCTTCATCCTGCCGCTGGGGCAATGGATATTGCAGGCCGCCTGCGCGCAGCTGCAGGCATGGGAGACCGATCCATCGCTGCGCGCATTGCGCTTGTCGGTCAACATCAGTGCGCTGCAGTTGCGTCAGCCGGATTTCGTACAGCAAGTGGCCGATGCCATGGTGCGTTCCGGCATCGGCGCAGGACGGCTGACCCTCGAGTTGACCGAAAGCGTACTCGTCCACGATATGGAGGACGCCGCGGGCAAGATGCGCGCACTGCATGCCAGGGGTGTACGGTTTTCGCTCGACGACTTCGGTGCGGGCCACTCCTCGCTGTCGTACCTGCGCGAACTGCCTTTCGCCGAGATGAAGATCGACCGGGCGTTCACGCGGGGGATCGTCCGGGATACGCAGGCCGCCAGCATCACCCGCAACCTGCTCCAGCTCGGGCAAGACCTGGGCATCGACGTGATCGCCGAAGGCATCGAGCAGCAGGAGCAATTCGTCCTGTTGGGAGAACAGGGTTGTCGGCTGTTCCAGGGCTACATGTTCGGCCGACCGATGGAGGTCGAGGCCTTCAACCGTCGTATGACGGCGCCTTAGCGCCGGGCGGGCTCAGCGCAGTGCGATGTCCGGCACGTCGATGTCCATCGCCAGCGCGAGGTGGTCGGAATTCGCGGCGGGCATTGCTCGCGCGTTGTCCGCCTGCAATCCATCGCTGACCAGGATGTGGTCGATGGCGCGCTGCGGTCGCCAGCTCGGGAACGTGGGTACGCATACCGCCGGCGGGCGCAGGCGCGTGCGCTTGTAGAGGAGTTCCATTTCCGGCGTGTCGGGCATGCAGTTGAAATCGCCCATCAGCACGGCGTGCGGATGATCCGACAGCAGTTCGCCGATGAAGGCCAGTTGCGAGCGCCGCGAGTTGGCGCCGAGCGACAGGTGCGCGACGGCGACGGTGAGCCCTTCATCGCCTTCGCCAAAACGCGCCATCAACACGCCGCGGCCGCTGATGCGGCCGGGCAGGCTGTGGTCGGTCACTTCCACCGGCTCGAGTTTGCTCAGCAGTCCGTTCGCACTGCCGGCCACGCGCGCCACGTTGCGATTGGGCTGATGCGTCCAGTAGTCGAAACCGGCACGCTCGGCCAGGTAGTGCGTCTGGTTGGTGAAGCCCGAGCGCAGGCTGCCGGGGTCCGCCTCCTGCAGGCCGACGATGTCGTGCTCGCCGGCCAGCTGCGCGATCAGGTCCAGGCTGCCGCGCTTGTTGCCGGCCGGCAGCGCATGGGACCAGCTGCGGGTCACGTAGTCGCTGTAGCGGCGCGTGCTGGAGCCTGCCTGGATGTTGGCGCTCAGCACGCGCAGCCGGCGCGCGGCGGGAGAAGCGGATCCGGTCATGGAAGTGGGGGCTTCCGTGGGGTTCAGCGCTTGGCGCGTTCCATCGCGACCAGGTGGTCGGTGATGCGCAGCACGTCGTCCCAGGTGCGGCCGCCGGTCACGCGGTACTTGCCGTTGACGACGATGGTCGGGGTGCTGGTCACGCCCCACTTCTGCGCCAGCTGCATGCCACGGCCGATCTTGGCGTTGGTGCCGAAGCTGTTCATCAGCGCCACGAACTCCTGCGGATTCGCGCCATAGCCGGCGTAGAACTTCGCGATCTCGGCCGGGTCGGCCGGCGGCTTGCCTTCGCCCGGCAGCGTGCGCTGCAGGTGGATGGCCGCGAACACCGCGTCGTGGGTCTTGTCGACCAGCCCCTTCGCTTCCGCCGCGTAGTACGCCTTGGCGTAGGGCTCCCACACTTTGCCGAACGCGACCGGCACGTAGGTGATGCGCACATCGGCCGGCTGCTTGGCCTTCCATGCCGCCATGCGGGGAGCGAAGGCACCGCAGGCAGGGCAGACATAACCGAAGACCTCGGTCACTTCGATCTGGCCGTTGAGCGGCGCGTACGGCTGGGCGCTGGCGATCTCTTCGTAGTCCGTACCGGCCACGGGTGCCGGGCCTTGCGGCGGAACGATCGGGTTGGTGTTCGGCGTCGCCGCGGCGGCCTCGGTGGCGGCCGGCGTACCCGCAGGCGCGCTGGCATCGGTCGGTGCAGGCGCGGCGTCCGTGGCCGGAGCGGCCTCGGCAGCCGGCGCCGCAGGAGCCGCAGCGTCGCCGGTCGGCGAGGTATCGGTGGAGGGCTTGGGTCCGCAGGCCGCCAGGATCGGCAACAGCAGGGACAACATCAGGACGTGGCGGGATTTCATCGCGCGGACTCCAAGGTATCGGGAAATAGGGCTGCCACTAAGGGCGGGAACTTCACATTCTGCATGGGCCCCGGCGGGGCTGCCATGACGGCGTCATCACTTGCGGGTGCGCTCGCGTGCCACCAGGCGATCGACGATCTTCAGCATGTCGGTGTAGGTGCGCCCGCCGATCACGCGGTACTTGCCGTTGACTATCATGGTCGGGGTGCCGTCGATGTCGGCGGCCATCGCCCAGGCGCGGGCGCGCTCGAGCTGCTGGTCGACCTGTTCGCCGCGCAGCGCGGTGCTGAACTTCGCCTTGTCCACGCCTTGGGTGGCGTAGAACGCGGCGATTTCATCGGCCGATGCATTCTGGATGGGCAGTGCGCCGGTCTTGTGCAGGGCATCGAAGATCGCCTGATGGGTGCGTTCCTGCACGCCGAGCTGCCGGGCAGCAAAGAAGGCGCGGGCATACGGGATCCAGTAGCCGCCGAAAGCCGCCGGCACCGGGGTCAGGCGCACGTCCTTGGGCAGGGTTTTCTTCCACGCCGCCAGCGTGGGTTCGAAGTGGGCGCAGTGCACGCAGGTGTAGCCGAACACCTCGACCACCTCGACTTTCCCGTTGAGCGGGGCGTAAGGCGCACCGTTTTCGATCACCACGTAGTCCTCACCCTCGACCAGCGGCGCGGGGGCCGGCGGCGCGGCCAGGGCGACGGCGGGCACCAGGGCCAGCAGGGTGATCAGGACGGACAGCAGACGGGACGCCATCGGGATTCTCCAGCTTCGTGCTGGCCCCGGCGTGTGGCGGGGCGCGGAAAAAGAAACGCCGGCCATGGTGGGGCCGGCGCGATGAACAGGAGCTTGCACTTCCGGCCGCGGTGGGCGGCGGAAGTCCGGGATTACTTGCCGGCCTTGGCGGCCGCGACGTCGTCGGCGCGGGCGTGCAGGCCCTGCAGGTAGCTGGCGAGCGCCTGGATTTCCTGCTCGGTCAGCGGGCCGGCGACTTGGGCCATGATGTTGAAGTGGGCCGGGTCCTTGATCGTGGTCGTGCCGGCCTTGTACTCGGTCAGGCGACGCACGGTGTAGTCCTGCATCTGGCCGCCGATGTGCGGGTAGGCCGGGCCTGGGTTGCCGGCACCGGTCGGGCCATGGCATGCCAGGCAGGCCGGCACGCCGCGCTTGGCGTCGCCACTGCGGTACAGCTGCTGGCCGACTTCGTAGAACTTCATGCCCTGGTAGGTGCCGTCGGCGATGACACTGTCATCGGCCAGGCCGGCGCCCGACTTCTGAGTGGCGAAGTAAGCGCCAACGTCACGCATGTCCTGCGCGTTGAGGGTCTGGGCGAACGGGGCCATCACGGCGGCCATGCCGGTGTTGCGCTCGCCCGAGGCGAACAGCGCCAACTGCTGGGCAATGTAGCGCTCGCTCTGGCCGGCGATGCGGGGGTACTGCGGGTCGCTGGGGTTGCCGTCGGCGCCGTGGCAGGCCGCGCAGGCGGCGGCCTTGGTCTGGCCGGCCTTGGCGTCGCCCCAGGTGGTCTTGGCGAGATTGATGTCCAGCGGCGCGGTCTCGACCGGGGCATTGTCCGGCACGGGGACCACCGTGGTCTGTGCAAAAGCGACTGCGCCCACGGCCAGTACGGCCAATCCGGCAAGTCCCATAACGCGAGCGTGGCGCATGCTAAAGCTCCGAAACCTTTGACTGATGGCGACGCCCGGAGGGGCCGCGAAACCCGCGAATTATCGTCGCGGCGGCCGCTCGCGGTCAATTCAAACGGTATCCGGACCGTCGCCGTGCGATCCTATCGCCATGTCGAACCCCCTGAATTCCGCCACTTACCTGCTCTCCGCCCACACCCCGCGCCAGTTGCCGGAGGATGGCGGCTTCGAAGTGGCCTTCGCCGGCCGTTCCAATGCCGGCAAGTCCAGTGCCCTCAATGCGCTGGTCAACCACAACCGGTTGGCGCGGGTCTCCAAGACCCCTGGCCGCACGCAGCAGCTGGTGTTCTTCCAGGTCCAGCCCGAACGCTACCTGGTCGACCTGCCCGGCTACGGCTACGCCAAGGTGCCGCAGGACCTGCAGGCCCACTGGCAGGCGTTCATCGATCGCTATTTCCGTACTCGCGAGGCGCTGAAGGGGCTGGTGGTCGTCATGGACATCCGCCATCCGCTGAAGGACTACGACCGGCAGATGCTGGGGTATGCGGTCCAGCGGGGCCTGCCGGCCCACGCGCTGCTGACCAAGGCCGACAAGCTGGGCCGCGGCCAGCAGGGCAATGCGCTGCAGGCGGTGAAGAAGGAACTGTTCTCTGCGTTCGGCGACACCGTCAGCGTGCAGACGTTCTCGGCCGAATCCAAGCAGGGCGTCGACGAAGCCCGCATGATCGTGGGCGGCTGGCTGGGGCTTTAGTCGTCACACCGAGACGTGGAACAGGCGGCCCACCAGCGCGGCTGCCGCCATCGCCATCGCGCCCCAGAAACCTACCCGCCACGCACCGCGTAACACCGGTGCGCCGCCTACGCGCGCGGCCAGGCCGCCGGACACCAGCAGGCCTGCCACCGTGGCGAGGGTGGTCACGATGGCCACCTTGTCGGCGGGGGCCAGCAGGGTCGTGGCGATCGGCAACAGCGCGCCCACGGTGAAGGCCGCGGCTGATGCCAGCGCCGCCTGCACGGGCCGGGCGCGCAGGGCGTCGGTGATCCCCAGTTCGTCGCGCATGTGCGCAGCAAGGGCATCGTGCGCCGTGAGTTGTTCCGCCACCTGCCGCGCAAGTGCCGGCTCCAGTCCGCGGCCGACATAGATCTGGGTCAGCTCGGCCAGCTCGCCGTCGGGCATTTCGTGCAGCTCGCGTTTCTCGACGGCAAGATCGGCCGCTTCCGCGTCGGCCTGCGACTGGACCGAGACGTACTCGCCGGCCGCCATCGACATGGCGCCGGCCACGAGTCCGGCCACGCCGGTCAGTAGGATCGTCGAGGGCGCTGCGCCGCTGGCGGCCACGCCCACGACCAACCCCGATACCGAGACGATGCCGTCGTTGGCGCCGAGCACGGCAGCCCGCAGCCAGCCGACCCGGTCGGTACGGTGCAGTTCGCGATGGCGCGGGACAGCAGTGCGGGCGTGGCGGGGCATGCGCGCAGCGTAGGCGAGCGCCGCGGCCCGCGTCGAGCGGGCGCACCCGCTTCGCGTGCATGGATGGGACGCTGCGGCGTTTCCATGGCGACGATCGCGTGCGCACGGTCACGTTATAGTGCCGGCCTTGCAATGGAAGGCTGCGGCCCGACATTGCGTCTCCCCCTTCGCGAGTTCCGCCCTTGTCCAGTCCCAGCCACGTCGCCGACACGCCCATCACCGACCGCGCGCAGCTGGTGGCCTATGTCGCGTCCGGCGAGAAGCCGCGCAGCGACTGGCGCATCGGCACCGAGCACGAGAAGTTCGGTTTCCGCCTCGACGACCTGCGTCCGCCGACCTTCGATGGCGATCGCGGCATCGAGGCCCTGCTGAAGGGCCTCACCCGCTTCGGCTGGGAGGCCGTTGAAGAGAAGGGTCGCGTGATCGCGCTGTCGAAGGATGGCGCTTCGGTCACCCTGGAGCCGGCGGGCCAGCTCGAGCTGTCGGGCGCGGCGTTGGAGACGATCCACGAAACCTGCGTCGAAGTCGGCACGCACCTGAAGGAAGTGAAGGAGGTCGCCGACGAACTGCAGCTCGGCTTCCTCGGCATGGGCTTCCAGCCCAAGTGGCGCCGCGACGAGATGCCGTGGATGCCGAAGGGCCGTTACCAGATCATGAAGTCGTACATGCCCAAGGTTGGCCAGCTCGGCCTGGACATGATGACGCGCACCTGCACGGTGCAGGTGAACCTGGACTACGCCAGCGAAGCGGACATGGTGAAGAAGTTCCGCGTGTCGCTGGCGCTGCAGCCGGTGGCCACGGCGCTGTTCGCCGACTCGCCGTTCACCGAAGGCACGCCGAACGGCTACCAGAGCTACCGTTCGCACATCTGGACCGACACCGACGGCGACCGCACCGGCATGCTGGACTTCGTCTTCGAGGACGGCTTCGGTTACGAGCGCTACGTCGACTACCTGCTCGACGTGCCGATGTACTTCTCCTATCGCGACGGCATCTACCACGATGCCAGCGGCAAGTCGTTCCGCAAGTTTCTGCGTGGCGAGCTGGATGTGCTGCCCGGTGCGCTGCCCACGCTGCGCGACTGGTCGGACCACATGACCACCGCCTTCCCGGAAGTGCGGATGAAGAAGTTTCTGGAGATGCGCGGCGCGGACAGCGGTCCCTGGAACCGCATCTGCGCGTTGCCCGCGTTCTGGGTCGGTTTGTTGTACGACGATGCCGCGCTCGACGCGGCATGGGACCTGGTCAAGGATTTCTCGCTGGCCGAGCGCCACGCGTTGCGCGACGGCGTGCCGAAGCATGCGCTGAAGCTGCCCTTCCGCGACGGCACCGTCCGCGACCTGGCCCGCGAGGCGGTGAAGATCGCCATCGGCGGGCTGCAGCGTCGCGCGCGCCTCAACAGCAAGGGCGTGGACGAAGCCGGCTTCCTCGATGCGCTGGTGGAGATCGTCGAGGCCAACGAGACCTCGGCCGAGCGCAAGCTCGCGCTGTTCAACGGCCCCTGGCAAGGCGACATCGATCGCGTGTTCCGCGAATTCGCGTACTGACCCGACCCGGGTTAGGCTGGGCCTTTCCATGCAGGGGAAGGCCGATGCGGGCGGCAATGGGATGGAAGGCATGCGGCATCGCGATCTGCCTGGCGTTCGCACCGCTTGCGCAGGCGCAGCGCGTGGCGATGGTGGGTGGCACGCTGGTCGACGGCACGCTCAGTGATCCGATCCGCGACAGCGTCATCCTGATCGAGAACCAGCGCATCGTCGCCGTCGGTACGGTGAAGACGCTGCCGGTGCCGGCCGACGCGACGGTCATCTCCACCGAGGGCATGACGGTGTTGCCCGGCCTGTGGGACATGCACGTGCACCTGATGATCAACGGGCACGCCGACTACGAGCATTGGGACAAGACCTATCCCGCCCAGTTCCGCGACGTGATCATGCCGTCGTCGGCCAAGCAGCTGCTGCTGGCCGGGGTCACCGGCGCGCGCGACCTGGGTGGCCCGCTGGAAGACAGCATCGCGGTGCGCGATGCCATCAACAGCGGCCGCATCCCCGGCCCCACGCTGTTCGTATCGGGGCCTTTCATCCAGAAGAAGCCCTATCCGGGCACCGAGCAGTTCCGCTGGGGCGTGGATTCGCCTGCCGACGCGCGCGCGAAGATCAAGCGCATCGCGCAGGCGGGCGTGGACGTCGTCAAGCTGATCGACCAGGACGGCATGAGCGATGCCGAGCTCGCCGCCATCGTCGATGAAGCCCACAAGCATGGACTTCCCGTCGTCGCGCATGCGCACCGGCCGGAAGAGATCCGCCGCGGCCTGAAGTTCGGCGTAGATTGCTTCGAGCACACCGGGCTGGCGGCCTCGCCCGAGTATCCGCCGGACGTGATCGCCGCGTTGCGCGAGCGCACCGGCAACATGGCCTCGGGCCCATTGTTCTGGACGCCCACCATCGAGGGGCTCTACAACTTTCCCTATACGGTGAAGAGCCACGAGTTCATCGACGGCACCGACTGGCATGTGGGTCTGACGCCCGCGATCATCGACGACATCAAGCAGTCGCTCGAATATCCCGAGCGCATCAGCTACTTCCAGCAGACGCCTCAGCGGTGGCCGACCTTGCAGCGCAAGTTCCAGCAGCTGCGCGAGAGCGGGGCGATGCTGCTGATCGGCACCGATTCCGGCATCCCGATGAAGTTCCACAGCGGCAGCACGTGGAACGAGCTCGATGTATGGGTCAACAAGCTCGGCGTGCCGGCGATCGACGCCATTCGCGCCGCCACCTACTGGCCGGCGGTGGCGATGAAGGCCGACAAGGACTACGGCACCATCACCGAAGGCAAGTACGCCGACATCATCGCGGTGAAAGGCGACGTGCTGAAGCAGGTCGCTCTGCTGCAGCGGGTCGACATCGTGGTCAAGCACGGCCAGCGGGTGAAGTGATCGCGCGGCACTCCGCTGTGCGTGCTCAGAGCGCCTTGTGCATGCAGGTGGCCGATGCCGGACATAGCGCACGGAACTCCGCGCTGTCCCGGACGGCGCGCGGTGCATTGTCTCGCGTGATGACGGTATAGCCTGCGCGGGCGAAGAACGGGGCCGCGGTCTGCGTCAGCAACACCAGGTCACGGATGCCGCGTGCGCGCGCCTGGGCTTCGAGGGCTTCGACAAGTCGTCGTGCGTGCCCCGCGCCGCGATGCGCCGGCGCGACCACCAGCGATCGCAGCAGACCGGTATCGGCGTGTTGCTCCAGGCCGATGGCGGCCACCAAACCCGCGTGGTCCTCGTCGATCCAGAACCCGATCGGAGAGGTCGCCAGGTCCGTGGTCGGCAGCGCCTCTGCGTCGAGCAGAGCGGCAATGCGGGGCAGGTCCGCGCTGTTGGCGGGGCGTATCGTGCTCATGGCGGTTCCGGTGAGGGATTGGCGATGGGCGCGAGCAGCGTGCGTGCGGCGAGCAGCGCAAGCGCGGTACCGAGCAGCTGGGCACCGATGAAGGCCGGCGCATCCAGCGGACGGATGCCGGCGAACGTCTGCGTCAGCGCGCGCGCGAGCGTCACCGCGGGATTGGCGAACGAAGTGCTGGCGGTGAACCAGTAAGCGGCGAAGATGTAGCCCGCCACCAGGGCCGGAATCGCCTGCGCGCGATGGCGCAGGCCGAGCAGGATCGTCAGCAGCAGGCCGAACGTGGCCACGGCTTCGCTGAGCCATTGCGCGCTGCCGGTGCGCGCGCGGACGCCGGGCTGGAGCAGGGGCAGATCGAACATCGCATGCGCGAGCATCACGCCCGCGAGCGCGCCTGCGCACTGCGCGAGCACGTAGGCGGCGGCGGTGCGCGTATCGAGGCTGCCGCGCAGCCTCACGGCCAACGTGACGGCGGGATTGAAGTGCGCGCCGGAGATCGGCCCGAGCACTGTGACCAGCACGTACAACACACCTGCCGTCGCTGCCGCATTCGCGAGCAACGCTACCGCCAGGTTATCCGGGCTCAGCGCCTGGCCCATGATGCCGGAGCCGACCACCGTCGCCAGCAGCAGCAGCGTACCGAGGCCCTCGGCCAGCAATGCACGTTGCATCACAGCGACGCCAGCAGCGCCTGCACGCGGCGCCCGATGTCGTCGCGCACCGCGCGGTATCCGTCGTCGTCCATGTCGCGCGGATCGGGCAGGCCCCAGTCTTCACGCCGCTTCGCCGGGATCCAGGGGCAGTTGTCGCCGCAGCCCATCGTGATCACCGCATCGAATTCGCCTTCCACCTCGTCCAGCGACTTCGAAGCGTGCGTAGCTAAGTCGTAGCCCAGTTCGCCCATGAAACGGATCGCCTTCGGATTGATGCGGCCGGAGGGGCGCGAGCCGGCACTGAAAGCTTCAATGCGGTCGCCGCCCAGCAGGTGCGCGAAGGCTTCGGCCATCTGGCTGCGGTTCGAGTTCTCTACGCAGACGAAGAGGATGCGGGGTATACCCATGCTCAGCAACAACCCGACCGGGGTGCGCAGCACGTGGTGCCCTGTGCGGGCGTCGTCGGCATCGCATGCGGGTCCGGCGTGCAACTGACACCATCCGTGGCGCAGGCCGCGTCGCCCGCGTGGTAGGTGGTGGCATCGCCGAAGGTATGGAAGGTCTCCCAGCGCGTTCCCTGCGGATCTTCCGTCCAGGCTTTGTCCGACTTGGCGTAGCAGCAGACCGTGGCTTCTTCCGGCACCACGCTGCCGCCCGCGGCATCGAGGCGGTGGCCCAGGGCGCGTAGGCCCTCGGCGTCCTCGGCCTGCAGGCCGAGATGGTCGATGCCTGGCGCACGTCCGGTGTTCGAGATGGCGAAGTTGATCCGGGGGTCTTCCAGCATCCACTTCGCGTAGTCGGGTTTGACGACCGTGGGTTCGGCGGCGAACAGCGCGCGGTAGAAGCGGATGCTGGCGGGTAGGTCGTGGACGTTCAAATGGACATGGAATCGGTTCATGGTGCGGCCTTCTTCGTGGGTATGCAGGAGGATGCGGGTGCGCAAGAGGCGACACCGCCGCAGCAGTTCTCGGTCAGATAGCCGATCAGGCCGTTCATCTGAAGATAGTTGGCCCGTACCCGAATCACCCGACCCTCGCGCTGGTCGCTGACCAACGCGGAGGCGCGCAGCACGTTGAGGTGCGCGGTCAGCGTGGCCGGTGGCAAGTCCAGGCGTTCGCGCAACTCGCCGACGGCCAACCCATCGGGTCCGGCTTGGACGAGGGCGCGGAACGCGGCGAGGCGGGATTCGTGGCCCAGTGCAGCCAGGGCCTTCAGTGCGGTCTTTGTTTCCATAATTCCAGAATATAGGAATTATTGATCCCGTCAAGCACTCCGCGTTGCCGTTGTCACGGCGGGCGTTGGTAGAGCGTTCGCGATCAAGATACTATACCCCAGTATTGGATATGAGCCTGATCGCCATGCCGCACTCCGCCCATGAGAAGAAGCGCGTCCTCGCTCGCGTACGCCGTATCCGCGGCCAGACCGAAGCGCTGGAACGCGCGCTGGAAGCCGGCGCCGATTGCGGCCCGGTGCTGCAGCAGATCGCGGCGATCCGCGGTGCGGTCAACGGCCTGATGTCTGAGGTCATGGAGGCGCACATCCGCGAGGAGTTCGGCCAACCCGCGCAGTCCGATGCGCAGCGGCAGGCACGGGTCACCGAGATGGCGGGCTTGGTGCGCTCTTATCTGAAATAACCCGCGCACCGCGCACCACCCGTTTCACTTTCACTTGTCTTGCAGGAGCTGTCCCATGAAATCCCGTGCCGCCGTCGCCTTCGCCGCAGGCGAACCGCTGAAGATCGTCGAGATCGACGTCGCCCCGCCCCGGAAAGGCGAAGTGCTGGTGAAGATCACCCACACGGGTGTCTGCCACACCGATGCGTTCACGCTGTCGGGCGACGATCCGGAGGGCCTGTTCCCCGTCGTGCTGGGCCATGAAGGCGCGGGCATCGTGGTCGAGGTGGGCGAAGGCGTCACCAGCGTGAAGCCGGGCGACCATGTCATCCCGCTCTACACCGCCGAATGCGGCGAGTGCCTGTTCTGCAAGAGCGGCAAGACCAACCTGTGCACGTCGGTGCGTGCCACCCAGGGCAAGGGCGTGATGCCGGACGGTACCTCGCGCTTCTCCTACGAAGGCCAGCCGATCTACCACTACATGGGTTGCTCGACCTTCAGCGAATACACCGTCGTGGCGGAAGTGTCGCTGGCCAAGGTCAATCCCGAGGCGAACCCGGAGCACGTGTGCCTGCTCGGCTGCGGCGTCACCACGGGCATCGGCGCGGTGCACAACACCGCCAAGGTGCAGGCGGGCGACTCGGTCGCGGTGTTCGGCCTGGGCGGCATCGGCCTGGCGGTGATCCAGGGCGCGCGTCAGGCCAAGGCCGGCCGCATCATCGCCATCGACACCAATCCTTCCAAGTTCGAGATGGCGATGCAGTTCGGCGCCACCGATTGCCTCAACCCAAAGGACTTCGACAAGCCGATCCAACAGGTCGTCGTCGAGATGACGGGCTGGGGCGTGGACCATTCGTTCGAATGCATCGGCAACGTCAACGTCATGCGCGCCGCGCTGGAGTGCGCGCACCGCGGCTGGGGCCAGAGCGTGATCATCGGCGTGGCCGGTGCAGGCCAGGAGATCAGCACGCGTCCGTTCCAGCTGGTGACCGGACGCAAGTGGATGGGCACCGCGTTCGGCGGCGTGAAGGGTCGCTCGCAGCTGCCGGGCATGGTCGAGGACGCGATGAAGGGCGACATCGAACTCGCGCCGTTCGTGACCCATACCATGCCGCTGGACGGCATCAACGAGGCCTTCGACCTGATGCATGAAGGCAAGTCGATCCGCAGCGTCGTCCACTACTGAGGATCCCCCATGTCGCACCTCATTTCGCGTCCCGTTCCGTGGGTCGTCGCGGTCACTCTTGCGTCCATGTGGATCCTGCTGGCTACATCGGCATGGGCGGCGCCGCCCCCGGGCACGGGCGTGCCTGCCGATGCGCTTGGTCGGCCCTATTACGACTGCCTGCGCGAACATGCCTTCGCGCATGCCGGCACGCCGGAGGCAGCGCTGGCCGACGCGCGGACTGCATGCGCGGTCACCGCGGGCAGGGTGAAGTCACGGGTGCTGGATGGCGTGAGGAGCCAACTCGAAGAGATGGATTTTTTCGAGCGCACGGAAGCCGCGCAGCGGGTGAACCAGAGCCATCAGCGGGGCATCGATGCGATCGACCGGACCGTGCTGCAGGAGCTGGAGGCGCACCGCGCTGGAAAGGGGGCATGAACATGAAGCGCATCGAACATCGCGCCTGCTTCGGCGGCTCGCAGGACGTCTACGAACACGCCTCAAGCACCCTCGGCTGCACGATGCGGTTCGCGGTCTACCTGCCACCGCAAGCGGAGACGCGCAAGCTGCCCCTGCTGTACTGGCTGTCCGGCCTGACCTGCACGGAACAGAATTTCATCACCAAAGCGGGTGCGCAGCGCTATGCCGCCGAGCATGGCGTGATCCTCGTCGCACCCGACACCAGCCCACGTGGCGACGACGTGGCCGATGCCGACGGCTACGACCTGGGCAAGGGCGCCGGCTTCTACGTCAATGCCACGCAGGCACCGTGGTCGGCGCACTACCGCATGTACGACTACATCGTCGACGAACTGCCGGCGTTGATCGAAGCGAACTTTCAGGTGACCGAAGCACGTGGCATCAGCGGGCATTCCATGGGCGGGCATGGTGCGCTGACCCTCGCGCTGAAGAATCCCGGACGCTACCGCAGCGTCTCGGCGTTCTCGCCGATCGTCGCGCCTTCGCAGGTGCCGTGGGGACAGAAGGCGTTCACCGCCTACCTGGGCGATGACCGCGAGGCCTGGAAGGCCTACGACACGGTCGAACTGGTCAGGCGCGCGCAGGAGAAGCTGCCGTTGCTCGTCGACCAGGGCGACGCGGATGAATTCCTGCAGAGTCAGCTGAAGCCCGAATTGCTGCAAGCGGCGGCCGCCGAGGCCGGCCACCCGCTGACGCTGCGGTTGCAGCCCGGCTACGACCACAGCTACTACTTCATCGCCAGCTTCATCGGCGACCACATCGCGCACCATGCTGCGGCCTTGAAGGCGTAGGGCGGGCTTCAGCCCGCCGATGATCCGCTCGTATGTGCGATGGTGGGCCGAGGCCTACCCTACGTAGCCGCGGCTAGCGCGTAGTCGGTGAAGGCGAAGCGACCATCGCGCAGCTCGGTGTCGCCCTGCGTGAGCGCGAGGGGCGCATCGAACATCGGTCCTGCCGACACGCAGGTGTGGAACTCGCCGTTCTCGCCGCAGGCATCGACGTGGGCAGGCAGCGCGGCGAGCAAGCTACGAGCGAAGTCGCGACCTGCGAAGCCGGCATCCAACTGCTGCGTATCGACACAGCACAACTGCGCACGCAGTCCGCCGTCGATCATCTCTCGCGCCAGCAATGCCGTGTCGCGACCGAACAGCGGCGTGACGACGTCCCAGCCCACGCGGGCCAGGTTCTCCACGCGGTAGGCGCGGATGTCCTCGAGGAACAGATCGCCGAACGCCATCGTGCGCAGCCCGTGCCAACGACCCTGCGCCTGGGCGATGGCATCGGCCATGGCGCGCTCGTAGTCGGTGTTCGAGCACTGCGCGGGAATCATCGCTTCCAACAGCGGCAGGCCGGTCGCGCGCGCCTGCGCATGCAGCACGCTGCGGCGGATGCCCTGCATCGATACGCGTTCGTACTCGCGCGTGACCGTCGTCAGCAAGGCGACGACATCGACATCATCGCGTTGCCGCAACACATGCAGCGTCCAAGCGGCGTCCTTGCCGCCGCTCCAGGCCAGCAGGACGGGCGTACGGCGGCTCAAGCCGCGGCGACGTCGCGCAGTTCCCAGGCGCCGCCCGCAAGCAGGCGCAGGCGGTGCTTCAGGACATGGCCGGGAATGGAAGAGCGGGCCACCAAGAGGATGCTGAGGTCGTCCTGCTGGCCGGCGACCGTGGCATCGGGATCGACCACGCCGAGGCCCGGATCGACCTCATCGGGATCGTCCTGGCGTGCGCGCCAGCGCTCGAACAGACTGCTGGTACGCAGCGCATGCTGCAGTTGCGCGGCGAATTCCTCCGCGCCGTGCGCATCGAAACTGAACGCCGGATCCCCGCCGCGTGCGCGGGCGGGAGTGGGCAGACTGATGTAGTAGCGGACCGCCATGGCGCCCCCGGTTCAAGCCAAGGGCATAGCGTAGCCCCGCCGCGTTAGGCCGTCGTTATGTCGCCTTGAACGGCGCGGGCGGTGCGGCGAAGGCGGCCACGACGGCGCCCTTGCCCACGTTCACCATCCCGGTGAGGCTCATGACACTTTCGAATACCTCAACCTTGTTGTTCTCGCAGATGTCCCGCAGGCGCTGGTAGCCCGGCAGGGCGCGCAGTTCCGACAGTTCGCCGCCGTAGCTCAGGCACACGGTGGGCGTCATCAGGCCGGCCATGACGCGGTTGCCGGTGAACTTGAACATCTGCTCGACCGCATTGTCGAAGCCCTTGATCTTGGCCACCGGCTCCGTATTGCCCGCGTGGCCGTAAAGCACCGGTTTGATGTCCAGCGCGCTGCCCAGCGCCGCGCTCAACAGACCCACGCTGCGATCCCCCTTGGTGCGGGCGCGGTTGCGCAGGTAGTAGAGGTCGCGCGGGATCATGTAGCCGTGCGTGTTCTGCGCTAGTTCCTCCAGGCGCACGCGGATCTGCTGCACGTTGGCGCCGGCCTCGCGCATGCGCACGGCTTCCACCGCCGTGATGCCTTGCGCCGCGAACAGGTTCTGCGTGTCGATCACCCGCAGGGCGAACGGGGAGTTGTGGCCCGCCGCCTGCCTCACTGGCTTGTAGTCGTTGAGGATGGCAAAGCTGGCCTGCATCGCGTTGTCGTGGATCGGCGAACGCGTCTTCGTGATCGTCATGCAGAACACGTGGTCGTAATCGATCACCAGCTGGCCCAGGAACAGGTCCCGGATCTGGTTGACCGTGAACGGCGTGGTCTCGGCCTCGTGGCCGCGCTCGGCGACATGCGCGTGCAGGAAGCTCAGCGTCGCCTGTTCGTCGCGATGATCGGCGAGTACGGCTTCGCCGATCCGCACCGTGATCGGCAGGATGACGATGTTGTGTTGCTGCAGGTACTCCAGCGGCAGGTCGCACGCTGAATCCACGACTATCCCTATGCGCATTTTGCCCCTCCCGGCATCCGTCGCATCTCCCTCGGCCCGCCACGCTAGCGGACAACCGGCAGGCCGTCGCCGCGTAAACGCGTGAAGTGTGAAATAAATCACCTTTCCACGACTTGCGCCACAGTCGGAACGCGCCGCAGGTCCCGTCGCTGATGCTTAATAAATCGCGAAATTAATGTGATGATCGTCACATTAACGTCCCGGCTGGGCTTGCCCGGCGCGCGGGCGGGTCCGACACTCCGCCGGAAAGCAAGGGGCAACATGAAACAGGGGTGGTGGTCGCTACTACTGCTTCTGGCCCTGCTGCCCGCATCCGCCGCGGTTGGGGAAAACATCGCGCGGATCGACCGAATCCAGCCTCTGGCGCTGGAGCAGCAGGCCGGACAGCGTGCCGGGCTCTTCTCGGAACGTCGCTTCGAAGGCGACGACGACGGCGTGCGCGTGATCGGCAACGGGCAGTGGCGCGTTCAGCCGCGGCCGGGCGTGGCCGAACCGTTGCTGGTGGTCTACCACCCGTACACCGCGCGCGTGACCGTGCTCGACTCGCCGGACGGCGTCCCGCGCACCCAGGATGTATTCCGCCACGATCTGGATCCGCAGTACACGCGGCGCGCGCTGGTGTTCCCGCTGGCTGGCGATGGCCCCGTCTATGTGCGCGTGGAAGGCGCGCGCTATCCACTGCATGTCACGGTCGAGTCGCGGCCGCGTTACGCCGCTGCCGACCTGCGCCACCTGCGTCTGGTGATGCCTGCGATCGGCGCGGTGCTGGGTGTATCCCTGGCGGTGTTGCTGTTCTGGGCGATGCTGCGCGAACGCGTGTATCTGCTGTATGCGGGCGCGATGCTGTTTCAGCTCCTCTACGCATTGTGTTCGTACGGTGAAGCGTATGCGTGGCCCGGGCTCGATGCGCTGGCCCGCTTCGGCGCCCAGGGTATCTGGGCGTCGGGCACGCTCGCGACCATCCTGCTGGTCTATCTGTGGCAGGACTACGCCAGCCTTCGGCGGGTCGCGCCCAGGTTGAGCCTGCTGATGCGCGTCGTTGGTGTCTATGGCTGTACCGCCACGCTGGTGTTGCTGGTGCTGCCCTGGCCCGCCGACAAGGCGTGGTTCCCGGACGTGGCCAATGCGGTGTTCCTGCTGACCAATGCCATCGCACTGGTCACCCTGGTGGTCGCGTGGATGCGCGGCCAGAAGCACGCAGCCTATGTGCTGATCGCCTGGGTGCCCATGCTCGTGTTCACCATGTGGCGCGCGCTCCGTTTCAGCGGGGGCGAGCGAGCGGAACCGTGGCTGGAGTACGGATTGCCCTGGGTGCTCGCCCTCACGGCGGTGGTGCTCGCGCTGGGCCTCGCCGACCGCATGCTGACGTTCCGCCGCGAGCGCGACAGCGCGAAGCAGCACGCCGAGCGCGACGGCCTGACCGGCGTACTCAATCGCGGCGGCATCGAGCATCGGCTCGACTGGGCGCTGATCGAGCGCGAAAGGGAACGCATTCCCGCCTCGCTACTGTTCATCGACCTCGACCACTTCAAGCAGATCAACGACCGTCATGGCCACGCGCTCGGCGATGCCTGCCTTCGCGCGGTAACGCGCGCGGTGAGCGAGCAGTTCCAGTACGGCGACCAGCTTGGCCGCCTGGGTGGCGAAGAGTTCGTGCTGGTGCTTTCCGGCGTCGAACTGGCGGCGGCCGTGCGCATCGCCGAGCAGGTGGCCGCGCGCATCCGTCGCGACTGCGCGCGGGTCGAGGGCGTGGCGGTCGGATTGACCGCGAGTATCGGCGCGGCGCAGGCGCGCGATGGGGATTCGGTGGCGTCGCTGATCGCCCGCGCGGACCAGGCCATGTACGTGGCCAAGCGAGCTGGCGGCGACCGTGTGGTGGCTGAGGATGCGCCCTGCCACGAAGCCGGAAAAGCGAAGGCGCCCGAAGGCGCCTCCGTCGACTGACTCGTCGCGTCAGAACTACTTCGAGTACGCGCGCGGCAGCGGGCCTGCCTGTTGCAGGTAGCGGTCGCGCAATTCGGTCTGGCGCGAACGCATCGGTATCGCGCGGCCGCCGAGCCAGACCTGCTGCGCGGTGTTCGCCACATCCAACGGATCGCCGCTCCACAGCACCAGGTCGGCCAGCTTGCCCGGGGCGATGGTGCCGACGCGGTCGCCCACGCCGAGGGTCTCCGCCGGCACGCGGGTCAGGCCGGCAAGGCCGTCCTCCCAGGGCAGGCCGTTGGCCACCGCATTGCCGGCGAGCTGGCGCACTTTCCGCGCGTTGTGCGACGCATCGCCTGCCTGCGAGAAGCTGACGCTCACGCCGGCGGCATCGAGTCGCGCCGCGTTCTCCAGCGTGGCACCGATCTGGTCGAAGTCCGATGGCAGGTCGGCCAGCGCATCGACGAACACAGGCACCTTCGCCTGCGCCAGCTGCGGGGCGAGCTTCCAGGCCTCCGCACCGCCGGCGATGGCGATGCGCACGTTCTCCCTTTGCGCCCAGCGCAGCAGCTGTCGGATATCGGCGGCGCGGTTCACCGCCACCACGATGCGGCCGTTGCCCGCCAGGTAGCGCGCCAGCGTGGCGCGGCCCGCGGGTGTCAGCAGCGCATGCGGCGAATCCACCGACACGCGGCCGCGCGCTTCGGCCACCATCTGGTCCAGCAGCATCCAGTGCGCGGCGCGCGACTTGCCGGCCAGTTCCGCGGTGCCGCTGCCCAGTCGTACGAACAACGCACGCGGACCGACCGGATCGGCACTGCCGTCCAGCCGCACCACGCCACCCTGGCCGGCGATGAAGGAGCCGCCCGTCGAGGCCGCTAGCAGGGTGAAACCGATGCCCTCCACGCGCGCCACCGGGATCACGATCGAGGCCGGGTTGTAGGCCAGCGTCACGTCGAACTCCGGCCGCATCGGCTGGTCTTCCAGCGTGACCGCGGCGTCGACCGTCGAGGATTCGCCGGAGACTTCTTCGATGCCGATCTCGGTGATGCCACCGAAGAACGCCGGCGTCAGCGGGCGGCCCTCGGCCTCGACCACCGTCGCGGCGGCGGGTGCGGCCAGGCCGCTGCCGACCGCCTGGACCACGCCGTTGCGCACCAGCACGTCCGCGTTCTTCAACGTACCTTGCGCACCGGCGGTATGCACGGTGGCATTGCGGATCAGCACGTCTTGCGCGATGGCGGGAAGCGCGGCGGCCAGCGCGAGCGCCAACGCGCCGGTGCGGAGGATCGAACGACGGCTCATGGCGTCACCTCCTGGCCGAGCATGAAGTCGGAGACCGGTTGCCTGCTGCGGTCGTTGCGATCGTAGAGGCGTGCGCCGTCGATGTAGACCTGCTCGGCCTTCGCGTACACGCTGAAGGGGCTCTGGTTCCACACCACCACGTCGGCCATCTTGCCGGCCTCCAGTGTGCCGGTCCTGTCGGCGATGCCCAGCGCTTTGGCGGCGTTGCTGGTCACCCAGCGGATCGCGCGCTCCGGCGCGATGTCGCCCATGCCGGCGCGCTGCGCGTTCGCCATCACCTTCGCCGCTTCCTGGTTGAGGCGCTGGATGCCTTCGTCCGAATCCGAATGCACGATCGCGCAGCTGTTGGCCGGACGATCCACGATCGCGATGTTTTCCTGGATGCCGTCGAAGGCCTCCATCTTGAAGCCCCACCAGTCGGCCCACAGCGCGCCGCAGACGTTCTCCTGCGCCAGCCGGTCGGCCAGCTTGTAGGCCTCCACGCCATGGTGGAACGCGGCGATCTTGAAGCCGAATTCCTTCGCCAGGTCGAGCATCGTCGCCATCTCGTCGGCGCGGTAGCAGTGGATGTGCACCAGGATCTCGCCGTTGATCGCGCCGGCCAGCGTGTCCAGCTTCAGGTCGCGCTTGCCGCCCGCATCACCGCCACTGTCGGTGCCTTCGCCACCGCTGGCGCGCTCCCACCAGCGCTTCTTCTTCGGCTGCTGCGCCTTGGGGGCATTCTTCTTGAGGTACTCGGCGGCATCGATGAACGCCGCGCGATAGCCCGCCACGTTGCCCATGCGCGTGGCCGGGCCGCTCTTGCCGCCGTACACGCGCTTGGGGTTCTCGCCGCAGGCCATCTTCAGGCCCCAGGGTGCGCCGGGGAACTTCATGCCCTGATAGCTCGTGGAGGCGACGTTCTTCAGCGTCACGCCGCGCCCGCCCACCAGGTTGGCCGAGCCCGGCAGCACCTGCAATGAGGTTACGCCACCGGCCAGGGCCGTGTGGAAGCCCGGGTCCTGCGCCCAGATCGAGTGCTCGGCCCATACGTTCGCCGTCACCGGCGCGGTCATCTCGTTGCCGTCGCTATGCGCCTTCACGCCGGGGCTGGGGTACACACCCAGGTGCGAGTGCACGTCGATCAGGCCGGGCGTCACCCATTTGCCGGTCGCGTCGACGCGGGTAGCGCCCTCGGGCGCGGACAAGCCGCGGCCCACCGCCACAACCTTGCCGTCGGCCAGCAGCACGTCGGCGCCGTCGAGGCGTTCGCCGGTGCCGGTCAGCACCGTCGCGTTGGCCAACAGCACGGGGCCGGACGGGACCGCACGATAGGTGCTCGGGTACGGGTCCTGGGTGAAGCGGGAGGCGGGCGTGGCGGCAAGCGCGCTGCCGCCCAGCGAGGCCAGGATGAGCCCGGCCAGCAAGGTCATTCGCATGGTGTGTCCCCTGGAAGCAGGCCCCAACCTACCCGCCCGGGCGGCGTGCTGCCAAGTGCGTGCCGTCGCTTCCATGCAAGAATGGCCTTACAACAACAAGAAAAAGAGGCTTCCATGAAGGACAAGAACGAAATCGTCGACAACTGGCTGCCGCGCTACACCGGCGTGCCCCTGGATCAGTTCGGCGAACACATCCTGCTGACCAATTTCGGCGGCTACCTCAACGTGTTCTCCCAGTTGACCGGTGCGCCCATCGTCGGCCTGGACCGGCCGATGGCCAGCGCCACCGCCGACGGCATCACCATGATCAACTTCGGCATGGGCAGCCCGAACGCGGCGACGATGATGGACCTGCTGTCGGCGATCATGCCGAAGGCGGTGCTGTTTCTCGGCAAGTGCGGCGGGTTGAAGCGCAAGAACGAGCTGGGCGACCTGGTGCTGCCGATCGCGGCGATCCGTGGCGAGGGCACCAGCAACGATTACCTGCTGCCGGAAGTGCCGGCGCTGCCCGCGTTCGCGCTGCAGCGCGCGGTGTCCACGATGATCCGCGACCTCGGCCACGACTACTGGACCGGCACGGTGTACACCACCAACCGCCGCGTGTGGGAACACGATGTCGCCTTCAAGGAGCGCCTGCGCGCGATGCGCTGCATGGCCATCGACATGGAGACCGCCACCGTCTTCGCCGCCGGCTTCGCGAACCGCATCCCCTGCGGCGCGCTGCTGCTGGTCAGCGACCAGCCGATGATCCCGGAAGGCGTAAAGACCGAAGCCAGCGACGCCAAGGTCAGCTCCTCGTTCGTCGAGAACCACATCACCGTCGGCATCGAAGCGCTTAAGCTGATCCGCCGCAACGGGAAGTCGGTGCGGCATTTGCGGTTTGATGAGTAGTTCTTCACGCGCTTGAGGGTAGGCGCCTTAAGCGATAGCGCCAGCGGGATTGCGGCGAGTGGAGATGGAGGTAAATCATGAAGAAGGTGGTGTCCGCAGGAGGCGCTTGTATCGCGGTCATGCTGTTGACGAGTGCCGTCACCTGCCAGGCAGGACAGTCCGCCACTGAGGCGGAACAACGGAGAGCGGCGTACGCGTTCGCGCTAGGTACCTCCATGGCCGTAGCCGATGCGTTGGGGCGGACTTGTCCTTCATTGGACAGCAAGGCTGCCGAAACTTCGCGTGAAGCCTTGTCGGGCTGGAATCGGCGAAATCTTCCATATCTGCTTTCTGCCTTGAAGTATGAGCGTTCGTTTCTTGAAACGATTTTTGCCGAGCGCGGCGTCGAGGCGTTACAGCAGCTTCAAGCCGATGGAAGAGCGCGATTCAATGCGGTCGCATTGGCGGCGCTGTCGCAGATGTTTTCCGATGATGATGCGAAGGTCATCGACTGCGAACGGCTCGTAGGTGCAGTGGAAGGTGGAATTTACGACTATCGGGAGCATGCGAAGTTCTTCCCGATCCTCGAGGCGTTGCAGCGAGAGGGTAATGCCCCATGAGCATCGGTCAAGCGCAGGACGTCATCACCTTCTGGCGCAACGCCGGCTACGAAAAGTGGTTCGCCAACGACGACGCCTTCGACGCCGATTTCGACCAGCGCTTCCGTGGGCTGCACTTCCGTGCGGCGCGACGCGAACTGGAGGGCTGGATGGGCGATGCAGAGGGTGCGCTGGCGTTAATCCTCTTGCTGGACCAGTTCCCGCGCAACTGCTTCCGCGAAAGCGCGCATTCTTACGCGACCGATGGCTTGGCGAGGCATTACGCCGCGCGCGCCGTCGAGGCGGGTTTCGATGCGCAGGTCGATCCCGCGCTGAAGATCTTCTTCTACATGCCGTTCGAGCATTCCGAAGCGCTGGACGACCAGCAGCGATCGCTGGACCTGTTCCGTGCCACTGGCGACGAGAACTACCTGAAGTACGCTCAGCTGCATTACGACCTGATCGCCCGCTTCGGCCGATTTCCGCATCGCAACGAGGCGATGGGGCGTACCACGACGCAGGAAGAGCGCGACTACCTGGCGGGCGGCGGATTCAAGGGATGACGTAGGGCGGGCCTCGGCCCGCCGGTGCATTGCATGGCGCCGTACGTGGTTCGACATCCGTGTCGGTGGGCCAGGGCCCACCCTACGAGACCGCTGATTGCATCTCATAAAAAAAAGGCGGGCCGAGGCCCGCCTTTTCGTTTCTGATGGTGTACGTGATCAGTACTTGCTGATCGTGCCGTCCACATCGTCGGCCCAGGCGTTGATGCCGCCGGTGATGTTGTAGACGTTCGAGAAGCCGAGCGCGCGGAACTCTTCCGCCGCCTGCTGGCTGCGGCCGCCGCTACGGCAGAGGAAGGCGAGGGCCGTGTCCTTCGGCAGCGCTTCCAGCTCGGCACGGCCGTTGCCGTCGAAGGTCTTGAACGGGAGCTTCACCGAGGCGATGGCGCGTTCGTCGGCAGGGCGCACGTCGACCAGAAGCACTTCGCTGGCACGGATCTTCGCATCGGCATCCATCGGCGACAGCGCCTGCACCGGCTTGGGCGCGTTCGGGTTGTCGATCGCCAGGCCCTTGCCGCGGATGTCATCGACCCAGTCGATGGTGATGCCGTCGGCACGACGCGCACTGGCCAAGTCGAACTGCACGCGCACGCCGTTGGATTCGCTGGCGATGGCGTTCGCGTCGAACTGCGCAAGCTGGAAGTTCGGCTGGAACTGCGCGTTGATCGACAGGGCCAGCGACGCGCCCGGGCCGGCGTCGGCCACGGCGTTCTGCAGCATCTCCGCGGCGGCCGGGGTGATGGTGATCGCCGGCGGCGTACGGTCCGGGGCCTGCAGGCCGAGCAGCGAGGCCAGTTCGCCGGAGTTGGTCATCTGCTCGATGATGTCGCTGCCGCCGACCAGTTCGCCGTCGATGTAGAGCTGCGGGATGGTCGGCCAGTCGCCGTAGGCCTTGATGCCTTCGCGGATCTCCTGGTCGGCCAATACGTTGACGTGGGCGTAGTCCACGCCCAGCGCCGACAGCGCGCCCACCGCCTTGGCCGAGAAGCCGCACTGCGGCATGGTCGGCTGGCCCTTCATGAAGAGGACCACGCGGTTGGACTGCAGGAGGGATTCGATGCGCGAGCGCAGGGCGGGGTCGAGGGACATGTCGGGTACCGGAATGCGTGAAGGGCTCTGAAGAAGGGATTTTACGCCCCGTGGCATCATGGGGCATGAGCACGACAGGAACACTGCATCGTCCGCCGCGCCGTCCCGGACTGATATTGGGCCTGCTGGCGCTGTCGCAAGTAGGCGTGGCCTGGCTGTGGTGGCGCTGGGGCTGGACCGTGGGCCTCCCGGCCATGCTGGCGACCCATCTGGCGGTGGTCTGGGCCACGCTGTACCCGCGCGCCACCTTGCTCTGCCCGGCGCTGTCGCGGTTGCCGACGGACGAACGCGTGGTCTGGCTGACCATCGACGATGGTCCGTCCGACGACACGGCGGCGATGTTGGACCTGCTGGACCGGCACCGCGCCAAGGCCACCTTCTTCGTGGTCGGCGAACGCGCGCAGGCACAACCGGCCGTGGTGCAGGCCATCCGCGACCGCGGCCACGGCATCGGCAACCACAGCGCGACGCATCCGGACACGCGTTTCTGGCGCCTGGGGCCCGGCGCGATGGAAGACCAGATCGGCCGCAACCAATCGATCCTCACCGCGATCACCGGTGAAACCCCGCGCTGGTTCCGCAGCGTCGTCGGCATGACCAATCCGTTCGTGGGCCTGTCGCTGAAGAAGCATGGCCTTGCCCGCGTGGCGTGGAGCGCGCGCGGCTTCGACGGCGTCGACTGCGAGCCCGGCAAGGTGCTCGCGCGCATCACCCGCGACATCACGCCCGGCACCATCGTGCTGCTGCACGAAGGCGCGACGCACGGCCACAACGTGGCGATCCTGGCGCAGTTGCTGGCGTGGCTGGACGCACAGGGCTACCGCACGGTGGTACCGGAGCCCGAAGGCCTGCGCATGCCCGCGGTCGCGGTGGCCTGACGCCTAGCGGCCGGCCAACAGGTGGTGCGCCACCGGGAACGCGAGCCGCGTCCACTCCGTGTACATCGCCGCCGACGGATGCAGGCCATCGTCCGCCACCATCGTGGCTTCGCTGCCACGTGCACGGCTGACCGGCGTGATGTCGACGAAAGCGACATCGCGTTGCGCGCAGACGGTGCGTGCGGCGGTGTTGTAGGCATCCAGTTCGCGCGCGATCTGCTCGATATCGCGGCCCGACTGCGCGCCGAACGGGGTCACGCCCCAATCGGGAATCGACAGCACCAGTACGCGATCGGGCCGTCCGCCGGCGAAGCCGATCGCGCGCCACAGCAGCGCGGCGAACTGCGTGCGGTATTCCTCCACGTCGCGGCCGCGGTACTGGTTGTTGACGCCGATCAGCAGGGTGACGAAGTCGTGCTGGCCCAGCGGTTCGGCGGCGGTGATCGCGGCGTCGAGTTCGTCGGTGGTCCAGCCAGTGGTGGCGATGATGCGCGGATCGCCGACCAGCACGCCTTCCATCCGCAGCAGGCGCGCCAATTGCATCGGCCAGCGGCCTGCCTCGTCCACGGCTTCGCCGATCGTGTAGGAATCGCCGAGCGCGAGGTAGCGCAGCTCGGTGGTGAGGGCGGTGGTATGGGAGCCGGAGGTCGTCGTCATGGCGACATCATGCGCCCTTCCCGCTTGTTGTAGGAGCGATGTCAGTCGCGACCGCAAACCGGAACAGCCAGGACGATGTCGATCCTTTGGAATGCTGCCCATGGCGGCGCGCTTCCGCCCGATCAAGCATCAGGCGATGCGTCCTGGCGTGCGGTCGCGACTGACGTCGCTCCTACAAGGGCAGCAGCGCTGGTTACGCCGCTGCCGGCCGCGACTTGCCCTTGATCGGCACCACCTTGGTGGCGGCCGCGGCGCGGCGCGACAGGGCGCGGTCGATGCGGGCGAAGACTTCGCGCATCGTGGCCGCTTCCGGCAGCAGGGTGACGCGGAAGTGGTGGCGGTACGGCACGTTGAAACTGGAGCCCGGCACGACCAGCACGCCTTCGGTTTCCATCAGTTCCAGCGCGAACGCATGGTCGTCGAAACCCTTGGCGGCATCGCCGACCACCGCCGGGAACGCGTACAGCGCACCGGCCGGGTTGACCAGCTCCAGGTGCGGGCTGGCGTCGCAGGCGTCGATCACCGCGCGACGGGTTTCGTACAGGCGGCCGCCGGGTGCGCACAGCGCACTGATGGTATCGGGGCCGTTGACCGCGGCGTCGATGGCGTACTGGCCGGGCACGTTCGCGCACAGGCGCAGCGCGCTGAGCAGGTCCATCGCATGCAGGAAGTCGCGCACCACGTCGCCATGGCCGGACACCACGCCCCAGCCCACGCGCCAGCCGCAAGCGCGATGCACCTTGCTCAGGCCGCTGAAGGTGATGCATGGCACGTCGCCCGCCATTGGTGCGACCGGCACGAAGGTCGCGCCGTCGTACAGCACCTGGTCGTAGATCTCGTCGACCATCAGCAGCAGGCGGTGCTTCGCGGCGATCGCCACGATGCGCTCCAGCAGTTCGCGCGAGTAGGTGGCGCCGGTGGGATTGTTCGGATTGATCAGCACGATGGCGCGGGTGCGCGAGCTGATCAGTTGCTCGATCTCGTTCGGATCGGGCTGGAAGTCGTTCTCCGGATCGCAGCGGTAGTACACCGGGCGTCCGTCGTTGAGGATGGTGGCGGCCGACCACAGCGGATAGTCGGGCGAGGGCACCAGCACTTCGTCGCCGGGATTCAGCAGCGCGCGCAGCGACAGGTCGATCAGTTCCGACACGCCGTTGCCGACGAACACGCGGTCCGGGTGCGCGTCCGGCGTGCCGCGCTTGGCGTATGCCGCGGCGATCGCCTCGCGCGCCGAGGGCAGGCCCTGCTGGTGCGTGTACGGATCGGTGCGCCCCATGTCGTCGGCGATCGCGCGCTGCAGATGCTCCGGCGCACGGAAACCGAAGGCGCCCGGGTTGCCGATGTTGAGCTTGATCAGCTTCTGCCCCTGGGCCTCGAGCTCGCGGGCTCGCCGTGCCAGTTCGCCCCGGATTTCGTAGCGGACTTCGGACAGGCGTTCGCGCGTGGCGAGCGGTTTGACGGGCGGGGTGGACATGGCGGGACCGCAGGGGGCACAAAGTGGAAGGAGGGCCAGCTTAACGGATATTTAGCCTGCCCGGCCCCGCCGGCTTCAGCCCCCGTCTAGAATGCGCGCCATGCCCGAAACCCCCGTCCCCAGCGTGTCCGACGTCACCCTTCTGCGCGCCATCGGCTGGCCGTACACGGGGGAACCGACGGATGCCGCATGGCGGGACGCCATGGCCGCGCACCCGGCCGCAACCCCGGCACGGGTGAGCGAGCAGCACCGCTCCGGCTACGTGGTCGCCATGGCGCCCGGCGACGGCGTGAAGGCCGAGTCGCTGCCGGAGTGGCAGCGCCCGCGGTTTCCCGCCCATGAGCGTCCTGCCGTCGGCGACTGGGTGTTGCTGGAAGACGCGACATCGAAGCGCCCGCGCATCGTCGCGCTGCTGCCGCGGCATACCGGCATCAAGCGCGGCGCGGCCGGCGAGCACTACCACCAGCAGGTGATCGCGGCGAACATCGATACGGTGTTCATCGTCTGCGGCCTGGATGCCGACTTCAATCCGCGCCGCATCGAGCGCTACCTGCTGCTGGTCGGTGGTGGCGGTGCGCAGCCGGTCGTCGTGCTGACCAAGGCCGACCGTACCGAGTACGCCGACGATGCGGTCGAGGTGCTGGCCGATCTCACCGCGCAGGGCGTGCCGGTGTTCACCGTCAACGCGAAGGACGCGTCCAGCGTGGCGCAACTCGCGCCGTGGCTGGAGCCCGGGCACACCGTCGTGCTGGTGGGCTCGTCGGGCGCCGGCAAGTCGACGCTGACCAACACGCTGCTCGGCGACGAGCGCATGAAGACCGGCGAAGTGCGCGAAAGCGATTCGCGCGGCCGCCACACCACCACGTTCCGCGCGCTGATCCCGCTGCCGGCCGGCGCTTGCCTGATCGACACGCCGGGCATGCGCGAGCTCAAGCCCACCGGCGAGGAAGACCTGGCCGACGGCGGCTTCGCCGACATCGAGGCGCTGGCCGAGCAGTGCAAGTTCCGAGACTGCTCGCATGATCGCGAACCCGGCTGCGCGGTGCGTGCGGCGATCGAGCGCGAGGAGTTGGACGAGGGCCGCT
Source organism: Pseudoxanthomonas sp. YR558 (assembly GCF_900116385.1). Classification (NCBI taxonomy): domain Bacteria; kingdom Pseudomonadati; phylum Pseudomonadota; class Gammaproteobacteria; order Lysobacterales; family Lysobacteraceae; genus Pseudoxanthomonas; species Pseudoxanthomonas sp. YR558. Next base: position 2,033,003 of record NZ_FPCI01000001.1, on the reverse strand, counting down.
TTCTCAACTACCTCAAGCTGCGCGACGAAGTCGCCGCCGCTGCCGACAAGCTGGCCTCGCGCCTGGCCGACAAGGCGAATGCGAAGGTGCAGAACAAGGCGTTGAACAAACGCCTCGCCGACAAATACGGAAAGCGATAACGCCGTCGTCGGCTTCAATCCCAGAGATTGATGAACCCGGTGATGATCAGCGCGTTGGTGAAGTCGATGAAGAACGCGCCCACCAGCGGGGCGACGAGGAAGGCGCGCGGCGCCATGCCGTAGCGTTCGACCAGCGTGCGCATCACCGCCATCGCGTTGGCGGTGGTGCCGAGCATGAAGCCGATGAAGCCGCCGCCCATCACCGCGGCATCGTAGTCGCGACCCATCACGCGGAAGACCACGACGCAGAACAGCGCGACCACGATCACCTGCAGGGCGAGGTTCACCAGCAGCGGTGCCGCCAGCCCGGACAGTTCCCAGAGCTTGAGGTTCATTAGCGCCACCGCCAGGAACAGCGCCAGGCAGACATTGCCGATCAGGTCGGTGGTCGCCACCGGCAGGCGGATCCAGCCGGTGCGGTCGTCGATCCAGCGGATCAGGGCGCCGACCATCATCGCGCCGACGTAGGCGGGCAGGGTCAGGCCGGCGGCGTTCAACCCGGCGCTGACGCCGGCGCCCAGCCACATCGCCACCAGGATGACCACCACGCTCTTCAGTGCATCGGATTCGCGGGTGGCGAAATCGGGCTGGTCGCGCGCACCGGCGGGTTCGGCGGCGGATTCGTCCGGCACGCCCAGCTTCACCCCGCCATACAGCTTGTGGCGGCGGATCAGCACCGTGCTCACCGGGCCGCCGAGCAGGCCGCCGCAGATGATGCCGGCCATCGCCGAGGCGACCGCGATGGATTCGGCGCCGGTTACGCCGGCCTGTTCGAACAGCGGCGCGAACGCCAGGCCGGTGGCCGGGCCGCCGGTCAGCGTGGTGGAGCCGGCCAGCACGCCGAACAACGGATGCAGGCCGAAGCCCAACGCCACCGCCATGCCGAGCAGGTTCTGCACGACCGCGAAGCCGGTGGCCAGCAAGAGGAAGATGACCACCTGGCGCCCGCTGATGCGCAGCAGCGAGACGCTGGCGTTGACGCCGATGGTGGTGAAGAAGGCGATCATCAACGGCGCCTGCAGGCTGGTGTCCAGCGTGAACAGGGTGACGTCGTGGTTGCGCGCGACCAGTACGGCCAGAGCCACGGCCAGGCCGCCGATCACCGGCGCGGGCAGGTTGTAGCGGGATAGCACGGGGATGAAGCGGCAGAGGGCGTAACCGAGGAAGAGCGCCAGGCCGGCGAAGGCCAGTGTCTGTACCGCATCGAGTTCCAGCATGCTGCCCCCGCAACCGATGGAAGAGTGCCGAGCATAGTGCAGGCGTGGCCGCTTGTGACGGTGGCCCCACGCGCTGGGCTACAGTGGCCGGAGGGAGGGCACCATGCAGGCCGACATCGTCCATCACGCCGCGCTCGACGCGCGCCTGGTCAAGGCCGTGCGCGGGATCAAGCTGTTGAGCCTGGCCAGTTGGCCCGCCGATGCGCAGGCGCCGTTCCTGGCCGGTGTCGCCCGTGGCCAGCCCGTGTTGCCGGTGATCGACTATCCGCGGCTGGACTTCGGCGATGCGCGACGCGAGCTGGCCGCGGTGTCGGCGGCGGCGGACGCCTCCCATCCCTTGGGCCGCTACCTGCGCGAATCCGTGCGCAGCTGGGATATTGCCGCGCAGCTGCTGGAATCGCTGGGCTCGCCACGGGTGACCGACCACTCCATCGCGCTGTTCGGCACCCCCGAGGAATGCCTGCCTGGTGATGGGCCCACCACGCGCGACGCCGCGCGGCACTTCATCACCATCGCCAACGACCTGGACCACGAGCTGCTGGCGCCGGAAGAACAGATCCCGGTCTCCGCCACGGCGCTGCAGCTGCAGTTGCAGGCGGACCTCGACGATTTCTTCGATGGCCGCGTCATTACCGTCGAGCTCGACCCCACGTTGATCGCGAAGGCCGCTGCCGGCGCCACCCGCATCCGCCTTCGCCATGGCGCGGCTTTCAGCGATTACGACCGGCGGCAGTTGCTGCAGCACGAAGCGCTGGTGCATTCGCTGACCGCGCTCAACGGCCGCGAGCAGGTGCACCTGCCGAGCCTGGCGTTGTCCTCGCCGCGCGTGACCGCCACGCAGGAAGGGCTGGCGACGTTCGCCGAGCAGATCACCGGCAGCATCGACATCGAGCGGATGAAGCGCATCAGCCTGCGCATCGAGGCGGTGGCGATGGCGTTGGCCGGCGCGGACTTCGTCGAGGTGTTCCGTTACTTCGCCGACGCCGGGCAGAACCCGGCCGAGAGCTTCTCATCGGCACAGCGCGTGTTCCGCGGCGTGCCTACCAGCGGTGGCGCGGCGTTCACCAAGGACACGGTGTACCTGCGCGGGCTGGTCGGCGTGCACACGTTCTTCCGCCATTCGCTGCAGCAGGACCGGTTGCGTCTGTGCCGCCGGTTGTTCGCCGGCAAGATGACGCTGGAGGACGTGGCGGGCTTCGAGCCGCTGTTCGAATCCGGCGTACTGGCGCCGCCGCGCTGGTTGCCGCGCTGGGTGAGCCGGGCCAGCGGACTGGCCGGCATGCTGGCGTTTTCGTTGTTCGCCAACCGCATCCGCCTGGATCGCCTGTCGGCCGACTAGCCACAAAGTGCTAACCGCCGCGTCCGCGCCGGATGGCACACTGGCGGCATGAGTGCGCCCGCCATCCTCGTCGCCGACGACCACCCGCTGTTCCGCAATGCGGTGATCCACGCACTGCGCGAGGCGCTGCCGGCCGCGACGGTGACGGAAGCGGCCGGCGCCACCGCGCTGGGCCAGGCCCTGGACCAGCGTCCGGACACCGACCTGGTCCTGCTGGACCTGACGATGCCGGGCGCGCATGGCTTCTCGGCGCTGCTGCATGTGCGCGGCGAGCATCCGGAAGTGCCGGTGGTGGTGATCTCGTCGAACGAGCATCCACGGGTGATCCGGCGTGCGCAGCAGTTCGGTGCGGCCGGTTTCATTCCCAAGTCCTCACCCGCCGACACCATCGGCGAAGCGGTGATCGCGGTACTGGAGGGTGGAGCCTGGTTTCCGCCGTTGACCGCGGAACGCTCCGAGCATGACGCCGCGCTCGCGGCCCGCCTTGCACAACTCACCCCGCAGCAGTTCCGCGTGCTGCTGTGCCTGGCCGACGGCTTGCTCAACAAGCAGATCGCGCACGAACTCGGCCTGGCCGAGAACACGGTGAAAGTGCACGTCACCGCGATCCTGAAGAAGCTGGAATGCCACAGCCGCACCCAGGCGGCGGTGCTGGTGAAATCGCTGGAGCCGGAAGCGCCGCCGGCCGAGTGAGTCAGGCCAGACAGCGCGGCAGCTGCATCGCCAGCGGCACGGTCGCGGCGGCCAGCAGCGTCTGCCACGTCACCAGCGACGCCATCAGCGGGGCATCGCCGCCCATCTGCCGCGCCATGATGTAGGCGTTGGAGGCGGTCGGCAGCGCGGCGTAAAAGCAGGCCGCGGTCGTCACCGGCGCGCTGGCATCCAGCCATCGGCACACCAGCACGGCCAGCACGGGCAGCGCGAGCAACTTCAGCGCCGACGTCGCACCCAACAGCACAGGGCGCAGGTGATCGCGCTGGAACTGCAGGCCGCCGCCCACGCACAGCAGGCCGAGCGCCAGCGCGGCATCGGCGAGGATGTCGAGCGCCGCGGCCAGCGGCACCGGCAGCGGCAGGCCGCTGAGGTTGAACAGCAGGCCGGCCAGCGTCGCCAGGATGATGGGGTTGCGTGCCAGCGCGCGTGCGATGCCGCGCGCGCTGGCGTCGCCGCTGCCCCACCACGCCAGCGCGACCACGGCGATGACGTTGACCACGGGCAGGCAGATCGCCAACACCAGCATCACCATCGCGGTGGTCTCGGGCGGGAACAGCAGCGCCGCCACGGCCAGCCCGAAGTAGCTGCTCGGCCGCACCGCGCCCTGCACGACGGAGGAGCGACTGGGGCCGGGCAGTCGCGGCGCGGCCCGCAGGGCCAGCAGGACCACCGCCGTCAGCAGCAGCGTCGGCAGCAGGGCCGCCAGCGACAGGTCGAGCGCATCGGCGGCGGAGAGCTTCAACCGGGCCGCACCGACGAAGAGCAGCGCCGGGAAGGCCACGTAGAAGGAAAACCATTCCATGGCCGGGAACAGCCCGTCGGGGACGCTGCGCATCCGCCGCAGCGCGGCGCCCAGCAGCACGATGGCGAGCACGGGGGTGACGTAGGTCAGCATCGCGACAGCATGGTGGTGGTCCTCATCGTGCGCGCCGCACGTGCAGTTGGGTCATCAGCGCGCGCAGCGCCGCGGGCTTCACGGGTTTGGACAGGAAGCCCCAACCGTAGGCCTGCGCAAGCGCGCGCAGGGCATCGTCGCGTTCGGCGGTGACCAGGATCACCGGTGGCGAGGCCGCCCAGCGTTCGCACAGCGCGGCGTAGACCGTCGGCCCGTCGGTATCGCCCAGGCGCACGTCGAGCAGCAGCAGGTCCGGCGCCTGTCCCGGCATGGCCGCGGCCAGCGCCTCGGCGGGCCCGGCGGCCAACGGCACCTCGCATTCCCAGCGGTGCAGCAAGGCGCGCGTGGCTTCGCAGACGCGCGGGTCGTCGTCGATGCACCAGACCCGGCGGCCGCGCAGGGGCGAACCGTCGTCGCTTTCGATAATGGGGGATGCCGGTTCGAGGGTCGCCGCACCGGCGGCGCCCCGCGGCAGTTCCACCCAGAACACGCTGCCGCGTCCCAGCTGCGAGCGCAGACCGATGCGGTGCCCGAGCAGCCGGCCGATGCGTTCCACGATCGCCAGGCCCAGGCCGGCGCCGCGATCGTTCACCACGCCGTCGCCGAGCCGGCGGAATTCCTCGAAGATTTCCGCCTGCAGGCTTTCCGGGATGCCGGGGCCCTGGTCGTGCACTTCGATGCGAACGCCCTGCGGGAAGCGCCGCACGCCGAGCAGCACCCGGCCGCGTGGGGTGTAGCGGATCGCGTTGGACAGGAAGTTCTGCAGGATGCGCCGCAGCAGCGCTTCGTCGCTGCGCACGATGGCGCGGGTCGGCACGCTGTCCAGCCGCAGCCCGCGATCCGCCGCGACGATGCCGAACTCGCGCGCCAGCGTTTCCAGCAGCGGCGCGAGGGCGAAGTCGCGCACGCGCGTGGGGAGCGCGCCGGATTCCAGCCGCGCGATGTCCAGCAGGCTGTTGAGGATGGCGTCCTGCGCGACCAGCGCGTTGTCCACGTGGTCGGCGATGCGTCGCGCTTCCTCGTCCGCCAGCCGGCCGCGCAACGCGGAGACGAACATGCGGGCGGCGTTGAGCGGCTGCAGCAGGTCGTGCACCGCCGAGGCCACGAAGCGCGTCTTGTAACGGTTGGCGCTCTCCGCCGCCTGGGTCGCATCGGCGAGCGCGCGCGTGCGTTCTTCCACGCGGTGCTCGAGCGCGTCCGCCAGCGAACGTAGTTCGCGCGCGGCGTTCTTGTAGCTGGTGATGTCGGCATAGCTGGTGACGAAACCGCCATCCGGCAGCGGGTTGCCGCGGATCTCCAGCACCACGCCGTCGTCCTTCTCGCTCTCGCGCATGTGCGGCTTGCCGCTGCGCAGATGCTCCAGTCGGCGCTGGATCGCCTCTTCCACCGGCCCCGGCCCGAGCAGGCCGCGCCGCGCGTTGAAGCGGAACACGTCCTCGATCGGCCGTCCGACGTGGATCAGGTCCGGCGGAAAGCGGAACAGGTCCATGTAGCGCGAGTTCCATGCCACCAGGCGCAGGTCGGCATCGATGATCACCACGCCCTGCGGCAGGTGCTCCAGGCTGCGGCTGAGGCCGGCATCGGCCGAGCGCGCGGCTTCGACGATGCCGTCCTGCGCGGTGCGCAGTTCTTGCGCGTGCTGCTGGAGCACGGCTTCCAGTTCGGCGCGGCTGCGTTGGCGCAGCACGGCCAGGCGGCGACGCTGCTGCATGAACAACACCAGGAACGACAGCGCCAGCCAGCCGCCACCGGCCGCGATCGCCGCGGTGCGCGCGGCCGCGACGGTGGCCGACGCGTCGTGCAGCAGGTGCAGGTGCCAGCCTTCTTCGGGCAGGGCCATTGATTGCCACAGCACCGGATCGGCCAGCGCCGGATCGAGCAAGCGCACGCGACGCGTGTCGCCTGCATCCGAAGGCAGCGCCTGCACGCGCAGCGGCGAGAGCTGCTGGCGCGCGTACTGGCGGGTGGTGGTGAGTTCGCGCCGGTCGGTTTCGGTAAGCGCGCGGAGCGTGCGGTAACGCCACTCGTCGCGGCTGGCGAGGAAGATCACGTCGTGCGCATCGCTGACCAGGACGATGTCCGGCGTCTGCAGCCATTCCTGTTCCAGCGCGTCCAGTTCGATCTTGATGACGACCAGGCCGGCTACCTGTCCATCGGGGCCGGTGATGGCCTGCGACAGGAAATAACCGGGCTCGCCCGTCGTCAGGCCGATGCCGTAGAACTGGCCGCGACCGTCGCGCAGCGCCTGCTGCACGTAGGGGCGGAAGCTGTAGTCCTCGCCGACGTTGCTGGTGGGCTCGCGCCAGTTGCTCGCCGCCAGTGCGATACCGCGGCGGTCGATCAGGGTGAGCGTGGAGGAGCGGGTCACGCTGTTGGCGTCTTCCAGGCGCTGGTTGAGCGCATTGCGGCGCGCATCGTCCACCGGCGCGGCGAGCGCCTGGCGCAGGTCAGGATCCTGGGCCAGCACCTGCGGCAGCGTGCGGTAGCGGTCGATGCGTTGCTGCAGGGCCTGCGAATGCAGGTCCAGTTGTCGATGCAGCTGGGCGGTTTCGTCACGCAATGCGCGTGCACCGGCCCAGCGGTAGGCCATCGCCATCGCCAGCATCGCGCCGCCCACGGTGAGCAGGACGACGAGCAGGGTCTGGCGGTGGCGACGCGTGCGCAGCATGGCGGCCAGTCTACGGGGACGCCGCCGCAAGGACGTGGGCTAGTACCAATAGGTTATCGGTGCCGCGGCGAAGCGGGGGTACAACATGCCGGCCGCCGATGCGGGTGGCGTCCTGTCCGTTCCCGGAGCCATCCCATGCACCTGGCCGAAGCGCCCGTCCTGCCACCGCCGAAGCAGCCGCTGTACAAGCAGCTGTACTTCCAGGTGATCGTGGCCATCGTGCTGGGCGCGACGCTGGGCCACTTCGAGCCCGCGCTGGCCGAATCGATGAAGCCGCTGGGCGATGCCTTCATCAAGCTAGTGAAGATGATCATCGCGCCGGTGATCTTCCTGACCATCGTCACCGGCATCGCCGGCATGACCCACCTGCGCACCGTGGGCCGGGTGTTCGCCAAGGCGATGGTGTACTTCCTGTTCTTCTCCACGCTGGCGCTCGTGGTCGGCATGGTCGTGGCGCACGTGGTGCAGCCCGGCGCCGGCATGAACATCAACCCGGCAGACCTGGACCAGTCGGCAGTCAACGACTACGTGCAGAAATCGCACGAGCTGTCGCTGGTCGGCTTCCTGATGGACATCATCCCGAAGACGCTGGTCAGCCCGCTGGTGGGCGACAACATCCTGCAGGTGTTGTTCGTCGCCGTGCTGTTCGGCCTGTCGCTGGCGCTGGTCGGCGAGAAAGGCCGCCCGGTACTGAACCTGCTGGAGGCGCTGACCGCGCCGGTGTTCCGCCTGGTGCACATCCTGATGCGCGCCGCGCCGATCGGTGCGTTCGGTGCCATCGCCTTCACCATCGGCAAGTACGGCGTCGGCATGCTGGTCAACCTGGCGTGGCTGGTCGGTTCGTTCTATCTCACCTCACTGCTGTTCGTGATCGTGATCCTCGGGCTGGTGTCGTGGTGGTGCGGTTTCTCGATCTTCCGCCTGATCCGCTACCTCAAGGCCGAACTGCTGCTGGTGCTCGGCACGTCCTCGTCCGAATCCGCGCTGCCGTCGCTGATGGAGAAGATGGAGCGCGCCGGTGCGGCGAAGTCCGTGGTCGGCCTGGTGGTGCCCACCGGCTATTCGTTCAACCTGGACGGCACCAACATCTACATGACGCTGGCCGCGTTGTTCATCGCGCAGGCCACCAACACCGAGTTGAGCCTCGGCCACCAGATCATGCTGCTGCTGGTCGCGATGCTGAGTTCGAAGGGCGCGGCGGGCGTCACCGGCGCCGGCTTCATCACCCTGGCAGCGACGCTGGCGGTGGTGCCGGAAGTGCCCGTCGCCGGCATGGCGCTGATCCTGGGCATCGACCGCTTCATGAGCGAGTGCCGCTCGCTGACCAACTTCACCGGCAACGCGGTGGCCACGCTGGTGGTCGCGCGCTGGGAGAACGCGCTCGACCGCGACGCGTTGGCGCGCGCGCTGGGCGGGCCATCCGCACCGATCGCCGCCGCGCCCGATCCGGCCGCAGGCCCGGGCGATCCGACACGACTCACGGCCGACTGACGCCGGCCACACCACGTCTTCAGAGGAGGGACTGAACGATGCATACCAACCGACGCGCCGCCCCATTGCGGAGCGGTCTTACCCTGGCCTTGCTGGCCGTGATCCATGCCGCCGCGGCCCAGGACGTTCCGGCTCCGGCCGCGCCCGCAGCGCAGGCCGAAGCCGCGCCTGCCGACGACGCCAAGACCCTGGACAAGGTGGTCGTGGTGGGCTCGCACATCCAGGGCGCGGCCACCACCGATGCGCTGCCGGTGCTGGTGGTTGGTGCGGAACAGATCGATGCCGCCGGTGCGATCTCCGGCGACGAGCTGATGCGCACCATCCCGCAGATGGGCGACGTGCTGTTCGATGCCTCGAACAACCCGCAGACCAGCAATGCGGCGCGTGGCGACGTCAATTCGGTGAACCTGCGTTCGCTCGGCGTCGGCAACACGCTGGTGCTGCTCAACGGGCGCCGCCTGGTGCAGCACCCGACCAGCCAGGGCACCTCTGATACCGGCACGGTGCCGGTGCAGAGCTTCAATTCCAACGCGATCCCCGTCTCCGGCCTGGACCGCATGGAAATCCTGCTGGATGGCGCGGCGGCCATCTACGGCGCCGACGCGGTGGCGGGCGTGGTCAACACCGTGCTGCAGACCGATTTCGACGGCGTCAGCGCCAGTGCGCGCTATGGCACCGCCGAAGGTACCGGCATGAACGAGTTCGAGACGAATGTCTTTGCCGGCAAGAACTTCGATCGCGGCAACGTGTCGGTGTTCCTGAACTACACCGACCGCTCCGAGCTGATGGCGGCGGACCAGGAATTCACCTCCACCGACGACCTGCGCGCGCTGTTCGCGGACTACCCGGATTTCGCCGGCCTCACGGCGCTGGATGGCCGTTCCTCGCACACGCCGTGGGCGCGCCTGACCGTGGGCCCGCGCGCGGTGATCCGCTCCAACGGCGTGGCGGTGACGAACACGGCGGGTGCGTTCCGCGTGCAGCCGTCGAGCTTCGGGTGCGGCGTGAACTTCGGAACCGACCTGTGCCTGGCCAGCGGCAACCACAACTTCAACACCACCAACCGCGACATGCGCTACGACACGCGCTACGGCACCACGGTGCGGCCGTCGGTGGAGCGCTTCAACGCCTACCTCACCGGCCACTATTCGCTCGACAACGGCGTGGAAGCGTTCGGCGAAGTGGGCTACTACCAGGCCGTCAGCGAAGCGCTGCAGCCGCCGGTGGTGAACCTCAACAGCCTGTGGATTCCCGCCAGCAATTACTGGAATCCCTTCGGCGCGACCACGCTGCCGGATGGCACGCCGAACCCGAACCGCCTGCCCGGCCTGACCAACGTGCCCGCGGCCGGCCTGCCCGTGCAGATGAGCAACTACCGTTACGTCGATACCGGCTTCCAGCGCGTGCGCGTGGAAAACTACCAGGCGCGTTTCCTGGCGGGCTTGCGCGGCGAGTGGAACGGCTGGAACTGGGAAACCGCGCTGCTGTACTCCGAAGCCGAAGCCGAGGACCGCTCGCCCAACATCAACATGACCGCGCTGCAGCAGCAGCTCGCGTTGGCCACGCCGGATGCGTACAACCCGTTCAGCGGCGGCTGCGTGGCCACGCCGACGCACAGCGACTGCTCGCCCAGTTCGCAGGCGGCGATCGACGCGATCGTGTTCGACCTCGTGCGCAAGTCGCGCACCACGCTGACCATGGCCGACTTCAAGATGAGCCGCGCGGACCTGTTCGCGTTGCCTGCCGGTGAAGTGGGCATCGCCTTCGGTGCCGAGGCGCGTCGCGAGACGCAGGAAGACGACCGCGACGCCAACCTCGACGGCACCTACACCTTCACCGACATGGTCACCGGCGAGACCAACCTCAGCAACGTGGCCGCCGTGAGCCCGAACCCCGACACGCGCGGCTCGCGCAACGTCGGCTCGGCCTACGTGGAGTTCGCGGTGCCGCTGGTCTCGGCCGACATGGACATCCCGCTGGTGCATCGCCTGGACATGCAGTTGGCCGGCCGCTACGAGCACTATTCCGACTTCGGTTCGGTGGCCAAGCCCAAGGTCGCGCTGGCGTGGGACGTGGTGGAGGGCGTGCGCCTGCGCGGTTCGTACTCGGAAGGCTTCCGTGCACCGAACCTGGAGCAGACCAACGCCACCCAGTACTCGCGCCTGGCCAGTGGCGTGGACCACATCCGCTGCGAAGCCGACCTGCGCGCCGGCCGCATCGCCTCGTTCAGTGCCTGCGGGCAGAACACGGCGGGCGCCTCGCTGCTGGTGGCCGGCAACCCGGACCTGGAGCCGGAAGAGAGCACCAACACTTCGTATGGCGTGGTGTTCCAGCCGACCTTCATTCCCGAGCGCTTCGGCAACTTCACCTTCACCGTCGATCGCTGGAAGATCAAGCAGGAGCAGATCGTCGGCTTGCTCGGCGCGCAGACCGCGCTGACGCTGGACTACCTCAACCGGGTGGAAGGCGGCAGCAATCCGCTGGTCGTGCGTGCCGATCCCACCCAGGACGACATCGACTTCTTCGCGGGCACCGGCATCGATCCGGTCGGCCAGGTCATCGCGATCAACGACCGCTTCATCAACCTGCAGCCGCAGACCGCCGGCGGCCTGGACATCGGCATGGACTGGTCGCTGCGCCGCACGCGCTTCGGCAGTTTCTCGGCCAGCCTCAACGCCACCAAGCTGCTGGAGTTCACCCGCGATCCGGGCGACATCGTCAACGCGCTCTACGCCGCGCGCGCGGCCGGCACCATCGATCCGCTGACCCCGCTGCCGGACCCGAGCCAGCTGATCGGCCAGAACGGCCGCCCCGAATGGCGCGCCAGCGGTTCGCTGACCTGGAACAAGGGCCCGTGGCGCGTCGGCTACTCCGCGCAGTACATGAGCTCGTTCGAGCAGCCGCAGCTGCTGGGCGCCTCGGGCGATCCATGGGTGGTCGAGGACCGTCTGTTCCACAATCTGTACGGGCAATACCGCTTCCCCGACGGCACCGCGTTGCGCCTGGGCGTGCGTGACCTGACCGACGAGGGTCCGGCCTTAGCCGATGGCGGTTACCGCGGTTCGCTGCACAATCCGTGGGGTCGCTACTTCTACGTCAACATCAGCCGGTCGTTCTGAGGAAGATGCACCCCGCCATGCGATCTCCGTACCGCCGTTGGCGAGGCCTCCTGCTCGCCGCCTGCCTGGGCGCATCCGCGCCCGCCGTGCAGGCGGCGGCAGCGACCGACACCGACGTGGCGTTCGCCACCGTGCCGTGCCCTGCGTCCGTCGGGACCAAGGTCGCGTGCCACGAAGGGCGCGATGCGCAGGGCGCGTGGCTGCTGGTCGCGATGCCCGAGGCCTGGAACAAGCGGCTCATCGTGCATGCGCACGGCGGGCCGCGCCTGGGCGCGCCGAAGGCGGGCGATTCGGCGGAGGACCTGGACCGCTTCGCGGTGATGGTGCGCGAAGGCTATGCCTGGATCGGCACCACCTACCGGCGCGGTGGCTACGGCGTGCGCATGGCGGCGGCCGACGTGGACCACAGCCGGCGCGTGTTCTGGGCACGCTGGGGTCGGCCGGAACGCACCCTGCTGCATGGCCAGTCGTGGGGCGGCAACGTGGCGGCGAAAGCGGCCGAGCTGTATGCGCTGGAGATCGACGGGCGCGCGAACTACGACGGCGTGCTGAGCACCAACGGCATGCTGTATGGCGGCACGCGCGGCTACGGGTTCCGTGCCGACCTGCGCGCGGTGTACCAGTACTACTGCCGCAACCATCCGGCGAAGGGCGAAGTGCAGTATCCGCTCTGGCAGGGCTTGCCGGCCGACGCCCGCATGACGCGCGACGAGTTGCGCACGCGCGTGAACGCATGCACGGGCGTCGACCTTCCCGCCGGCAAGCGCACGGCCGCGCAGGCGTCGAACCTGCGCGACATCCTTGCCGTCACCGGCGTGGCCGAGAAGCAACTGGTCGCGCACCTGGCATGGGGCACGTTCCATTTCCAGGACGTGGTGCAGAAGCGCCTCGGTGGCCGCAATCCATTCGACAACAGCGCCACCGTCTATCGCGGGTCGCGCGACGACACCGCCTTGAATGCGAGCGTAGAGCGATTCCATGCGGATCCCGCGGCCGTGGCCGCCCTGGCCTACGACGCCGATCTGTCCGGGTTGATCGTGCTGCCGACGGTGACGGTGCATGCGCGCCACGATCCCACCGTGTCCTACGAAGCCGACGCCGCGTACGCGACGACCGTCGCCGCCGCCGGACGCAGCCATCTGCTGCTGCAGGCGGTGACCGACGAGCAGGATCACAGCCGCCTGCAGGATGCGACCTACACCACCGTATTGCAGGTGCTGGAGCACTGGCTGGACACCGGCGAGAAGCCCGCGCCCAGCGCGTTCGGCGAGACCTGCGGCCGCGCGTCGCCGCCACGCGATGCTTGCCGCTTCATGACACCCTGAGCGGGACGTTCGCGCGTACGGCGTGACGCAGCGCCGCATTCCACGAAATCCGGCCCCGGCGGGGACCGGGTAGAATTGCCGCTCCCCCGCCTTCACCACAGGCACCGTTTCCGCGATGACGAACGACGATTTCAAGCAGGCCGCGCTCGAGTACCACCGGCTGTCCCCGCCCGGCAAGATCAAGGTCGCTCCGACCAAGCCGATGCTGACCCAGCGCGACCTGGCCCTGGCCTACTCCCCGGGCGTGGCCTACGCCTGCGAGGCCATCGTCGAGGACCCGAACACCGCCAGCGAGCTCACCGCACGCGGCAACTTGGTGGCCGTGGTCACCAACGGTACCGCCGTACTGGGCCTGGGCAACATCGGCGCGCTGGCCGGCAAGCCGGTGATGGAGGGCAAGGGCGTGCTGTTCCAGAAGTTCGCCGGCATCGATGTGTTCGACATCGAGATCAACGAGACCGACCCGGACAAGCTGGTCGAGATCATCGCCTCGCTGGAGCCGACCTTCGGCGGCATCAACCTGGAAGACATCAAGGCGCCGGAGTGCTTCATCGTCGAGCGCAAGCTGCGCGAGCGGATGAAGATCCCGGTCTTCCACGACGACCAGCACGGCACCGCGATCATCGTCGGCGCAGCGGTAGTCAACGCGCTGGAAGTGGTCGGCAAGAAGATCGGCGACGTGAAGCTGGCCACCAGCGGAGCCGGCGCGGCCGGCATCGCCTGCCTGGACATGCTGGTCGCGCTGGGCCTGAAGCCGGAGAACATCCTCGCCTTCGACCGCGACGGCGTGATCTACAGCGGCCGCCCGCATCTGGACCCGGACAAGGCGCGTTATGCGCGCGACACCGGCAAGCGTTCGCTGGCCGAGATCGTCGACGGCGCGGACATCTTCCTGGGCCTGTCGGCCGGCGGCATCCTCAAGCCGGAGATGGTCGCCACGATGGCGGACAAGCCCATCATCCTGGCGCTGGCCAATCCGAATCCGGAAATCCTGCCGGCCGACGCGAAGGCCGTGCGCCCGGACGTCATCATCGGCACCGGCCGCAGCGACTATCCGAACCAGGTCAACAACGCGCTCTGCTTCCCGTACATCTTCCGCGGCGCCCTCGATGTCGGCGCCACCGTCATCAACGAAGACATGAAGGTCGCCTGCGTGCACGCCATCGCCAAGCTGGCGCGGCGCGAGGCGTCCGACCTGGGTTCGGCCTACGGCGACGATGTGCCCTGCTTCGGCCCCGAATACCTGATTCCGCGTCCGTTCGATCCGCGCTTGCTGGTGGAAGTGGCCGCCGCGGTCGCGCAGGCCGCGATGGATTCCGGCGTGGCGCTGCGCCCGATCCCGGACATGTGGGCCTACCGCGAGAAGCTGGGCCAGTTCGTCTACCGCACCAGCCTGATGATGAAGCCGGTGTACGACCGCGCGCGCGCCGACATGAAGCGCGTGGTCTATGCCGAAGGCGAGGAAGAGACCGTGCTGCGCGCCGTGCAGACGGTGATCGACGAAGGCTTGGCGTTCCCGATCCTGATCGGCCGCCCGGACGTGATCGATGCGCGCATCCAGCGCCTCAGCCTGCGCATGCGCGCCGGCGTCGATTTCGAGGTCACCAACCAGGACGACGACCCGCGCTTCAACGATTACTGGCAGCACTACCACGCGCTGACCGCGCGCCGCGGCGTGACACCGGCGGCGGCGAAGAACCTGATGCGCTCGCGGCCCACGCTGATCGCCGCGGTGATGGTGGCGCGCGGCGAAGCCGACGCGATGATCACCGGCCTGGTCGGCCGCTTCCACAAGAAGCTGGGCTACGTGCGCAGCGTGATTCCGCTGGATCCGGGCGTGCAATCCACCTCGGCGATGACCGGCGTGATCAACAACCAGGGCGCGTACTTCTTCCTGGACACGCACGTGCAGGACGACCCGACCGCCGAGCAGATCGCCGAGGCCACGCTGCAGGCGGCGTACCGCCTGAAGCTGTTCGGCATCGAGCCGCGCATCGCGCTGCTGTCGCACTCCAATTTCGGCAGCCACGAGACGCCGGGTTCGATCAAGATGCGCCGCGTGCGCGAGCTGCTGCTCAAGCGCAAGCCCGACCTCAACGTCGATGGTGAAATGCAGGGCGACACCGCGTGGGACGAAGTGCTGCGCAGCCGGATGATGCCGGGCAGCACGTTGACCGGCCGCGCGAACCTGTTCGTCATGCCCAATCTGGACGCGGCGAACATCGCCTACAACATGGTGCGCGTGGTCACCGACGGCGTGGCGATCGGCCCGATCCTGATGGGTATTTCGCGGCCGGTGCACATCCTGACCACCAGCGCCACGCCGCGCCGCGTGATCAACATGACCGCGATCGCCGCAGTGGATGCGCAGATCCGCCAGCAGCGCGAAGCCGAGCGCAGCGGGCCGGGTTGATCGGCCTGAGCCCTGGAGAGAAAAAGCCCCGCATGCGGGGCTTTTTCTTTGCGGGCCTGTTTGTTGTAGGAGCGACGTGAGTCGCGACCGTGAGAATGAAACGTCCGCGGCGTATATCGGCGTGCGGTCGCGACTCACGTCGCTCCTACAAAAGCGATCAGGTTTCTTCCTCGCCATCGAGGATCCGCCGCTGCAACGCATCCAGGTAGGCATCGGCATCGGCGGTGGATTCGAAGATCTCGTCCATCGGCACGGCCTGCACGATCTCGATCACCTTGCGGATCTGTTCCTGCGGATGCACCACCAGCAGGCGGCCTTCGTGCGGCGCCAGGGCCTTGCGCGCCTTCAGGATGCTGCGCACGCCGGCGCTGCTGATGTAGTCCAGGTGGGCGAGGTCCAGCACCAGCGCCTGCGGACGCGCCGCCAGCATCGGCGCCAGCGCTTCGTCGAGCTGCGCGTAGCTGAGCGTGTCCAGCCGGCCGCTGAGCAGCACGTACTGGTTGCCGTTCACCGGCGGGTAGACCTCAATCTCCAATGTCATCGGGCATCTCGTGCAACGGATGTGCCGGGTGGGGGTGGCCCGGGTATGGAGGGGGAGGAGGTCGGATCGTAAAGCAAAAGTGAGACGACGCGGCCCGCGTCTGTCAGTCGTCGTCCTCGTCGGCCTGCAGGACCTTGCGCTGCATCGCATCCAGGTAGGCATCCGCTTCGGCCGTCGACGAGAAGATCTCGTTCAGCGGCACCGCCTTGACCATGTCCAGCACCTTCTGGATTTGCGGCTGCGGGTTCACCAGCAGGACCTTGCCGCCGTGCGGGGCCAGTGTCTTGCGGGCCTTGAAGATGGAGCGGATGCCGGCGCTGCTGATGTACTCCAGCCCCGAGAGGTCCAGCACCAGCGAGTGCAGCTGGCGCGATAGCATCGGCGCGAGCGCTACGTCCAGGTCTTCGTAGGTGTGCGTGTCCAGGCGGCCGCTGACGGCCACGCGCTGGCTGCCCTTGCCCGGCGGCAGGATGTCGATGCCCAGGCTCATGATGCAGTCTCCTCAGTGGGGATGCGCAGCGTCAGGCGCAGCACGTTGTAGTTGCCGACGCGTTCGTAGTGAGCGTCTTCCGACACCTGCCGCACCAGGTGCAATCCCAGGCCGCCGGTGGGGCGGTCGAGGATGTCGGCGTCCAGGTCGGGTGGCGGCTGGTCGAGCGGATTGAACGGGACGCCGCTCTCGCGGAATTCGAGCGTCAACAGGTGGTCGCGGATGCCGATGTCCACGCACAGCTCGTGTTCCTCGGCATCGACGCGGGCAAGGTCGCCGTGCTCGATCGCATTGCTCGCCAGCTCCTCGACGATCAGGCGCACATCGCCCTGGATCGCGCGGCTGACGCCGTTGTTGGCCAGCACGGCTTCGAGCGACGCGTTGAGGTCGTCGACACGGGCGTGCTCACGGGGAATGAACAGTCGCATCTGCATGCGTGGTCTCCTGTGATGGCGGAGCTTCGGGGGAAGTGGGGGCGCTGTCCAGCCGGCGGCGGATGGCCAGGGCCGTGATGTCGTCCGACTGCGGTGCGCTGCCGGTAAATGCGTGAACTGCCGTGATCAGCCCTTCGCACTGTTCGCGTGCATTCGCGCCCGGGCGCAGCGCGCCGGGGATGCGCTCCGGGCCGAACGCAACGTTGTCGGGATCGAACGCCTCGGTAATGCCGTCGGTCCAGGCGAGCAATGTCGTGCCAGCCGGCAATTGGCCCGACCACAGCGGGAAGGCGTCGCCGACCTCGAACCCCAGCGGTGGCCCGGGTTGCAGCGGCAGTGTTTCGTGGCGACCGTCGGCATGCAGCAGCAACGGCGCATCGTGGCCGGCGCTGGCCAACACGCATTCGCCGGTACGCACGTCCACGCGCCCGCACAGCACGGTGGCGAACATGCACGCATCGTTGCCCTGCACCAGCCGGCGCGAAGCCTCGGCAAGCACGCGATCCGGGCGGGCATGGCTGCTGGCCGCCACTTCCAGCACGGTCACCGTGCGGGCCATGAACAATGCCGCCGGCACGCCCTTGTCCGACACGTCGCCGATGGCGAACCAGAGCGCGTCCGTGCCGGTTTCGATGAAGCTGTAGAAGTCGCCGCCCACGGCCTTGGCCGGCTCCAGTCGCGCATAGGCTTCCAGGTGGCTCTGCTCGCGGTCGATCACCCGGCCCGGTGGCAGCATCGCCTGCTGGATCTCGCGCGCGATGGACAGCTCGCTCTCCAGTTTCTGGCGCGCTGCCGTCATGTCTTCGATCTCGCGCAACTGTTGCTGGATCGATCCGCGCGCGTGTTCCAGCGTGCGCGCCATCTGGCCGACCTCGTCGCGCCGGCCCACGTAGGGCACAGGCATCGCGTAGTCGCCTTCGGCCAGGCGCGCGGCGGAGGCCGAGAGCCGTTCCACCGGCTGGCTGATGTGGCGCGCCAGCTTGCGCACCACCAGCATGCAGACCAGTGCCAGCAGCGTACCCACGGCGGCGAGCATCCACAGGGCCTGGTTGAGGCGCTCGGTGATCAGGTCGTACGACTGCGCGACCAGCAGGTTCCAGCCTGTGCCGCCCACCGGCTCCACGACGGTGTAGCGCCGCTCGCCGGTCACGGCATCGACGTGCGCGTGCCGCAGCGGCCGCCGCAGCCTGACCGCCTGCGCCGCTTCCTGCAGGTCGGCGCGACCGGCGCGACGGATGTAATCGTCCAGCGTTTCCAGCCGGTCGACAGGCACTTCCGGGTTGAGCGCCAGCGTGCCGGCCGGAGCCACCAGCGTCACCCGCCACCCCGGCAGGTTCGCCAGCGACTCGACCATGTCGGTCAGGTTGGCCAGCGGCAGGTCCAGGCTGACCATGCCGCGGGTGCGCGCACCACGGCCGGGTTCGCGCAGCGGCATGTTGTAGGTGACCATCCACACCGCGCCCGCGGTCTGGTTGAGGTACGGCTCGGACCACCAGCCGCCGGGCGAGGCCACGGTGCGCTGATACCAACCTTGGTCGCGATAGGGATAGCCGTCGGCGACGAGGTCGCGGTCTTGCCCGTTCGCCGCCACATAGCGGGCGAAGGGCGTGTCGTCGCGCGTGCGCGGCTCCAGCACCAGCAGGCCGCCGGCACAGCCGGGCGTGGCCTTGACCATCGCACGCAGGGTGGCGGTGAGTTCGTCGGGCGCGAGGTTGGCCGAGCCGACCAGGTCGGAGATGCCGTGCGTGGTGATGGTGACCACGCGCATCGCGTTGTCCAGCCGTTGCACGGCTTCCTGCGCGCTGGCCTGGGTATCGCGGCGTGCGTTGTCGAGAATCATCTGGCGCGCGAACCACGACGTCGCCACCACCAGCAGCACCAGCAGCACCACGTTCACCAGGCCGGCCCACACGGCGATGCGCGTGCGCAGGCTGCTGCGCCAGTGCGAGGCACCGGCAGCATCTGGCACGACGTTCCCTGGCACTGCGTCTTGCATGCCGCCCCCGAGCCTTCCCCCTGCGCCGATCATAAGCGCATTGGAATGTTGCAATACGGCAAAGGTCTTATTTTGGTGCTTTTGTTGTCCCGGGACAGCGACGTTGTGTCCGTTCCATACGCCTGCGTAGCCAGGTCTGCCGCGGGGTGCGTGCGTTACACTTCAGGGTCTACAAGAATCGGCGACGCCACGCCCCACGCGCGGCGCAACAGGAGTGGGAATGAACTGGTTGAACGAGATGTTGCAGAGCGATCCGGACCCGCAGGAATCCCGCGAATGGATCGATTCCATGCAGGCGGTGATCGAGAAGAACGGCGCCCTGCGTGCTCACCAGTTGCTCGAAGGCATGGTGGAAGTCACCCGCCGCGCCGGCGCCTACCTGCCGTTCTCGCCGACCACCGAATACGTCAACACCATCGCGCCGCAGAACGAGGCCAAGAGCCCCGGTGACGCCGCGCTGGAATGGCGCATCCGTTCGATCATCCGCTGGAACGCGATGGCCACCGTCGTGCGCGCCAACCGCAAGCCCGGCGACCTCGGCGGCCACATCGCCAGCTTCGCTTCCGGCGCGACGCTGTACGACGTCGGCTTCAACCACTTCTGGCGCGCACCCTCCGAAAACCATCCGGGCGACCTGCTGTTCATCCAGGGCCACAGCGCGCCGGGCATCTACGCGCGTTCGTACCTGGAAGGCCGCATCAACGAGCAGCAGCTCGACAACTTCCGCATGGAAGTCGACGGCCAGGGCATCTCGTCCTATCCGCATCCGTGGCTGATGCCGGACTACTGGCAGACCCCCACCGTCTCGA
This sequence comes from Pseudoxanthomonas sp. YR558, assembly GCF_900116385.1. NCBI lineage: Bacteria > Pseudomonadati > Pseudomonadota > Gammaproteobacteria > Lysobacterales > Lysobacteraceae > Pseudoxanthomonas > Pseudoxanthomonas sp. YR558. Next base: position 2,013,412 of record NZ_FPCI01000001.1, on the reverse strand, counting down.
TGGGCCTCGGCCCGCTGGCGGCGATCTACCAGGCGCAGTTCATGAAGTACCTGGAGCACCGCGGCCTGATCGAGAAGTCCGACCGCAAGGTGTGGTGCTTCATCGGCGACGGCGAGAGCGACGAGCCGGAAACCCTCGGCGCGATCGCGCTGGCCGGCCGCGAAGGCCTCGACAACCTGATCTTCGTCGTCAACTGCAACCTGCAGCGCCTCGACGGCCCGGTGCGCGGCAACGGCAAGATCATCCAGGAACTCGAAGGCGTGTTCCGCGGCGGCGGCTGGAACGTCATCAAGCTGCTGTGGGGCAGCTACTGGGATCCGCTCATCGCGCGCGACACCAGCGGCGTGCTGAAGAAGCTGATGATGGAAACCGTCGACGGCGAGTACCAGAACTGCAAGGCGTTCGGCGGCAAGTACACGCGCGACAATTTCTTCGGCAAGTACCCGGAGACGGCGGCCATGGTCGCCAACCTGTCCGACGACGACATCTGGCGCCTCAACCGCGGCGGCCACGATCCGCACAAGGTCTATGCGGCCTACCACGAGGCGGTGAACACCAAGGGCATGCCCACGGTGATCCTGGCCAAGACGGTGAAGGGCTACGGCATGGGCTCGGCGGGCGAATCGCTCAACCCGACCCACCAGACCAAGAAGCTGGACGACGAAGCCATCCGCACGTTCCGCGACCGCTTCAACATCCCGGTCAGCGACAAGCAGCTGGAAGAATCGGCGCAGGTGCCGTTCTACCACCCGGGCGAGGACTCGCCGGAAATCCAGTACCTGAAGTCGCGCCGCGCCGCGCTCGGCGGTTACCTGCCGCAGCGTCGCCGCAAGGCCAGCGAGTCGTTCGAGACGCCGAAGCTGGAAGCCTTCGACCGCCTGTTGAAGAGCACCGGCGACCGCGAGATCTCCACCACGATGGCGTTCGTGCAGGGCCTGAACATCGCGCTGCGCGACAAGCAGGTCGGCCCGCGCCTGGTGCCGATCGTCGCCGACGAGGCGCGCACGTTCGGCATGGAAGGCATGTTCCGCCAGATCGGCATCTACGCGCCGTTCGGCCAGAAGTACAAGCCGGTCGATGCCGACCAGCTGATGTACTACCGCGAAGACCAGTCCGGCCAGGTGCTGCAGCAGGGCATCAGCGAGCCGGGCGCGATGTCGTCGTGGATGGCGGCGGGTACCAGCTATTCGGTCAGCAACGTGCCGATGCTGCCGTTCTACATCTACTACTCGATGTTCGGCTTCCAGCGCATCGGCGACATCGCGTGGCAGGCGGCGGACATGCGCACGCGCGGCTTCCTGCTGGGCGGCACCGCGGGCCGCACGACGCTCAACGGTGAAGGCCTGCAGCACGAAGACGGTTTCAGCCACGTCATCGCCGGCAGCATCCCGAACGTGCGCAGCTACGACCCGACCTTCGGTTTCGAAGTCGCGGTGGTCCTGCAGCACGGCATGCAGAAGATGCTGCAGGAGCAGGTGGACGAGTACTACTACGTCACCCTGATGAACGAGAACTACAGCCATCCGGAAATGCCGGCGGGCGCGGCCGAGGGCATCATCAAGGGAATGTACCTGCTCACCGATGCCGGCAAGCCGAAGAAGGGCGAGCTGCGCGTGCAGCTGATGGGCAGCGGCACCATCCTGCGCGAGGCGATCGCGGCGGCCGAGCTGCTGGACAAGGATTTCGGCGTCACCGCCGACATCTGGTCCTGCCCGAGCTTCAACGAGCTGCGTCGCGATGGTTTCGACGCCGAGCGCTGGAACCGCCTGAACCCGGAAGCGAAGACGCCGCGCAAGGCGTACGTGACGGAACTGCTGGAAGGCCGCCAGGGTCCGGTGATCGCCGCGACCGACTACGTGCGCGCCTACACCGACCAGATCCGCGCCTTCGTGCCGGCGGCGTACACGGTGCTGGGCACGGACGGCTTCGGCCGCAGCGACACCCGCGCCAACCTGCGCCGCCACTTCGAAGTGGATCGCTACTACATCGCCCACGCCGCCATCGCCGCTCTGGCAAAGGAAGGCAAGATGACCGGCAAGGACGTCGCCCGCGCGATCAAGCAGTACAAGATCGATGTGGAGAAGGCGAACCCGGTTACGGTCTGACCCCGGTCGCGGGTGACGGCATGGCGCTGACAGGGGATCACCTGCGCCGCTATGCCATCGCCCGCAGCCTGTTCAAACCGACCACCCTGCCACGGGCGATCCAGCGGCTGGGTTTCGTGCAGGCGGACCCGATCCGGGCGCCGGCACGCGCGCAGGACCTGACCCTGCGCCACCGCGTCGCCGGCTATCGCGCCGGCGACCTGGAGCGGCGGTATCCACGCCTGCCGCTGGAAGAAGACTTCTTCGTCAACTACGGTTTCCTGCCGCGCGCGCATCACCAGCTGATGCATCCGCGCACGGCCCGCGAAGCATGGACGCCCGCGCGCTGGAAGCAGGCGCGCGCGGTACTGGAGTTCGTCAGCGAACGCGGTACCGCGCATCCGCGCGAGGTGGATGCGCATTTCGGGCATGGCAAAACGACCAACTGGTTCGGTGGTTCGTCGAACGCGAGCACGCAGTTGCTGGACGGCTTGCACTACCGCGGCATGTTGCGGGTCGCGCGACGCGAGGGTGGTACGCGGGTCTATGCGCCACGCATCGGCGACGCGACGCCGGTCGCGATGTCCGATGCGGAGGCACGGCTGGATGCGTTGCTCGACATCATCGTCAACAAGTACGCGCCTTTGCCGGCGGCCAGTCTCGGCCAGTTGCTGGGTTATCTGCGTAGCGGCGTGCCGCAGTGGACGGGCCTGCGTGCGGCGGCGTTGAAGCGTGCGCGCCAGCGCTTGGGTACGGCACGGGTCGACGGGGTGGACTGGTACTGGCCGGCGGACGAGGATCCGCGTTCGCGGCGCTGGAAGCCGGACGACCAGGTGCGCCTGCTGACGCCGTTCGATCCGGTGGTGTGGGACCGGCGTCGCTTCGAGATGTTCTGGGGCTGGACGTACCGCTTCGAGGCGTACACGCCGGCACCGAAGCGGAAGCTGGGGTATTACGCGCTACCGGTGCTGTGGGGTGACCGGGTGATCGGGTGGGCGAATCTCAGTGTGGTCGAGGGGGAGCTAAGGTCGACGTTTGGGTATGTGGAGGGATATGGGCCGAGGGATACGGCGTTTCGTGCTGCGCTTAAAGCGGAGTTGGAGCGCCTTCGCATTTTCTTAGGGCTGCAAGAGTGATGCTGGCTAGATTGGGGTTGGCGTTAGCCACTAGTGTTGAAAAGAAGAGACGACCCCTAGGTCGCCTCTTCTTTCACAAGCGCATCGAGGTCTGAGTTGGATCGATGTCGCTTTGCTTGCGCTTCTTGATGCCGCTTTTTCTGTCTCGCTGAGCAATGGGGTTCGCGATACCCCAATAGGAGGCCGCCTGGCTCATTCCCATTCGAAGAAGCGTGTCGGCTCCCAAATCAATTCGCTGAGTAGGCTTCTTCGGTTTTGCGCCTAGCGCACGTAACACTTCAGAGGCGACGGCGCGGGCAAGTGGGGGGGGCACCGAGTTACCGATCTGACGAGCGCCGTGCCACTTGGTTTCATTGAATCGGAACCAATCCGGAAACCCATGCAGGCGCGCCATTTCGCGCACTGTGACGCAGCGATTCCACTTGTAGTGAATTGGCCGCGGACTGGTGAACGCCCCACGTGCCGCGTCAGTTCCAGCTCGCAACGTGTTGGAAACGCCATCGGACGGGAGTCGGAAGAACCTGGATACAGGCTCGACTTCACCTGGCTCTGTAGCAGCGAATCGGGCTCGGGAGATGTCGGTATGCTCCGAGCGCATGCTCGAAGTCAGCAAGTTGGGATTCCACTTGCGCTGATAGCCGTACGCCCACCCTTCGGGAACTTCGCAGCGCATGAGCTTGCCGTAAGCGCTAGTCGCCCCCCACTTCTTCACTTCGACTTCGTCACTGACGTTGAGCCGTTTGAAGCGCTCGGCATCGGGCAAGTCCTTCAAGGCGTCCGCGCACGTCGGCGCGCTGGGTTGGATAGCTTCGGCGCGGCCAGGCTTCGACGTAATCGGCGCAGGGTAGGAGGGCAGCTTGCGTCCTTTCTTTGCGCCAAGAAGGAACAGCCGCTGCCTGTCCTGCGGCACCCCGTACTCGCAAGCGTTGAGAACCTTCCAGCTTTCGACGACGTCATAACCAGCAGCGGAAAATTCTTGGATCAGCTCGTCGAGGAACTTACGGTGCCTGCCAACCGTCAAGCCCTTCACGTTTTCGAAGACGAAATACTCGGACTCTAATTCGCGAACGATGCGCACGAAATCCTTGACCAGCGAGTTTCGAGGGTCATCGATTGCTCGATGTCCAATCAACGAGAAGCCCTGGCATGGGGCGCCGCCGAACACGACATCGACCTTCTTTCTGCCAATGCCGGCCGCCTTTCGGATCATGTCGCCGGTCAGGTCGGTGACCGAGCGAGGGATCACCGCGCAGTGAGGGAAGTTGAATTCGTGGACCGCCGCGTGAACGGGGTCAATCTCCACGGCTGCAACGACATCAAAACCTGCTTGTTCGAAGCCTAGGCTGAGTCCGCCAGCTCCGGCGAAGAGGTCTATTCCGATGGGTCTTGTCATGTGCGCGAGTATAGGGCGAGAGCGTCGAGAAGTCGATCGGAAAAGGTCGTCCATTTGAGCCTCCTGCCCCATCCTAGGGCGGCAGGTATCATTGTCGCGACTTCTCTCAAATCTTGCGACTGGGAGGCTGCAGGGGCGTGGATAGGCTGAGTCCGGAGCGCAGAAGCTGGCTTATGTCCCGAATCAGGGGCGCTAACACAAAGCCGGAAATTGAAGTCAGATCAATGTTGCACAGGATGGGGTACCGGTTCCGCCTGCATCGGAGGGACCTGCCTGGAACGCCTGATATCGTCCTCCCTGGCCGCGGCACGGTCGTTTTCGTGCATGGTTGCTTCTGGCATGGCCACGTATGCAAGCGAACCAAGATGCCCAAGTCGCGAACCAAGTATTGGGTCGAGAAGATTGAAACAAACCGCAGCCGCGATTCACGAAAGCGTAGAGGGATAAGGGCGCTTGGTTGGAAGGTTGTGATAGTTTGGGAATGCGAACTCAAACGGCCGGACAAGCTGGCCAAAAAGTTGCAAAGGGCTTTGGGCGATTAGGAGCGGACAGTGGTCAAAGCGAAAGAACCTAAGGTGAAGAAGGAGAAGGCGCCGAATCGGTACTCCGAAATCATCTCGGAAGTCTTCCGGCGGCACCATAAGAGGGGGAAGCAGCGATTTGGTTTCGAGCGCAAAGAGTTCGCCGAGATCGCTGAAGAGAAAGGAATAGAGCTCCCCAAGAATCAGGGGGACACCATCTATTCGTTCAAATATAGGGCCACTCTCCCGACGTCCATCACGAGTACCGCGCCAGAAGGTTATGAATGGATAATCTCGGGTGCAGGAGTGTCGAAGTACGAATTCAGACTTGTTAGGCCTTTGAATATCTCGCCGCGAGAGCATCAGCTGGTTGTCAAGATTCCGGACGCTACACCCGAGATCATCGGGGCTCATGCGCTTGGCGACGAGCAAGCTTTGCTCGCAAAGGTACGCTACAACAGGCTCATCGATATCTTTCTTGGCATAACGGCCTCGTCCTTGCAGAACCATCTTCGAACTACGGTTAAAGGCATCGGGCAGATCGAGATCGACGAGCTTTACGTCGGAATTGATCGCAGTGGCAGCCAGTACGTCGTTCCGGTTCAAGCAAAAGGCGGTAAAGACAAGCATGGAAGGCAGCAGACCGAACAGGATATCGCCTGCTGTAGGGAGAAGTTTCCTGCATTGCGTTGCCGCCCGGTCTCGGCGCAATTCATGACAAGCAACAAGATCGCAATGTTCGAACTGACTGAGCAAGATGGTGACATTAGAGTCGTCTCGGAAGAGCACTATGAACTGGTGCCCGCATCTAGCATTTCTGCAGAAGATTTGGCTATTTACGCGGGCAAGAAGAAGACCTAGTTTCGTTAGAATCCCCCGCCAGCGAGCGTCGCCGCCGCCATCGCGTCGCGGCATTCCCTCACTGGAGTTCCTGCATGTCCCGACCCCTTGCGCCCGCCGGGCGCCTGTTTGCTGTCGCTGCCTTCCTTGAAGGATTCACCTGGGCCGGTCTGCTGATCGGCATGGCGTTCAAGTACAGCGCCGTCGGCAACGACCTGGGCGTGAAGATCTTCGGGCCGCTGCATGGTGGAGCGTTCCTGTTCTATGTCGTGGTCACCGCGCTGTCCGCGTTGCGACTGCGCTGGCCTTGGTGGGCCGCGCTGCTGGCATTGATCGTTGCCGTGCCGCCGCTGGTGACCGTGCCGCTGGAGATGTGGTTCCGGCGGATCGGCTTGCTAGGTCCGCGCGGCTGACGTGTGGGCATGGCGGGCCGGGGCCCGCCCTACGTGCGGCGCGTCCTTCGCATAGACTGCGGCGCTCGCCCTCTCGCTGCCGCTTATGAGCCCCCATCCCCGCTTGACCGAGTTGCGCCTGTTGCTGGGCATTGAGCGCAATACCACCCGCCATGGCGAGAAGTGGATATCGGGCATCGGCGCGTTGCTGGGCATCCTGGCGGTGTACGGACTGACCCGCTGGACGTTTCCGAGTGACGCCGCGTCCGCCGTCGGCGGCGCGCTGATGGTCACCTCGATGGGTGCGTCTGCCGTGCTGCTGTTCGCCGTGCCGCAGGGCGCGTTGTCGCAGCCATGGGCCGTGGTGGGCGGACACCTGCTGTCCGCCTTCATCGGCGTGAGCTGCCAGAAGCTGTTCCCCGGCCACGCCTGGACCGCCGCCCTCGCCGTGGGCCTCGCGGTGCTGGGCATGTACTACCTACGCTGCATCCATCCGCCGGGCGGCGCCACCGCCCTCGCCGCAGTGATCGGCGGCCCCGATGTGCATGCCCTGGGCTACGGCTACCTGCTGATGCCGATACTCATCAACGTCGTGGCCATCCTGTCCATGGCCATCGCCTTCAACGCGCTGTTCCCGTGGCGCCGCTACCCGGCCCACCTGCATCGCCGCCGCCAGGCCTCGCGCATCACCCAGCCCGCGCAACGCCAGTTCGAACTGACCCAGGAAGATTTCTCCGCGGCGATGGAGCAACTCAACTCCTACGTCGACATCACCACCGAGAACCTCACCGAACTGCTGGAACTCGCCAAGCAGCACGCCGAACGCAACATCACCCACCCCGACGCAATCCTCCGCGGCCGCTTCTACAGCAACGGCAAACTCGGCCGCTTGTGGAGCGTGCGCCATGTGCTGGAAGGCGAAGGTCCGGCACTGCAGTACCACGTCGTCGCAGGTGAACAGACGGGCAGCACGGGGACGAGCAGCCCTGACGAGTTCCGACAGTGGGCGCGCTTCGAAGTAGTGCTGCAGGACAATGGGCGGTGGGTGATTGCGGGATAACGCGGTTCGTTCCCTCTCAATCCGTCTCCGCCCCCCGCAACAACGCCATCGCCTGCGTCCGCGACTGCACGCCCAGCTTTTCGTAGATGCGGGTGAGTGTGTTGCGCACGGTCTTGTCGCTGATGAAGAGCGACGCGGCGATCTGCGCGTTGGTCTTGCCGGAGACCAGCGCCGCGACGATCTCGCGTTCGCGCGCGGTCAGGACATTCAAGTGCTCCTCGCCACGTGGCGCGCCGCCCAGGAATGCGAGCGCCTCCTGGCGGAAGCGCTCCCATGCCGGTTCGTGTTCCAGCAGTACGTGGTTGCGCGAGTCCAGCTCGACGAAGCGTGCACCGGGAATGCCGGCGGCGAGCAACCGGCCTTCCTCCAGCGGCACCACGCAATCCTGTCGCGCATGCAACACCAGGGTCGGTGCGGTGACTTGGCTGAGCAAACCGGTGACGTTGAGGTGCGCACGCGCTTCCAGCAGCGCGCCGGCCGCCTCGGCCGTGGTGGTGATGCGCGCCAGTTCGTTGAACCAGCGCACCTGCGCCTCGGTGGCCTCGGGAATGAAGCGCGACGTGAAGACCTGGCGGAACACCGGGTTCTGGTCCGTCCAGCCGACGCGCGCGATGTCGATGATGGCGCGATACAGCCGTGCCGCTTCATCGTCGTCGCGTTCGTAAGGGCCGCGCGCGTACGCGCCGTACAGCAGCAGCTTGGACACGCGTTGCGGATGCTTCACCGCATAGGCCACGCAGGCCGCCGCGCCCTGCGAGATGCCCATCAACGCGAACGGTTCGCGCAGGTCCGCGGCCTCCACCACCGCCTCCAGGTCGCCGAGCCAGTGGTCGAGCGTGAGGCCGCGCGCATCGCCGCCGCTCATCCCGCAGCCGCGTTCGTCATAGCGAAGCAGGCGGTAGTGCTCGCCGAAGAACCGCGACCAGTGGCGCCAGATCGGGCTTTCCAGGTCGTATTCCAGGTGGCTCAGCCAGTTGGCCGCCTTGACCAGTACCGGCCCGTTGCCCAGCGACGCCCAGGCCAGGCGCGCGCCATCGCCGGTGGTCAGGTAGCGGATCGCCTGCTGCATGCAGCCATCCCGATGGGGAGCCGGTCCGCAGTGTAGCCGGGACATTGCTCCCCTGCGGTGCGTGCGCGGGGCCACACGTCGGGACATTGCTCCCCTGCCGGCGAGGTGGTGCAGGGCGGACGATGGCGCATCCCCTTCCAGCGCCTTCCACGGTCCCCCGGCCGTGCCGCGCACCCCGTGAGGTCATCATGAAACGCACCCTGATCCTGCTCTACGGCGTGGTCTGCTACGCCGTGTTCTTCGCTACGTTCCTTTACGCCATCGGCTTCATCGGCAACCTGTGGGTGCCGAAGGGCATGGACGCCGCACCGACGGCGCCCTTCGCCACCGCGTTGCTGATCGACCTGGGATTGCTGGCCCTGTTCGCCGTGCAGCACAGCGTGATGGCGCGACCCGCCTTCAAGCGCGCATGGACGCGGTTGATTCCCGAGTCCGCGGAACGCAGCACCTACACGCTGATGTCCAGCCTCGCGCTGATCCTGCTGTTCTGGCTGTGGAGTCCGCTGGGCGGCACGGTGTGGGAGGTGCAGGACCCGACGGCGCGCGCCGTCCTGTACGCCGTCTACGCGTTCGGCTGGGCGCTGTTGCTGTACACGACGTTCCTGCTCAACCACTTCGACCTGTTCGGCCTGCGCCAGGTGTGGCTGCAGTTCCTCGGCCGGCCCTACACGCACCTGCCTTTCCGCACGCCCACTGTCTACCGCTGGGTGCGCCATCCGTTGTATGTCGCCTGGCTGCTGACGTTCTGGGCCACGCCGACGATGACCATGACGCACCTGCTGTTCGCGGTGATGACCACGGTCTACATCCTGCTCGCGATCCGCTGGGAAGAGCGCGACCTCGTCGCCGCGCTGCCGGAGTACGAAGACTATCGCCGGCGCGTGCCGATGCTGGTGCCCGGAACGCGCCGCTCGAGTGGATCGCCGGTACTCACCAGGTCGCAGTGAGTGCCTTGAATGGCCGGGCCACGCGCACGCCCTGGTCATCGAAGTCGGTCACTGTCTTGCCATCCACGGTGACCCGCGACGGCTTCGTGCGGCTCGGCCAACTGACCTTCAATGCGGTGTCCTTGCGCAGGCCCGGGCCTACGGTGATGCGCAGGGTCTGGCCCTGCTGGCGCGCGGCCATCGCCAGCGTGCCGTAGGCGGTCGGCAGGCCGTCCACGCGCAGGCCGTCGCCGGCGACCCAGGCCGGCGGCGTGCCGGGCAGCAGCGACAGCGCGTCGTCGCCTTCGTGCATCAGCATGCCGAAGATCGAACGCGCGTACTCCGAGCCGATCCACGTGTGCGGCATGTCGCCGAGGTAGATCGCGTGGCGCGCATCCGAGTACACCACTTCCGCCAGCACCTGCCACGGTGCGGGACGGCGGTGGCCGAGGAAACGCATCAGCAGCTCGTGCGCTTCCTGCGGACGGTTGAGGTGCACGTAGGTCAGCACGTTGCGGATTTCGTACGGCGTGTAGGCATACAGCGCGCCGGGGGTATCGCGCTTGCGCACCTCGTCGAGATAGCGGTCGAAGGTGGTCTTCAATGCATCGGCCGGCATCACGTCCTGCTGGCCGGCGGGGTCCAGGCCGATCGACAGGCTGGTGGGGTCGCTGCCACCCATGTCGGCGTCGGCGGGCACGTAGTCCACGCCCTTCCACTTCATCGTCGCGCGCAGCGAAGCGGCCATCGATGCGCGCAGCGCCGCGTACTGTTCGCGCGCCCATGCGGCGGTCTTCGCATCGCCCCACTGCTCGGCCAGCCACGCGCCGTCGTGCCAGCCCTTCAATGCCCAGTAGTCGTCCCAGTAACTGTGGGTGGGAACCGGATAGCCTTCGTGGCTGATCGACGGCGCGAGGATGCCGTGGAAACGCTCCGGCGACGGCTGGTCGGCGAGGTAGCCGGGCACCATCGTGCGTTCGCGCAACTCCTGCATGAACTTCATCGCGCGCGTCACCTTGTTCTGGTAGTCACGCACGCTGCGCGCACCGCCATCGAGGCGCGCGAGTTCGGCCACCAGCCAGATGAACTGCCCTTGGCTGTCGTACTCGATGTCGGAACCGAAACCCGTGTTGACCGAGCCGTCGTCGTTGAGGATCGGCGACACCAGGCCGTTCTCGTGCACAGCGTGTCCCGCGTACCACTGCAGGTAGTCGCGCGCCGTCTTCGGCATGCCCATGCGCACCAGCGTGGCGGCGGTGGCGGCGCCGTCGCGGATGAAGGAGCGGTTGTAGTTGCGCGGCCCCGGTTGCATGGCGTGGCCGCTCTGGTTGATCAGCATGTACGCCGCCTGCGCGCGCAGCATGTCGACCAACGACGCGTCCGGCAGCGACAGGCCGATGCGGCCCAGGCGCTTCTGCCAATCCGCGGCCACCTGGTCGGCGAGCGTGTCGAAGGCGCCTTCGCCGGTGAGCCCTTTCATGTCGATCGCCGGCGCGGCCGGTAGCGGCTTGGCGGGATCGATGCGCGCATCACCGAGGGCGAACCCGATGACGATGTCCTGCGTCGCGCCCGGCGCCAGTGCCACGTCGTAGCCGAGCTGACCGGCCGCCAGGCCCGTGTCGTCGTGCGCCTGCTGCGCATCGGGCAACGCGTTGGCCATCAGCAAGCCGGTGATCTCGCCTTCGCCATGCGCACCGAAGGCCGATGCGGACGCGCGCGTCACCGGCGTCAGCGACTGGAATAGCGTGCGCCCGTTGACCGCCACCTGCGCCGCATCGCCGCTGCCGACGGTGATGTCGCGGATCGGCGAGGGTCCGCCGTTTTGCCACGGCGGGCTGACCTGCATCGGCCGCGTCAGCAGGTTGAAGCTGCCGGCGACCGGCGTGGTGCCGGTGTTCCGCAGGCGATAGCGCACCAGCGTGACCGGCGCGCCGCGCTGCTCGAGCGCGATCGCCGCCGTCGTCAGTTCCAGGCCGGGCTGTGGCGACCACTGCACGGTCGGCATCGGCATCCAGCCGTCGCGCAACGCATGGGTGATGGATGTATCGGCGTTCGCTGCGCTCGCACGACCGCTGGCGTCGCGCCACACCGGCTGCACCAGCGGCGCGCCCTTGAAGGCTTCGACATGGCCGAATTCGTCGAGCACCGACTTCTGCCGGCCCGCGGGAATGCCGACCGCCGTCCAGTACACCTGCTGCTGGTGCAGCGACGAGGGGAACAATGCATGGTGTTCGCGCGAAGCGGCGAGTTCGTAGCGCTTCATCGCCGTCATCACCCGCTTCGGCCCGATCAGGCGCAGGCGCTGCAACGTCGGCGCTCGCGCGCCCTGGCCGCGCACGCTCAAGCGCAAGGCGGACAGCGTGCGGGCCTGGCTGTCGGCGAGGAAGGCGGTGCTGCCGTAGGCATTGGGATCTTCCGCCAGCACGATCCAGCGATCCGAGCCTGACTCGCGGCCTTCCAGCTTCGCCGCGCGCGGCGTGTCCTTCCACGCCACTTCCAGGCCGGCCACGGACAGCGGCTTGGGCAGGTCGATCTGCAGCTGCCGCATGCCGTCGGCCGCGGGCTTCGCGGTCATCGCATGCGCCTCGCCGGCATCGGACCACAGCGCGGCGGCATCGCCGCTCACGCCCGTGATGCGCGGTGTCTCGCCACCGGCGTACGGCTGGAACTCGAACACCGACACGCCCCAGTCCGCCGAGCGGTCCGGCGCAGTCAGGCGCAGGTAGCGCGCCTGCACCGTGGGGAACACGTCGTACTCGATGCCGCCCACGCCATCGCGCGTCTCGAATGCGGTGCGCCAATGTTCGCCGTCGTCGGACGCCTGGATCGAGTACGCGCGCGCGCCGCCCCATTCCCAATGCAGTTCCACCGCGCCGACAGAGACGCGCTTGCCGAAGTCGACCTGATACCAGTGGCCGGGCGAAAACGCGCCGCCCCACTTGGTCGCCGGGTCGCCGTCGATGCCCTTGGCCGGCGCCATCTCTACCGTGGTGCTGGCCGAGCTCGTCGCCTTCCAGGCCGTGCGCGGGGGCAGGGCGTCGGCCGAACGGGCCAGGGGGCTGACGGCCAACCCGATCGCCAGACCGAGCGACGCGAGGGCCAGGGGCGGGCGGACCGCGGGCGCGAAGGGGGTCATGGCGGAGCTCCAGAAGGCGGGCCATGCAGGCCGGGGGAGCGCCGGATACTAGGGATGAAAACGTTTACATGCTAGTTGCAGCGCACGAATCGCCGCTGATCGACGTGAGTTGATTGCAACCGCACCTCCCGCGCTTATGGGGCGCGATGCAGCCCGTGCTCGGCCTGCTCGCAGACCACCAGGGTGTGCGGCTCGGACACCGTGCCGGTCGCCCGGACGCGGTCGCCGGCCTTCAGGGCCTGCACCTCGTCCGGGGGCGGCGCCTTGCACAGGTTCCAGCGTGCCGGCAGATGCACGTCGACGTTGCCGGCCGGTGTGGCCAGCGTGACCACCGCGCTGCCGTCGTAGGTCCACGGCGTGATGTCGACGGTGGCGACCTGGCCTTCGACCGTGGCCTGCTGGCCCACGGTCCACCTCGGTGCGGTCGGTGTGGTGGCGCACGCCGCCAGCGATACGCAGGCGGCGAGGATGGCGGTGAGGCGGACGGTCGATGCGGTGGGGCGTGGCTTCATCGAGGACTCCGGGATGCGGCTCAGGGATTCGTGGTGGGCTCGCTGGTGGCGGGTGCGTCGGCCGGGCATCGCGGCACGCCCGAACCGATCACGCAGTTCACGCAGCACGACGGCCGTTCCGGCGACGCCTCGGGCGCGTCCTGCACCGGCGGCAGATACCCCGGGAGTTTGGCAAGTTCCGCGGGCGATTTGAGACGCAGGATCGCCGCCCAGTCCTGGCGATTCATGTTGCAGGCAGCTTCGTTGTCCGGCGCGCACAGCGTGCCGTCGCCGATCCGCAGCGGCAGCCCACCCCAGAATTCGCCATTGCGGTTCAACGGCAGCATCCGCATCGTCACGCTCTGCTGCACGTTGCCGCCGATCGCGTACGCGGTGCTGTCGTTGTTCGGATTCACCGCCACGACGATGTCGCAGTGCATGTCGAGCGAGCCGCCACTGCGCAGCAGCGGCACCAGTCCTTCATGGCCGAACAGGCGGCTGTACTGGCGCACGTAGCAGATCAGGTCGCCCACCGCCGGCTTGGCGTGGGCCACGTCGATCACGTCGAAGGCGTTCGTCGCCGGCTGCTGGTAGGCGGCCTGCACGTAAGTGAAGTGGCGACTGGAACCGCGGAAACCCGGCACCCTGGCTTCGCGCATCACCCAGGAGATGAAGGCGGCCGACCACGGGGTGTCCACCACGAAGCCGCGGCAGGCTTCGGCCTGCGGGCCGGTCGCCGAGGCATACAGGCAGTCGGTCGCGCCGCGGCGGTGGCCGATCGCGCCGAGCAGGCCGCTGTCGCGCCAATAGCGCACCACGCGCTGCCAGGCACGGTCGTCGCCGATCGACAACAGCGACGACTCCGCTTCCATCATCGGCGCGTTCGCCAGCTTGCCTTCACGGTCGATGAAGGGGCGATACCACGTCAGGTGCTCGCGGCAAGCCACCGCGGCGATGCGGGTGGCGACATCGGACGGCGTCTGCTGGGCCAGCTGCGGGCAGGGGTCGGCCGCACGCGCGGCGAAGGAAGACAGCAGCAACAGGGGCAGCAACAGCCATGCACGCATCAGCAAGTCCTTCGGGGTCTGTGGTCTTTCTTACGCATCATGCCGCATGGGCAGGACAGGACTTCGTCACGCGGTCTGAAGGTCTGGCATTGGTCGGGTCGTTGCCGGGTGTCCTGCAGGCTGGATAAGCTCGCGGCTCTTCTTACGGACGTTCCTGCCGATGCGGCCATTGCTGCGCACGTTGTCTGCCCTCTTCCTGTTCGCATCGGCGCTGGCAGCGCAGGCGGCCGAGCCGGATCGCCGCATCGCCATCACCATCGACGATCTGCCGTGGCAGCGCATGGACAAGACGCCGGCCGCGGAGGTGCAGGCGCGCCATGCGCAACTGATGGCGCAGCTCAAGCAGGCCGGTGTGCCGGTGGTGGGTTTCGTCAACGAAGGCAAGCTGGAGATCGACGGCCAGGTGCAGCCGACGCGCGTGGCGATGCTGGACGACTGGCTCGACGGTGGCTTCGAACTCGGCAACCACACGCACGGCCATGTCGATCTGCACGCCGTCGGGTTGCCCGCGTTCCAGCAGGAGGTGCTCGATGGCGAGCGCGTACTGCGTCCGCTGCTCGCGAAGCGCGGACAGGTGCCGCGCTGGTTCCGCCACCCCTACCTGCGCGCCGGGCGCACGCCGGAAGAGCGCGCCGCCCTGTCCACGTTCCTGCGCGAGCACGGCTACCGCATCGCGCCGGTGACCGTGGACAACGGCGAATGGGTCTGGGCCTTCGCCTATGCGAACGTGCTCGACGGCCAGCCCGATACGCCCGAGCGCGCCGCCACGCTGGAGCGGCTGAAGCGCGGCTACATTCCCTACATGCTCAACAAGGTCGACTACTACGAACGGCAGTCGCAGGCGTTGCTGGGCTACGCGCTGCCGCAGGTCTGGCTGCTGCACGCCAACGAGCTCAACGCGGTCGCCTACGCGGAGCTCGTGGCTGGCGTGCAGCGACGCGGCTACCGCGTGGTGACGCTGGACGAGGCGATGCGCGACCCCGCCTACGCGCGCGGCGAGGACGGCTACAACGGCCGCTACGGCCCCAGCTGGTTGCATCGCTGGGCGATGGCGGAGAAGAAGCCGAAGGACTTCTACGCCGGCGAGCCGGTGGTGCCGGGCTGGGTGCTGCAGCTGGCGGGCGTGGAATCGGAGTAACTGGCCCGGGGGGGCCTGTTTCCGCGTTGGTTGGAATGGACCAGGGTAGGACGGACCGCATGCCAGGCATGGGCGCGACGTGATCGAGCCGGAGAGAGTGCATGCAGAAGAAAGTGGACCTGTCGACCTGCCAGGGACATCTGGTGGAAGTGGTGATCGAGCGGCCCGACGACCAGCAGCCCTGGTCGCTGGCGGTGCGCGTGCGCAACGCGCAGAGCAGCGCGTGGAGCGCACCCTGGCGCGAGGGCGAGCCGCACCACTTCACCTGCCACGATGCGCTTGCCGCCGGCAAGCAGCAGGCAATGCGGATGATCGCGGAGGCGGCTCCCGAGTGACCAGGCGGCGGTTCGCTGGCCGGACTTTCGTTTCGGCGCGGTGTAACGTCCCTCCGGCGCCGATGCGTGCGCGCCTTATCCGGGGCCAACGATGCCTGTGAAGAAGTCCGCTGCCCCCGCCGATGTCGGGGCGTTCCTCGTCGCGCTGGCGCATCCGCAGGACGCCACCATCCAGCGGCTGCGCGCCACGGTCCGCGCCGCCGATCCACGTATCGCCGAAGACATCAAGTGGAATGCCCCGAGCTTCCACGTGGAAGGTCGGCACTTCGCCACGATGCAACTGCGGAAGGCGGACAGCGTGCTGTTGGTGCTGCATCTCGGCGCGGGCAAGCGCGCGCTGCCGAAGGACGCGATCGCGGATCCGGAAGGGCTGTTGACCTGGCTGGGCGCCGATCGGGCGACGCTGTCGTTCGCCGGTCCGGATGAAGTGAAGCGCCGCGAGAGCGTCCTGCAAGGCGTGTTGCGGCAGTGGGTGGCGCACGTCTGATCGCCGTTAGGGACGAACGACACGGTCGTCCTCGCGCGACTTCGCCGACAATCGAAGGCACACCGCTTGACGGAGATGAGGATGAAACATGCATTCGCCGCGGGCCTGCTCGCGCTGTTGCCGATGGGCGCGCTGGCGCAGGAGGCCTGCCCGGATCGCTCGGCCTACGCGCCGGCCCGTGAGATCATCGCCGACCTGGGCCGCATCAGCGCACCGACCGGCGTGCAGGAAGCCTATGCCGCTGAGATCGGCGGCATTCGTCAGTGGGTGAACGTGCGCGGCCAGGACCGAGAGAATCCGATGGTCCTGTTCGTGCATGGGGGGCCTGCGTCGCCGGTCATCCCGACGCTGTGGCAGTTCCAGCGCCCGCTTGAGGAGTACTTCACGGTCGTGAACTACGACCAGCGCGGCGCCGGCAAGACGCTCACGCTGAATCCTGAAGCCGCTGTCGCCGACACCCTGCACATCCAGCGCTACGTGGATGATGCGATCGCGCTCGCCGAATACCTTCGTACCCGCTACCACAAGCGCAAGCTGGTGCTGATGGGGCATAGCTGGGGCACCGTCGTGGCGATGCACGCCGCGCTGCAGCGGCCCGACCTCTTCCATGCCTATGTCGGCATCGGGCAGGTCATCAACGTGCGCACCAATGAGCGGGTCAGCTTCGACTACGGCCTGCGTACGGCGCGCGCCCGCGGCAACGCCGAGGCCGTGCGCGAGATGGAGTCGATCGCTCCGTATCCCGGCGACCAGCCCATCACCCGCGAGCGCATCGTCATCGCCCGCAAGTGGCCGCAGTTCTACGGCGGACTGACCGCATACCGCGACAGCTCGAACTATTTCTTCCAGGGCCCTCGCCTGTCGCCCGACTACGACGATGCCGCGCGCTGCGCGATCAACGCCGGCAGCGTGTTCACGCTGGGACGGCTGCTGGACGAGTTCCTGCAGGTCGACTTCACCGGCGTGAAGCGCTTCCCCATTCCGGTGGTGATGTTCATGGGCCGGCACGATTACACCACGCCGTCCGAGCCGACCGCGGCGTGGCTGGCCCAAGTGCAGGCACCCTACAAGCGCGGCGTGTGGTTCGAGCACTCCGCGCACATGATGCCGTGGGAGGAGCCGGGCAAGACCCTGGCCAGCCTGCTGGAGCATGTGCGTCCGCGGGTTGTGGCCGCCGAGGCGCGCGACACCGGGGCGACCACGCCCTGACCAGGCGCGAATCAGGGCAAGTGAGGCGCAGAATTCTGCGCCGAAATAGTGGATAGTGCGCCGCAGTATCCGGACCGTCCCGCCGCCGCACCCGCATGCCCGACCCTGTCCCGTCCGCCGGCCACGCCCCGCGTCCCCCCTCGCTGAGACGACAGTTCGCACGTGCCGTCGTGCTGGCGGCGCTGCTGCCGGCGGCCGTGCTCGGCATCGTCGAGCAAGTGCGCTCCTACCGGGCAGAGCAGCGGCACTTGGGTGAGCGCCTGGAAGTGAGCACGATGCTCAGTGCCACGGCGGTGAACGATTTCGTCGACATGCACCAGGCCGGTGTGGCGCTGGTGGCGTCGATGAGCGGCAAGGACACCGACTGGCCGGCGCAACTGGCGGAACTGCGCCGGCGCTATCCCGGTTTCAGTAGCGTGCTGGTCACCGATGCGCTGGGCAACGTCCAGGCGTCGCAGCCGGTGCCGCCGCGTGCGCCGGCCATCAATGTGGCCGACCGCGAGTATTTCCGGACGCCTCGCGACAGCGGTGCGCCGTTCGTCTCCGATGCGTTCCGCGGCCGCCGCCTGAGCAACGATCCGCTTGTTGCCGTTTCGGCGCCGTGGCGGGCGGATGGCGCCTTCGCGGGCGTGGTGCAGGGCTCCATCCGCGTCGATGCGTTCACCGGTCCCCGCGTCACGGCCATGCGCCGACGCGGCGTGGAGATGTTGCTGCTCGATCGCGAAATGCGTGTGATCCGTGCGACCGAGGGATTGCAGTACCGCTTTCAGCAACCGCTCGCGGGCACGCCGTTGCTGGCCGGTGCGGGGCAAGGCGCACGCGAGACGGAATCGCGCAGGCTGCATGGCGTGATGGCGGACGGGCGCGCGGCCTGGGTCTCGCAGGCGAAGCTGACGTCCGGCTGGACGCTCGTGCTGGTGGTGCCGGACGACATGTTGGTGAGCACGGTACGCAGCCGCGCATTGGCGACGGCAGGCCTGCTGGTGCTGATCGCCGCCGGCGTGTGGTTCGCCTACGCGTGGCAGATGCGGCGCCTCGACGGTGCGCTCGCGCAGCTGTCCGACGCGTTGCACGCGCTGGCCGTGCACCGGCGCCCCAGCACGACGGCGCCGCTGCCGGAAGAGTTCGAACCGGTGGGTCGCGCGGTCGGCGAACTGGCCGACCAGCTGGAAGTGGCGCACGAGGACCTGCAGCGCTCGTTGGCCGACCAGAGTGCGCTGGCGTTGTCGCTGCAGCGCACGCTGGAACGCCGCGAGCAGGAGATCGACCGCCGCACCGCCGAACTCCGCCAGGCCAATGCCGAACTGGACCGGCTCAACCGCACCGATCCGCTGACCGGCTGCCTCAACCGACGCGGCCTTCAGCACAAGCTGTCGCTGGTCAGCGACGAAGCCGGGCAGCTCACGGTGGACATGACCGTCATCGCGATCGACGTGGACCACTTCAAGGCTTACAACGACCGCTACGGCCATGCGGCCGGCGACAGTGCGTTGCGGCGCGTGGCCGGCGTCGTCGGCGGCCTGCTGCGGCACCCGCAGGACGCGGTGGCGCGCATGGGTGGTGAGGAATTCCTGGTGGTGCTGCCGGATACCGATGCCGCGGTCTCCGCGCGCGTGGCCGAGCGCGTCCGCGCCGCCGTGCACGCGTTGGGCATTCCGCACGACGACTCGCCATGGGGCGTGGTGACGGTGAGCATCGGCTGGGTGCGCACCGCGCCCGGCGAGGACTATGCCCAGGCCTTCCTGATCGCGGATGAAGCGCTGTACCGCGCGAAGCACGCCGGTCGCAACCGGGTGGAAACCGAAGAGTAACTGGCGCGCGTCACGTTGTCGGTCGTGGCCCCACCAGCTTCAGGAAGGCTTCGTGCTGGTAACGGCTCATGCGCAGCTGCTGTCCGGTGTCCAGGGTGATGACGTGGTGGCCGTTGAACCACGGCTGGATGTCGCGGATCCGGCGCACGTTGACGATGGCGGAGCGGTGCACGCGGGCGAAGTGGCGCGGGTCCAGCCGTGCGGCCAGTGCGGCCATCGTCTCGCGCAGCTCATGCACGCGGCCAGCCAGATGCAGCAGCACCGTGTTGCCGTTGGCGCGGATCCAGACGATGTCGTCCACGTCCACCAATACGACCTTCTCTTCTTCGCGCACGGGGATTCGGGTGGCGTAGTCGTCGCGCTGGCGCAGCGTTTCCAGCGTCTGCAGGATGCGCGCGGTGGCGTCGGCATCGGCGCCTTCGCGCACGGTCAGCCGTTGGCGCGCGCGACGCAGGGTTTCCTGGAAGCGTTCACGGCTGAAGGGTTTGACCAGATAATCCACCGCATGCGCTTCGAAGGCGCGTACCGCGTAGTGTTCGTAGGCGGTGACGAAGATCGTCGCCGGCATGCGCGCGGCCCCGATCGTGGCGACCACGTCCAGGCCGGTGATTGCCGGCATCTGGATGTCGAGGAACACGAGGTCCGGCGACAGCGCACGGATCGACTCCACCGCGGACACGCCGTCGCCGCATTCGCCGACGATCTCCAGGTCCTCCGCGTCGCGCAGATGGCGGACAACCGCGTGCCGCGCGATCGGCTCATCGTCGACCACCAGCACGCGCAGGCTCACGCCGGTACGTGCTCCGGCGCATCATCGTCCTGTTCGAGCTCTCGGAACGGCACGCGCAGGCGGCAGGCGACACCGCGCGGGACCATCGCGTCCAGGCGCAGGTCGGCGTTGTCGCCATAGAGCTCGCGCAGGCGCAGTCGCGTGTTCGCCATCCCGATGCCATGCCCACCATCACTGGGCTGGCCCAGCGTGCTGTTGCCATTGCGCACTTCGATCAGCAGTTGCCCGCCCTCGCGGCGGCAGTCGATCTCGACGCGGTCCTCGCCGACGTTGCGGCCGATGCCGTGACGGATCGCGTTCTCGACCAGCGGTTGCAGCACCAGGCTGGGCACCGCGGCGTCGAGCGTGTCCGGTGCCACGTAGATACGGGTTTCCAGGCGGTCCTTGAAGCGCCGGCGCTGGATGCCGAGGTAGAGTTCGAGCAATTCCAGTTCGCGCCGCAGCGAGATCTCCTGGCCGTCGTAGTCTTCCAGGAACGCACGCAGCAGCTCGCTCAGCTTCAGCAGCATGTCTTCCGCCGACAGGGTGTCCTCGTCCAGCAGGGTGACGATGGCGTGCAGCGTGTTGAACAGGAAGTGCGGCTGCAACTGGGTCTTGAGGACCTGCAGGCGCGATTGCGCGAGTTCGGTGGCGAGTTGGCTTGCCTCCAGTTCGCGCCGGGCTTTCTCGGCGTGGAACTGGATGGCCTGCTGGATGGCGAACAGCAGCCAGTAGGTCAGCAGGCCGATGGCGAAGTGCTGCTCCAGGAAGTACCCCAGCTGCTCGAAGAAGCCGCTGGGTTCGAACAGTGTGGAAACCAATGCGCCGATCATCATCGCGACGAACGTCGTGCACAGGCTGGCCACCAGCTGCTTGCCTAGTCCGCGGAAGCGCATCGTGTCGCGTATCGGATAGCGCTCGGCCAGTCGGAACACGACCGGCGCCAGCGCCGCCCAGGTGTACCACTGGATCAAGGACCAGCGGATCAGATCCCAGAGCGGCCAGTTGGGACGGTGCAGGCCGTTGTTGAGTTTCGTCTGCAGGGTGAACAGCAGCGCGACCGCCGTCCACAGGCCCAGATAGCGGAACAGGCCGATCTCGATGGTGCCCAGTCGGATCTTCATGCGTGGCGTCCCGGAAGGTGGGGGCATCCTAGGCCGGGGTTCCGCGCGTGGGAAGCGTCACGCGCGCATGGCTACGATTCGGCCCGGCGCAACGACGATTCATCCCGAATCCGTTGCCGGCATGGCGCGGGCGGCGCGAGATGCGGCCATCCGCCGAGCCCGCGAGGCTTCCGGCGGATCCCCTTCCCAACGGAGATTCGCCATGCGCCCCCTGTCGATCCGCTTCGCCCTCGTCGCCGCTTTGTTGCCCGCCGCCGCCATCGCCCACGCCGAGGACGTGTCGCGCGTGCACTACCTGGACATCGTCAACCGCGCCCACGAGCGCCTGGTCGCGATGTCGGCCGCGCCCGTCGGCGGCGAGCCGGTGGCCGTCGCCCTCGGCGAGGACCTGCAGGGCGGTGGCAATGCGGCCACCGTGCGCCTGCCGGTGCAGGCCTGCGTGCAGGACTTGAAGTTGGCGTTCGGCAACGGCCAGCAAGTGCTGTATCCGTCGGTGGACGTGTGCGCGCATCGCGGGCTCACGATCCTGCCCGGGCACGCTCGCCGGATGACGGCGGAGGAACTGCAGAAGCAGCAGCGCGTCGCGCGCGGGGATTGAGCGCGCGTCAGCGGACCACGCTGAGCCGGCGCGGCGGATGCTCGTCGCGCTGGTACAGCACGCGTTCGGGCCGGTGCAGCGCGAAGCCCTGGCCGTAGTCCACGCCCAGCGAGCGCAGCGATTCGCACAGCTGCGGGCTGCTGACCCACTCGGCGACGACCTTCAAGCCGCGCTGATGGCCGATCTGGGCGATGGCGCTGACGATGGTGCGGCTCATCGGTTCGGTTTCGAGGTCGCGGATGAAGCTGCCGTCGATCTTGATCAGGTCGACCGGCAGGTTCTTCAGGTAGCCGAACGAGGACATGCCCGCGCCGAAATCGTCCAGTGCGATGCGGCAGCCGGCGCGACGCAGGCGTTCGATGACGTTGACGACCTTCAGCAGGTTGCGCACCGCGACGGTCTCGGTGATCTCGAAGCACAGCGTGTGCGCGGGCACGGCGTACTCGGTGATGCGGGCCAGGATGAAATCCGCCAAGCCGTCGTCCTCGATGCTCGCGCCGGACAGGTTGATCGCGCAGGTGCCCAGGCGCATGCCGGAGTGGTGCAGCTGCGCGAAGTGCGCCAATGCGTTGCGGATCACCCAGCGATCGATCGCCGGCATCAGGCCGTAGCGCTCGGCGGCCGGCAGGAACGCGCCGGGCAGCACCACGCCGCCATCCTCGTCGCGCAGGCGCAGCAGCAATTCGATGCTGGTGGCGGTGTCGCTGCCGTCGAGCGGCACGATCTCCTGGTAGTCCAGCAGCAGGCGGTCCTGTTCCACCGCCCAGCGCAGGCGGCTGGCCCATTCCATCTCGCCTTGGCGGCGCGTGGTCTCGTTGTCCTGGCGGTAGACGTGCACGCGGTTGCGGCCGTTCTCCTTGGCCAGGTAGCAAGCGGTGTCCGCCCATGCCAGCAGGTCCTTCAGGGTCGGTTCCTGCTGATCGACGACGACCACGCCGATGCTTGCGCTGACGGTGTAGGTGCGGTCCTGCCAGACGAACATCAGCGCTTCGATGCACTCGCGCAGGCGCTCGGCCAGCGCATGCGCGCCCTCGGCGTCCACATGGAAGGCCATCAGGCCGAACTCGTCGCCGCCCAGCCGTGCCAGCACGTCGCCGCCGCGCAGCTGGTGGCGCATCGCCAGCGCGAGTTGGGCGAGCAATTGATCGCCCGCCATGTGGCCGGAGACGTCGTTGATGAGCTTGAACTGGTCCAGGTCGATGTAGAGCAGCGCGCACGGGTCTGTCTGCACGCGGCCCTTGCGCTCGTGCAGCGCTTCTTCCACGCGGCGTTCGAACTCGCGGCGGTTGCACAGTTCGGTGAGCGCATCGTGCGTGGCCTGGTAGCTCAGGCGCTCGGTCAGTTCGCGCTGCTCGGAAATGTCGGTGGCGACCATCAGCAGGTGAGCCTGGCCTTCCATGTCCACTTGCGAAATCGATGCGCTGGCCCAGAAGGCATCGCCGCCGGGGCTGAGCAACACGGCTTCCAGGTTGCCCCAGTCGGTGCCGATGGCATCGGCGTCGCGTGCGCGGTGCTGTAGCTGCGGATCGGAGAACAGCGCCGACAGCGGCAGCCCGGTGGGGTCGCCCAGGCGCAGGCGCGCGGCCTGGTTGGCGTAGACGATCCGCCCATCGCGCGCGTGGGCCAGCAGGACCAGCGCGGGCAGCAGTTCGTTGAGCGTGCGGAAACGCAGCTCGCTTTCGCGGAAGCGCGCGCTCATCTGCGCGCCCAAAGCGACGGCCCGACCCCGCGTGGTGGTGAGCGACCACACCAGTGCCGACAGCAACAGGCTGATGACGCCGCCACCGACGAGGATGGCCTGCAGTCGGCCGAGGTCCAGCGGCTGCGGACGCGGCAGCAGTTCCACGCGCCACTGGCGGCCGCCGAAGTCCATGCGGCGCACTTGCGACGGCAATCCCGCTTCCACCTCGCTGCCGGCGTCGTAGAACGGATGCGCATCCGCGGTGGCATCGCTGATGCGCACCCGGAAGGCGTCCAGCACAGGACCGGCCAGCGCGCTCTCCACCATCGGCTCCAACCGGATGCCGATCGCCAGCGCGCCCAGTTCGCGCGCACGGCGCTGGTTGGGCGTGGTCGGCGTCGGCCCATGCGAATACACCGGCAGACGCAGGGTCACGCCGAGCGGGTTGTGGCCGGCGGGCGTGGTCTGGCGCAGCGCGAACGGGGCGGAGATCACCACCGTGTCGGTGTCGCGGGCCTGGAGCAGGGCCGACAGGTTCGCCTTCTGGGTGACCATGTCGAAGCCGATCAGCGCCGTATTCGCCTCATACGGCGCGACGTAGGCATAGCGATACGAGACGTGATCGGCCAGCGGTTGACCGGCCGGCTCGCGGCGCGCGAACGCGATCGACGTATAGGAGCCCGGTTGCAGCGGGCTGCGCAGGCTGGCGTGATACTGGCTGAAGCGGGTCTGGTCCATCTGGTCGTTGGACAGGAACACCGTCTGCATCGCGCGCAGCATCGAGGCGGCCTGTTCCAGCGGCACGCGCAGGCGGGCGATGCCGGTGTCGGCCAGTGCGCGGCGATGCTCCTCGGCGCGATCCTGCAGGTCGTCCCATTCGCGGTGCGCCACGAACGCCGTGCACAGCAGGCCTGCCAGCAGAACGGCCGCTGCCCACGCCATCGGCGGCAGGCCGAGGCGGCGGTCGGGCGTCCCCGGTGTCGCCGCGTTGGCGTGCCCGGGGGGCGTGGGGGTGGCTTCCACCAGCGGCATTCCTGCGTTGAAGGGGACGGCCATCCAGGACGGCGCCGATCCCGGTGAAGGGGATGCAGGCATCGTGCCAATCCGCCGAGGTATCGAAAGCACGGACGTGTGGGGCATGCCCCACACGTCGGTCCTTCACCGGACGGAAATCGGATGGACCGTATGGGTCACTATCGGCCCTGCCTGCGCCATCTTGACCACGACGCTTGCTTCATCGCGTTTACGTAAAGCGGGTTACGCGAGAGGATGTATCGGAGACGGGCGGACCATGCGCCTTCGCGTGGCGACCGGCCAGGCACGCACCTGCGGCGCAGGCTCCAGTGCGGTCAGCGACCGCTGCAGCAAGGCGAGGTCCTGCAGGGCGCCGAGCTGGTCGACGAGTCCGGCGATGTCGCGCGACGCGACCGCCACGCCGTGCATGGACACCCGTAGCCGCTTCAACGCGTTCAGCTGCATGCGAAGGCGACGCGACTTGCGGCGCAGGTCGTGGAGATCATCGAGGTCGCCGCTGGCCAGCGCGATCTCCTGGGTCCGTTGCTGGCGGCGCAGCGAGCGTGCCAGGCCGTGGCGCAGATCGTCGGCACGGAGACGGTGCCACGGCAGCGCGCGCAGCCGTTCCGCCTGACGATGCGCCTGCGCTTGCCGCTGCATGAAGCCCGGATCGTCGGCGAGCGCGTCGGCCACGCGGTGTTCCTGCTGGTGGGCCAGCAGGGGCGCGAGCGCGTCCCAGCTCGCCGCCTCGTCCGCGCTGGCGGCGTGACGTGCGCAATCGTGGGCCGTATCCAGTACGACCTGGCCGTCGCGCAACGCGGACAAGCCCTTCGCGAGGACCTTCAGTGCGGCATCGACCGGCTGCACGTCGGACTTTCCGAGGGCGGGACGTACCAGGGAGAGGAGCGAGCGCAGTCGGCGGATGCTCTTGCGGGCCTCATGCACACCCGCCGCGGTTGCCGGCGCCGCGGCCAAGGCCTCGGCCAGCACCTGGATCTCGTCGGCGGCGAGCGCGGCCACGCGCTTGCCGGTTCGGGAAGAGACTCCGGGCATCGGCACGCTCCGGGAAGGGGAGTCGAGAGTCTACGGCGTCCGGCTGTGCCCGCCGCCGCGACATCGCTGAACGGACCGCCGCCGGTCGGAAAACGAACGCTTGGCGTGGGTGTCGCAAAAAGGTATAAATAATTTATACGATTTTTGGGGGCGCCATGGTCAAGCAGAAGAAGTCGCGCGATGCGGCGCCGATGGAAAGCCTGAGCAAGCCCGCCAAGCTGGTCCGCGACAGCTTCACGATGCCGGCCGACGATTTCGCGCTGGTGGACGTGATGAAGGCGCGCGCGCTGCAGGCGCAGCGGCCGGCGAAGAAAAGCGAGCTGCTGCGCGCGGGCTTGCATGCGCTGTCCGCGCTGTCGCCGCAGGCCCTGGTCAAGGCGCTGGATGCGCTGGCGCCGGTCAAGGCCGGACGCCCGAAGAAGAAATAGACGCCGCGTCCGCGCGGCGAAACCCGACCGTCTTGCGCATGCGCCCCACGGCGCGTGCGGTTGCCCTGTCCCGGATGTGTTGCCGATGAACGTTGCCGCTGTCCTTCGCCGTCGCCGCGTGGCGATCCTGCTGTCTCTACTGCTGCTGGCGCCGGTGCTGGTGGCGTGGTCGCACGTGCACACGCGTGGCGATGCCGTCGTCCAGGCGCAGGCGGGCTATCGCGTGCAGGACCTGGACTGGGTGGATCCCGCGCGCGGACGGGCGGTGCCGGTGAAACTGTTCTGGCCCGACAACGCACGCCGCGGCAAGGTGCCGCTGGTGGTGTTTTCGCACGGCATCGGCAGCGCGCGCGACGGCTACACGTACCTGGGGCGCTACTGGGCGAAGCACGGCATCGCCAGCCTCCACGTGCAGCATGTCGGCAGCGACCGCACGCTGTGGGAAGGCAACCCCTTCACGCTGGTATCCCGCTTCCAGCACGCGGCGGGCGACGCCGAAGCCATCGATCGCGTCCGTGATCAGCGCTTCGCCCTCGATCGCGTGCTGGCAGGCGAATGGGGCGCGAGCATCGATCCCGCGCGGATCGTCGCGGCCGGGCATTCGTACGGCGCCAACACCACGCTGATGTCCGCCGGCGCGCGAGTGATGCGCCATGGGCAGACGATCCAGCTACGCGATCCGCGCATCCGTGCGGCGATCGTGATCTCCGCGCCGCCGTTCTATGGCGACCAGGATTTCCGCCCGATCCTGTCGGGCATCACCGTCCCCACGCTGCACGTCACCACGGCCGACGACATCATCCGCATTCCCGGCTTCGGATCCGGCGTGGACGACCGGCTCAAGGTGTTCGACGCGATCGGTGGCGCGCACAAGGTGCTGGCCGTCTACCGGCATGGCACCCACAACGTGTTCACCGATCATCGTTATTTCGATTCGCGCGAGGTCAGCGAGGAGGTGAAGCGGGCCACCGAATCGCTGTCGCTGGCCTTCATCGACGGCACGTTCGAGGGTTCGCCTGTCGAGCTCGCGCAGTGGCGTGCCAGCCACCGCGCGCTGCTGGCGCGCTACGAGACGCGTTGACTCAGTTCGCCGACCACACGGCCAGTTCGTAGCCGTCGGGATCGGTGAACTGGAAGCGCCGTCCGCCGGGGAAGGCGAAGATCGGCTTCGTGATGCGCCCACCGGCGGCTTCGACCTTCGCCAGGCTGTCTTCCAACGCCGCCGAATACAGCACGACCAGCGCGCCGCCCGGCTGCACCACGTCGTGGGTGAACCCACCGGTCAGCCGACCATCGCGGAACTCGCAATAGTCCGGGCCGTAGTCCTGGAACGTCCAGCCGAACGCGTCGCCATAGAACGCCTTCGAAGCGGCGATGGAGGCGACGTTGAACTCGATGTAGTCGATACGGTGGTGCTGGTCGGCGGTGCTCATGGCGGGTGTCCGTGAAGGAGGCCGTCAGTCTGGCCGAGTCCGTGCGCCCTGTCTTGGCGAAATCGGACAGTCAGTCCGCGACCTGCGCGATCAGTTGGGTAGGCGTGAGGCCGGTGAGTCGGCGCGCATCGCCCGCCAGCTGCGCGGCGTCGTAATAGCCCGCGTCGAGCGCGGCGTCCAGCAGGTTGGCGTGGTGGTGCCGATGCTGCAGGAAGCGTTGCAGCCGCAGGATGCGCGCCAGCAGCTTCGGTCCGTAGCCGAACGCCTCGTCGCACCGGCGCAGCAGGGTGCGTTCGGTGAGGCCGAGATCGCGCGCGAGCTGCGCGACCGAGTCGGGCTGCGAGCACGAGAGTCGCGCATGCACGGCCTGCATCGCGCGGTCGCGAGGCGGGGTGTCGATCAGGATCCGCTCGGCGAGCCAGGCCATCGCATCGTCCTCGCGCTCCGCCATGCGGTCGGCCAGTGCGCTCAGGCGTGGACGGCCGAGGTCGCGCAGGTCCACGCGCTGGTCGGCGAGGGCATGCAAGGGAACACCCATCCAGCGAGCGGCGGCGGTCGGCGCGAATCGCAGGCCCTGCAGCCATCGGCCCGGCGCAACATGCGCGTACTGCGCCTGCGTATCCGGTCCGGCGATGCTCAGGCGCGCGCCATCCCATAGCAGGTCCACGCAGGCATCCGGCAGGACCAGCGCGGGCGTGGCGTGCGCGCCCTGCACGTAGTCCCAGCGGCAGAGCAGGGGCAGGCCGGGGGCAAGGTCGTGTTGTTGGTAACGGCCGCTCATGGAGGCAAAGCGTCAGCGTTCGGAATGGCCGCTCTCATCGTAATCGCGGCGCTCGAACAGGTGGGGCTGGATCAGTTCGATGAAGGCGCGCGCCTGCGGCGAGAGGAACTTGCCCTTTCGCACCACCACGCCATAGCTGCGCGACGGAAACCATTGCGCCAGCGAGCGCGCGGCCAGTCGGTCGCGGTCGGCGTCGGTCAGGCAGATCGACGCGATGATCGAAATGCCCATGCCCATGCTGACGTACTGCTTGATCACCTCCCAGCCGCCCACTTCCAGCGCGACGGTGTAGGGCACGCGTGCCTGCTGGAACACCAGGTCCACCAGCCGGTAGGTGATCAGCCGTTTCGGCGGCAGGATCAGGCCATGGGGCGAGAGATCCTCCAGCCGCAGGTCGCGCTTCTTCGCCAGCGGATGGTCGGGCGGCGTGATCAGCATCGGCTCGAAGCGGTAGACCGGCGCGTAGCTGAGATCGGCGGGCACATCGAGCACGGAGCCCACCGCCAGATCCACGGCATCCGAGCGCAGCAGGTCGGTGCCGTCGGCGGTGGCGGCGTTGTGGAGGGTCAGCTTCACGTCCGGGTATTCCTGGCGGAAGTGCTCCACGATCTTCGGCAGCAGGTAAAGGATGGTCGAGCTGTTGGCCGCCACGTTCAGCTCGCCGGCTTCCAGCCCGCTGACTTTTTCCCGGAACGTCGCGTCCAGCCCGTCCAGCCCCGCCACCAGCGGTTGGGCCAGTTCGTACAGCACCTGGCCTTCCCGACTGGGGGTCAGCCGACGCCCGCTGCGCTCGAACAGGGTGATCCCCAGGTCCCGTTCCAGTGCCTGCAGTTGCAGGGTGATGGCGGGCTGGCTGACGAAAAGCGCTTCCGCAGCCCGCGACACCGACCCCAAACGGACCGTCTGGCAGAAGGCGCGCAGCGGCTTCAACCGGTCGGATTTGTAGGGAAATCGCGGCGTTGGCGCTTCTTTAGAGCTCACGTTCTAGTCAATTATAAGCCAGGCTTATTTAGTGCATTGACAAAACTGTTTTGTCAAATAATTCGACAAGGGAGCACTGTGCGTCTCCAGCAAGACGCCAGGAGACGCCCATGTCCGCCACCGCTTTCGCCCTGCCGCCGCGCGACCCGCGCGCCGACCGCCCCACCCCCGGCATCGCCTTGACCGCTAACGTGGCGGGCCAGGACGCCCTGCTGCCGCCCGGCGCGTTGGCCCTGCTCGTCTCGCTGCATCGTGCGATCGAACCGGAGCGTCAGGCCCGGTTGGCGGCCCGTCGGTCGCGACAGACCTTCTTCGATGCCGGCGGCCTGCCCGATTTCCGCGAGGACACCCGCGGCATCCGCGAGGGCGACTGGGCCGTCGCCCCGGTCCCGGCCGCCCTGCAGGACCGCCGGGTGGAGATCACCGGCCCGGTCGACCCGAAGATGGTCATCAACGCGCTGAACTCGGGCGCGAAGGTGTTCATGGCCGACTTCGAGGATTCCACCTCGCCGACCTGGCAGAACCTGCTGACCGGCCAGCGCGCGCTGGTCGGCGCCGTGCAGGGCGATCTGGAGTTCACCTCCGACGCCGGCAAGCACTACACGCTGAAGCCGCAGAACGAGCAGGCCGTGCTGCTGGTGCGCCCGCGCGGCTGGCACCTGGACGAAAAGCACGTGCTGATCGATGGCGCGCCGATCGCCGGCGGACTGTTCGACATCGCCGTGTTCGCCTGGCACAACGCCCGCGCGCTGCAGGCCCGCGACCGCGGCCCGTACTTCTACCTGCCCAAGCTGCAGAGCATGGAAGAGGCCGCGCTGTGGGAAACCACGCTGTCGCACATCGAAGCCGCACTGGGCCTGCCGCACGGGCAGATGAAGGTCACCGTGCTGATCGAAACGCTGCCGGCCGTGTTCGAGATGCACGAGATCCTGCACGCGCTGCGCGACCGCATCGTCGGCCTGAACTGCGGCCGCTGGGACTACATCTTTTCCTACCTGAAGACCTTCCGCCGCCACGCCGACAAGGTACTGCCCGAGCGCGGCCAGGTGACGATGACGCAGCCGTTCCTGAAGGCGTATTCGGAACTGCTGATCCAGACCTGCCATCGCCGCGGCGCCCATGCGATGGGTGGCATGGCGGCGCAGATCCCGATCAGCAACGACGAGGCCGCGAACGAACAGGCGCTGGCCCGCGTGCGCGCCGACAAGTTGCGCGAAGTCACCGCCGGGCACGACGGCACGTGGGTGGCGCACCCGGCGCTGATTCCGGTCGCGAAGACGATCTTCGACGAGCACATGCCGCAGCCGAACCAGCGCAGCGTGCAGCGCGAGGACGTGGCGGTCACGCGCGACGACCTGATCCGTCCGTCCACCGGCACCATCACGCGTGCCGGCTTCGAGGGCAACGTGGAAGTCTGCGTGCGCTACCTGGCCGCGTGGCTCGATGGCAACGGCTGCGTGCCGATCCATTGGCTGATGGAAGACGCCGCCACCGCCGAAATTTCGCGCACGCAGATCTGGCAGTGGCTGCACACCGCGGACGTGCACCTGTGCGACGGCACCCAGATCGATTACGCGCTGCTGCAGCGCACGCTGGCTGCCTTGCCCGCGAAGCTGGGCGACCACTCGCGACTGCCCGGCGGCGAACGCATCTCCGAAGCCATCGCGCTGCTCGACCACCTGAGCCGCGCCGACGAGCTGGCCGACTTCCTGACCTTGCCCGCGTACGACCGCATCGACTGATCCGCCCCCACCACGACGCCCCACGACGAAAGAGAGCCCGCCATGAGCACCAAGCAACAGCAGATCGACGCCATCCAGAAAGACTGGGACAGCAATCCGCGCTGGACCGGCGTGAAGCGCGACTACGCCGCCGCCGACGTCGTCCGCCTGCGCGGCAGCCTGCAGCCGGAATACACCCTGGCCCGCCGCGGCGCCGAGAGGCTGTGGAAGCTCGTCAACGGCGAAGCCAAGAAGGGCTACGTCAACGCGTTCGGCGCGATCAGCGCGGGCCAGGCGATGCAGCAGGCCAAGGCCGGCCTGGAAGCCGTCTACCTGTCCGGCTGGCAGGTGGCCGCCGACGGCAACACCTCCGAGACCATGTACCCCGACCAGTCCCTGTATGCGTACGACTCGGTGCCGACGATGGTTCGCCGCATCAACAACACGTTTCAGCGCGCCGACGAGATCCAGTGGAAGAACATCTGCGACGGCAAGGCGAACGAAGCCGACGCGATCGACTTCTTCCTGCCGATCGTCGCCGACGGCGAGGCCGGCTTCGGTGGCGTGCTGAACGCCTACGAGCTGATGAAGAACATGATCGTCGCCGGCGC
This sequence comes from Pseudoxanthomonas sp. YR558, assembly GCF_900116385.1. NCBI lineage: Bacteria > Pseudomonadati > Pseudomonadota > Gammaproteobacteria > Lysobacterales > Lysobacteraceae > Pseudoxanthomonas > Pseudoxanthomonas sp. YR558. The sequence goes on along the minus strand of NZ_FPCI01000001.1, from coordinate 1,982,123 downwards.
CGCGGGCGTGCACTTCGAAGACCAGCTGGCCGCGGTGAAGAAGTGCGGGCACATGGGCGGCAAGGTACTGGTGCCCACGCAGGAAGCGGTGCAGAAGCTGCAGGCCGCGCGCCTGGCCGCCGACGTGCTGGGCGTGCCGACCATCGTGCTGGCGCGCACCGACGCCGAAGCCGCCAACCTGCTGACGTCGGATTTCGATGCCAACGACCAGCCCTTCGTCACCGGCCAGCGCACCGCGGAAGGCTTCTACCGGGTGAAGAACGGCCTGGAGCAGGCGATCAGCCGCGGCATCGCCTACGCGCCGTACGCCGATCTGGTGTGGTGCGAAACCGGCACGCCGGACATCGGCTTCGCCCGCGAGTTCGCCCAGGCCGTGCACGCCAAGCATCCGGGCAAGCTGCTGTCGTACAACTGCTCGCCCAGCTTCAACTGGAAGAAGAACCTGGACGATGCGCAGATCGCCCGCTTCCAGGACGAGCTGTCGGCGCTGGGCTACAAGTACCAGTTCATCACCCTGGCCGGCATCCACATCAACTGGTTCAACACCTTCAAGTTCGCGCACGACTATGCGCGCGGCGAGGGCATGAAGCATTACGTCGAGCAGGTGCAGGAAGCCGAGTTCGCCGCACGCGAGAAGGGCTACACCTTCGTTTCACACCAGCAGGAAGTGGGCGCCGGTTACTTCGACGACGTCACCACCGTCATCCAGGGCGGCAGCTCCAGCGTCACCGCGCTGAAGGGCTCCACCGAGGAAGAGCAGTTCTACGAAAAGGAAAAGGCAGCCTGATTGCCGCCCGCAGGGATGCATACGAAGAAACGCCGGCTTCCGCCGGCGTTTCTCGTTTCTGGCATGGACGCAAGAGGGAGCAGGCTTACTTCTTCACTTCCTGCATGTGGCCCTTCAGCGCGTCGGTCAGGCCCGGTACGCCGTTGGCGCCCGTCGGCACGCTGATGCTCGAACCGGTGAAGTCCTTGCCGATCGGTTCGGCGCGCCCGCCCAGGCATTGGGCGAGGAAGCCCTCGGTCACGGCGTTGAACGCCTTGTTGTTCTCCGGCCGCGCGAAGCCATGGCCTTCGTCGGGGAACAGCACGTAGGTCACCGGAATGTTCTTGGCCTGCATCGCCTTGACGATCTGGTCGCTCTCGGCCTGCTTCACGCGCGGGTCGTTCGCGCCTTGGCCGATCAGCAGCGGCTTCTTGATCTGGTCGGCACGGGTCAGCGGCGAGCGTTCGGTCAGCCACGCCTTGCCGGCGTCGGTGCGCGGGTCGCCCATGCGCTTGGCGAGCTGCTCGAAGAAACTGGCCCAATACGGAGGCACGGTGCTGAGCAAGGTGTTGAGGTTGGACGGGCCGACGATGTCCACGCCGCAAGCGAACGCGTCCGGCGTGAACGTCAAGCCGGCCAGCGTGGCGTAACCGCCGTAGCTACCACCCATGATCGCGACCTGGTCCTGCGTGGTCACGCCCTGCTTGACCGCCCACTGCACGGCGTCGATCAGGTCGTCGTGCATCTTGCCGGCCCACTCGCCGTTGCCGGCGTTGGTGAAGGCCTTGCCGAAGCCGGTGGAGCCACGGAAGTTGACCGACAGCACCGCGTAACCGCGGTTAGCCAGCCACTGGTTGTAGCCGCCGTAGCCATAGGAATCGCGCGCCCACGGGCCTCCGTGGACCAGCAGCACCAGCGGCACCGGCGCATCGGCCTTACCGTCGTTGTTCGCATCGGCGCTGCGTGGCAGGGTCAAGTAGCTGACCAGCGTCTTGTTGTCGCGCGAAGCGATTTCCACCGGCCATTGCGGCACCAGCGGCTTGCCTTCCAGTTTCGGGCGCGCGGAGAACAGCTTGGTCAGCGTGCCGGCCGGACGGTCGTAGCGGTAATAGACCAGCGGCGCTTCAGCGGCGGAATAGGCGACGATCCAGGTCTTATCGTCCAGCGTGCGCGTGTTGACGGACACGTCGCCCGGGCCGATGGCTTCCAGTTTCTCCAGGTCGGCACGGATCGACGGATCGACCACCTTCCACTCGTCGCGCAGGTAGTCCACCGACACGGCCTGGACCTTGCCGGTGGCCGGATCCGCCAGGCTGCCGCCGACATCCGCGCGTGCATCTTCCAGCACCAGCGTGCGCTTGCCGCTGGCCACGTCCACCGCGAACAGCGCGGCGGTATTGCGGCCGCGCGAATCGGTGAAGTACAGCGTCTTGCCATCCAGCGTCAGGCCGCCGGGGCTGGTGGTCAGGACGTCTTCGAACGGGATGTCGTCGAACTTCTCCCAGCCGCCGTTGGCACCGCGCTTCAGCACGTCGGCGCCGCCGTCGGGACGCGAGCGCTGGGCGTACTTGAGGGTGTAGTCGGCATCGGCGATGTAGCCGGCGATCTGCGCGTCGTTCTTCTCCAGCAGCGTGCGCGTGCCACTGGCGAGGTCAACCTTGTAGACATCGTGCCACTGCGCATCGCGATCGTTCATGCCGACCAGGATCGTGCCAGGGTGCTTCGGGCTCAGGCCGGCGACCTGCGCGGTGGTCTTCGGGAAGGGCGTGAGGTCTTTCGCCTGCCCGGTCTTCAGGTCGACGGCATACAGGTGGAAATCCTCGTCGCCGCCGCTGTCGCGGAGATACAGCAGCGTGTCGGGGTTGTAAGACCAGAAATAACTGCGGATACCGCGCGCCTTATCCTGGGTGACGGCCTTGGCCTGCGCAGGATTGTTCGCGGGAGCGACCCAGACGTTGAGCACGCCGTCGACGGCGGCGACCCAGCTGAGGTACTTGCCGTCGGGACTGAGCTGCACGTTGGCGCGTTCGGGATTGCCGAACAGCGCGTCACGCGCGATCAGCTCGGTACCCGCGATGCGGTCGGCGGCGGACGGCGCCGCCTGCGCCGCGAGGGCGAACGCGACGGTCGAGGCCAATAGCGTGAGGCGGAATGCAGTGTGGCGCATGGGTGGACTCCAGGGTGGCAAGGAGGAAGGGACAGCGGACAGGACGTCCGCAGGCGCAATGTGTGACCCGAGTAGATCACACCCCTCCTTCCTCCGCCGTGGCCGGAGGTCATGTTGCGCTGCCGCGATCCAATCCCCGGTAGCCCAGGGCTTCGGTCAGGTGTGCCGTGCCGATGGCCTCGCTGTCGGCGAGGTCGGCGATCGTGCGCGCCACCCGCAGGATGCGGTGCAGACTGCGCGCGGATAGTTGCAGGCGTTCGACGGCGCGCTCCAGCAAGGCCTGGTCACGGGCCTGCAGGCGGCAGTGCGCCATCGTCTCCGCCTGGCCCATTCGTGCATTCGGTTTCCCGCAACGGCCCAGTTGCCGCGTGCGAGCGTCGACCACGCGCGCCTGCACGGCCGCCGTGCTCTCGCCATCGGGCGCATCGGGTCGCAGATCCTGGGGTGGAAGGCGCGGCACGTGGACATGCAGGTCGATGCGATCCAGCAACGGACCCGACACGCGGCTTCGATAGCGACGCACCAAGTCCGGCCCGCAGCGGCAGCGACCGCTGGGATCGCCTGCCCATCCGCACGGGCACGGATTCATCGCAGCGACCAACTGGAACCGCGCGGGAAACTCCGCGGTCCGCGCGGCACGCGAGACGGTGACGGAGCCCGATTCCAGTGGCTCGCGCAGCACCTCGAGTGCGGCGCGATTCCATTCCGGGAGTTCGTCGAGAAAGAGGACGCCGTGGTGCGCCAGCGAGATCTCGCCAGGACGAGGTTGCGCACCGCCGCCGACCAGTGCCACCGCACTGGCGGTGTGATGGGGCGAACGATAGGGGCGCTGGCGCCAGCGTGCCGGGTCCAGGCCACGGCCGCTGACCGACGCGATGGCGGCGGCTTCCATCGCTTCGGTGTCGCTGGCTTCGGGTAGCAGGCCGGGCAGGCGCGAGGCCAGCAGGGTCTTGCCGCAGCCCGGGGAGCCGATCAGCAGCAGGTGGTGGCCGCCCGCCGCGGCGACTTCGAGCGCGCGTCGCGCGTGCGCTTGGCCACGCACGTCCGCCATGTCGGGGGTGGTCGCGGGAAGCGCTGGCGGTGCCACGGCGTCGGGCAGGGTTTTCCGGCCTTCGAGCTGCGCGCAGACCTCGAGCAGGGTGCGTGCGGTCAGTGCTCGGCCCTGCTGTGCCAGCGCCGCTTCGGCACCGCTGGGTTCCGGTACGACCAGGGTGCGCCCACACGCGGCGACCGCCAACGCGGCGGGCAGCACGCCGTCCACCGCACGCAGTTCGCCGGTCAGGCTGAGCTCGCCGAGGAATTCGTAGTCCGCCAAGGCCTCCCGCCGGATCTGCCCGCTGGCGGCGAGGATGCCGAGCGCGATCGGGAGGTCGAAACGCCCGCCGTCCTTCGGGAGATCCGCCGGGGCGAGGTTGACAGTGATGCGCCGCGTCGGGAATTCGAACTGCGCGCACAGGATGGCGGCACGCACGCGGTCCCGCGCCTCGCGCACGGCGGCTTCGGGCAGGCCGACGATCTGCGTGGACGGCAATCCGCCGGACAGGTGGACTTCGACACGCACCGGGGGCGCGGACACGCCCGCCCGTGCCCGGCTGTGCACCAGGGCCAGACTCATGGCGGCGGGATCAGGGCTGGGCGGGCTTGTCGGCCAGCTGGGCTTCCAGCGTGGCGACGGTGCGCTCGAGCGTTTCCAGCTTCTCGCGGGTGCGCAGCAGGACGGCTTGCTGCACGTCGAACTCCTCGCGGGTCACCAGGTCCAGCTTGGCCAGGCCCGCCTGCAGCGCGGACTTGAAGGTCTGCTGCAGTTCTTCCTGCGAATCGCGCAGGCCGGGCGGTACCAACTGGCTGAGGCGGCGGGCGAGGTCGTCGATGTGGTTGAGGTCGATCATGGCGTTCTCCGGCAGTGCACCGAGCTTGCGAGGGCCGTCGACGGCAGGCCATCGGCGTTCGCTGCGCAGCGTTGTCGGAAATGTCCGAGCGGCGAGGCGCCCATTGAACCGCGAGACCGCAGCGCGTCGCAACCGCACGCAGTCGTGTCGCGTTATCCTGCAGGCAGCATCGACGGGAGGAAGCTGCATGAAAATGGTCATGGCCATCATCAAGCCGTTCAAGCTGGATGACGTGCGCGAAGCACTGGCCGAAGCCGGGATCGCCGGCATCACGGTCACCGAGGTGAAGGGTTTCGGCCGGCAGAAGGGCCACACCGAGCTCTACCGCGGCGCCGAGTACGTGGTGGATTTCCTGCCCAAGGTGAAGCTGGAAGTCGCGGTGACCGATGAGCAGGCCGAGCAGGTCGTCGAAGCCATCGTGAAGGCCGCGGGTACCGGCAAGATCGGCGATGGCAAGGTGTTTGTCTACGACCTGGAGCGCGTGGTCCGGATCCGCACCGGCGAACTCGACGCCGACGCGCTGTAAGCCCATGACCGATTCCCCATTCGATGCGCGACTGCAACATGCGCTGGCCTTGATCGAGGCGAAGGGTGTCCGTCGCAGCACGGCGGCGCCGCCGATCTATCGCCTGTTCTGGAGGTTGGGCTGGCAGCTGCCACCGCCGCTCATGGCGGGGTTTTTCTCCGTCGCGTTGTTGATGGGTAGTTTCTTCGGCGTGTTCTGGGGTCTGGCGATGTGGCTGCTGATGTGGGGTCGCGCCGGCATGCCGGTGCCGATGGTTGCCGCGATCGCGTTGCTGGCGGGTGTCTCGTTCGGCCTGATCATGGCGGCGATTCTGCGCGCGCAGGCGCAGAATAAAGGCATCCCGGCGTGGAAGGATTTCACGCTGTAAGCGGCTCCATCGTGCAAACACGACACAAAAAAAGGCCCCGCAATGCGGGGCCTTTTCGTGAGTCGCGGTGAGCGGCTTACTCGCCCAGCGCCTTCGCCACGAACGGCGGCGCCACCAGCACGCCAGTGTGAAGGTGCGCGGTGTAGTAGAGCGTGTCGAACGGTTTGGCTGCCGCGTCTGCCTGGCGGAACGCGAAGTCCGCGCCGGCCTGCTTGCTGGCCACGGTGACGCTCCACCAGCCGGTCGGGTAGCACGGTTGCGGGAATGGCAGCGTCTTGAACGACTGGAAGCCGGCCTTGCCCATCTCCGCACGCATGTCCTTGATCAGGTCCAGCAGGGCCAGCGGCGATTCGGACTGCTGCACCAGCAAGCCGTCCGGCTTCAGCGCGCGGAAGCAGCTCTCGAAGAACGCCTTGTTGAACAGGCCTTCCGCCGGGCCGACGGGGTCGGTCGAGTCGACGATGACCACGTCGACGCTGCCGGGTTCGCAGTTGGCCATGTAGGCCACGCCATCGTCGAACAGTAGCTCGGCACGCGGATCGCTGTTCGATTCGCACAGCTCCGGGAAGTATTTCTCCGCCATGCGCGTGACCTGTTCGTCGATGTCGCACTGCGTGGCCTTCTCCACGCCCGGGTGCTTCAGCACTTCGCGCAGCGTGCCGCAGTCGCCGCCGCCGATGATCACCACGCGCTTGGGCGCGGTGTGGGTGAACAGCACCGGATGGGCGATCATCTCGTGGTAGAAGAAATTGTCCTTCGTCGTCAGCATCATCGCGCCGTCGATGACCATCAACTTGCCCCAGTCGGTGCTGTCGTAGATCTCGATCTTCTGGAACGGCGACTGCACTTCGTCCAGCTTGGCGGTGGTGCGGAAGCCGATGGCCGAGCCGGTGTGCTCGAAGTGTTCGATGAACCAGGTGTCGTTGGCGGTCATGGGGCGGTCCTGCATGAAGGGAAAGTCAACGGCGGCAGGGCCTGCCGCTGCGGCGCCGCATTGTAACGGACCCATGTGACCGCAGCCTGTAGAATGCGCGTCCGTTCGCCCCACCCCTGGAAACCGCCATGTCCTGGTCCACCGACCGCGCCCGTACGACCTACTCCATCCCGCACTGGGCGGAAGGGTATTTCGACGTGGACGCCGCCGGCCGCATCGTCGTCTCGCCGAAGGGTGCACAGGGCCCGCAGATCCCGCTGCCGGAGGTGGTGGAAGCCGCCAGGACGCAGGGTGCCCAGCTGCCGCTGCTCGTCCGCTTCCCGGACATCCTCGGCGACCGTCTCGGCAAGCTGCAGGCCGCGTTCGCGCAGGCGCAGGCCGACTGGGATTACAAGGGCGGCTACACCGCGGTGTATCCGATCAAGGTCAACCAGCATCGCGGCGTCGCGGGCACGCTCGCCTCGCACGCGGGCGATGGCTTCGGCCTGGAGGCCGGCAGCAAGCCGGAACTGATGGCGGTACTGGCGCTGTCGCGACCGGGCGGGTTGATCGTCTGCAACGGTTACAAGGATCGCGAGTACATCCGTCTAGCGCTGATCGGCCGCAAGCTGGGCCTGCAGACCTTCATCGTCATCGAGAAGCCGTCGGAACTGGCGCTGGTCATCGAGGAGTCCCGCAAGCTGGGCGTGAAGCCCGGCCTGGGCGTGCGCATGCGTCTGGCGACGCTGGGCGCGGGCAAGTGGCAGAACAGCGGTGGCGACAAGGCCAAGTTCGGTCTGTCGCCGCGGCAGGTGCTCGACCTGTGGAAGCAGCTGCGCGAGGCCGGTCTTCAGGACACGCTGGGCTTGCTGCATTTCCACATGGGTTCGCAAATCAGCAACGTGCGCGACATCGCCAACGGCATGCGCGAGGCGACCCGCTACTTCGTCGAGCTGTCGAAGCTAGGCGCGACCATCAGCCATGTCGACGTCGGCGGCGGCCTGGGCATCGATTACGAAGGGACGCGTTCGCGCAGCTACTGCTCGATCAACTACGGCATCGGCCAATACGCCAGCAACATCGTGCAGCCGCTGGCCGAAGCCTGCGAGCAGCATGGCCTGGTGCCGCCGCGCATCGTCACCGAGTGCGGCCGTGCGATGACCGCGCACCATGCGGTGTTGGTGGTCAACGTGTCCGAGGTCGAGCAGGCGCCGGAGGGCCGCGTGCCGCCCGCGCATGACGACGAGCCGGCGGTGATCCGCCACCTGCGCGAGATCCATGGCGAGTTGGACACGCGGCCGGCCGTGGAGCTCTTCCACGAAGCGCAACACCACCACAGCGAAGGACTGTCGCTGTACGCGCTGGGCCAGATCGACCTGGTCCACCGCGCGCGCATCGACGACCTGTTCTACGCCATTGCGCACGCCGTGCGTGGCCGCCTGAGCAGCGACGAGCGCAGCCATCGCGATCTGCTGGACGAGCTCAACGAGCGCCTGGTCGACAAGTACTTCGTCAACTTCAGCGTGTTCGAATCGATTCCCGACGTGTGGGCCATCGACCAGGTGTTCCCGATCGTGCCGATCGAACGCCTCGACGAAGCGCCGTCGCGCCGCGGCATCATCGCCGACATGACGTGCGATTCGGATGGCATGGTCAAGACCTACGTCGAGAACGAAGGGCTGGATTCGTCGCTGCCGCTGCATGCGATGAAACCTGGCGAAAGCTACCGCCTGGGCATCTTCCTGGTGGGCGCTTACCAGGAAATCCTCGGCGACATCCACAACCTGTTCGGCGACACCGATGCGGTGGAGGTCAGCGCCGATGCCGGCACCGGCTACCTGCTTACCCAGCAGCGTCGTGGCGACACCACCGACGTGATGCTCGATTACGTGGGCTACAAGCTGGAAGATCTGCGCGCCGCATACCGCACGCGCGTGGAAGAAGCGAAGCTGTCCGCGGATGAAGCTGTGGCGCTGGCCGATGCGCTGGAAGCCGGCCTGACCGGTTACACCTATCTGTCGGACGAACCGCTGGGCTGAGTCCGCGTCAGTCGCGGGCCACCTGGAAGCCCGCGAACGACTGCGTCACCGGCATGATCTCCAGCCGGTTGATGTTGAGGTGCGCGGGCAACGTGGCGACGTAGAAGATCTGTTCGGCGATGTCGGCGGCCGTCATCGGCTGCGCGCCGGCGTAGAGCTTGTCGGACGCAGCCTGGTCGCCGTGCGTGCGCACCAGGGTGAACTCGGTTTCGGCCATGCCGGGCTCGATGTCGGTCACCCGCACGCCGGTGCCGTGCAGGTCGCTGCGCAGACCGAGCGAGAACTGACGAACGAAAGCCTTGGTGCCTCCGTAGGTGTTGCCACCCGGATAGGGATAGCTGCCGGCGATCGAGCCGATGTTGATGATGGCGCCCTTGCGTTCGACCAACTGCGGCAGCAGTCGGCGGGTGACGGTGACCAGCGCCAACACATTCGTCTCGATCATCGTGCGCCAGTCGTCCAGCGAAGCCTGCTGCGCAGGCGCCGTACCTAGGGCCAGCCCCGCGTTGTTGACCAGCAAGTCGATGCCGCGGAAGGCCTCCGGCAGCGCATCGAGGGCCGCGTCGAGCGCGGCTTCGTCGCGTACGTCGAACGCGGCGACATGCACCTTGTCGGCACCGAGTTCGTCTATCAATGCCTGCAGTCGGTCGGCCCGACGGCCCGTCGCGACCACGCGCCAGCCGGCGGCAACGAAGCGGCGAACAGCCGCGGCGCCGAAGCCCGAGGTAGCGCCGGTGATGAGGGCAGTGCGGGTCATGGTCGATCCTGCGGCGAGGGGAGAGAGGGCGGTCAGGCGACCGCGCGCAGCGCGCGGTATGCCTGCCAGCGCGCACCGAGGTCGGTGCCGAGCGCGGCTGCGGCAAGCGACAACACGGCGCTGGCGATATTCATGCGGAATACGGCGAAGAGGGGATGCGTGCTGTCGGCGGTCGGCAGCGCGATGTTCGCCAACAGCACGAACGTGGCGATCCACAGTGCGAAGGTCATGCCCAGCGCGACCACCAGGAAGCGCCGGCCGGCCATGGCGCCGCCCAGCGCCATGCAGGCGGCGGTGACCAGATAGCTGATCGGGGCGAGGTAGCCGAGCGGCGTGGCCACGACCTGTTGCCAGGCGGGCGGCAGGAATCGTGTCGCGATCCAGGACGCGAGCAGCAGCGCCACCAGCACCGTTACCGTGGCCAGCGCCATGCGCTGCCAGGGGCGAAGGACACTCACTGCGCCTTCACCGCCATCGCGGGCAGGCCACTGCTGGCGAGCTTCTGCTTGGCTTCGGCCAGTTCGCTCGCCGTGCCGTACGGGCCCATGCGCACGCGGTACACCGTCTTGCCGTTGATCTGCGCCGATTCCACGCGCGCGCTGAGGCCTAGCATGGCGATCTTGGCCTTGGTGGCCTCGGCATCGCCGGACGCACCGAACGCGCCGGCCTGAAGGATGTAGCGGGCGCCGGTGTCCGCGCTCGCCACCGTGGTCGTGGGCTTGGGTGCTGGCGCGGTATCGGCGACGCGCGGCGTGTCGGTCGGCGCGCGAGGCGCGGGGGCCTCGTCGATCGGTGCAGGCTGTGCAGTGTCGTTGCCGGCCGGCGCCGGCACGGCCGTGGTCGACTGGCCGTTCAGTGCGGCACGCGCCTTGCGGGCTTCTTCCTCGCGCGCGCTGGCGGCGAGTTCGGCGTCCGACATCTGCACTTCCTTGCCAGGCAGCAGCGTATAGAAGTCGTACTGCGTTTCCTTGCCGGTATCACCCGTCGCGGTCGATGGCGTGCCGGCATCGCCCACCGGCGCGTCGGGCACGACGGCTTCCACGTCGGCGCTGTCGATCGGCGCGGGCTGCGCATCCGGATTGGGCTGCGGACGGAAGAAGCCATCGCCGTCCTTCTTGCCCAGGCCGGGCACGATGAAATACACCGCCAGGCCGATCAGCAGGCCGAGGACCAGCCACACCCAGGCGGGCGTGGCGTGACCGGAATTTCGCGTGGCCTGGTTCTTGCCGCGTCTTGCTGCCATGTACTGCTTCTCCGCTTACATCTTTTCGGGCGCGCTGACGCCCAACAGGTCCAGTCCGTTGGCCAGCGCCTGGCGCACCGCCAAAGCCAGCGCCAACCGCGCATCGCGTGCGGCGGCATCGTCCACCAGCACCGGCGTGCCGGCGTACCACGTGTGGAAAGCATAGGCCAACTCGCGCAGGTATTGCGCTACGGCGTGCGGCTCCAGCGACTCGCCAGCCACTTCCACCACTTCCGGATAGCGCGACAGTTCCACCATCAGCAGCAGCGAGGTCTCGTCGTCCACTTGCGCGAGGTTCGCCAGGCCGTTCGCCTGGTCGTACGCATAGCCCTTCTCGCCTGCCTGGCGCAGCAGGCTGCACACGCGGGCGTGCGCGTACTGCACGTAGAACACCGGATTGTCGTTGCTCTGCTGACGGGCCAGGTCGATATCGAAGGTCAGTTGCGAATCGGGCTTGCGCGCGATCAGGAACCAGCGCGTCGCATCGGCGCTGGTTTCCTCGATCAGGTCGCGCAAGGTGAAATAGCTGCCGGCGCGCTTGGAAAGCTTCACTTCCTCGCCACCGCGCATCACCGTCACCATCTGATGCAGCACGTACTCCGGGTACCCCTTCGGAATGCCATCGCCCAGCGCCTGCAAGCCGGCCTTCACGCGGGCCAGCGAGCCGTGGTGATCGGCACCCAATTCGGTGATCGCGCGCTCATAGCCGCGCTGCCACTTGCTGAGGTGGTAGGCCACGTCCGGCACGAAATAGGTGTAGCTGCCGTCGGACTTGCGCATCACCCGGTCCTTGTCGTCGCCGAAGTCGGTGGACCTCAGCCACAGCGCGCCGCCTTCTTCGTACGTGTGGCCGGAGGCGACCAGCTTGCGCACGGTTTCTTCGACTTTCTGGTCGGCGTACAGCGAGCTTTCCAGGAAATAGCGGTCGAAGGACACGCCGAATGCGGCCAGGTCCAGGTTCTGCTCGCGGCGCAGGTAGGCCACCGCGAAACGCCGGATGGCGTCCAGGTCCTGCGGATCCTTTTCGCCGGTGACCACGTGACCCTCGACCTCGACCGAATCACCGTTGAGATATGCCTGTGCGACGTCGGCGATGTAGTCGCCGCGGTAGCCGTCTTCCGGCCAGCCTTCGCTGTCCGGCGACTTGCCCAGCGCACGCGCCTGGGTGGACTTGGCCAGGTTGTCGATCTGCACACCGGCGTCGTTGTAGTAGAACTCGCGTTTGGCGTTCCATCCGTTGGCCGCCAGCACGCGGGCGATGCAGTCGCCGATGGCGCCGGCACGCCCATGGCCCACGTGCAGCGGCCCCGTCGGGTTGGCCGAGACGTATTCCACGCCAACGGTGCGACCGGCGCCGCTGGCGTTGCGGCCATAGGCCTCGCCTTGGGCGAGCGCGGTGGCCACTTCGCGCTGGTAGGCGCCCGGGGTCAGGTGGAAATTGATGAAGCCGGGGCCCGCGATCTCGACGTTGGCGACGTCGTCGCTGGCGGGCAGGGCCGCCACCAGGGCGGTGGCGATCGCGCGCGGATTGCTGCGCGCGGCCTTGGCCAGCAGCATGGCGGCGTTGGTGGCGAAGTCGCCGTGCTCGCGGGTCTTGGGTCGCTCGACCACGAAATCGGGCGTGGCAGTGTCGGCCGGCAGAGTGCCGGCGGAGCGCAGGGCGTCGATGCCCTGGGCGATCAAGGCGCGAAGGGAAGCTTTCACGGAAAGGCCGTCGTGTTGCGTGGGAACCGCCTATTCTAGATTTTCCCGGCGCTTGCGTGGTGCCGGTGCGGTTCAGGCAGCGGCTGTCTCAGACCCAGCCGCGCGCCGCCATCGACTGAGGCGGACCGTCGCCGACGATGAAATGGTCCAGCAGGCGCACGTCCACGAGGGCCAGGGCCTGCTTCAGCCGCTGGGTCACCGCCCGATCGGCGGCGGAGGGCTCGGCGCAACCGGACGGGTGGTTGTGCCCGATGATCAAGGCCGAGGCATTGAACGCCAGCGCGCGGCGCGCGACTTCGCGCGGGTGCACTTCCGCACTGTCCACGGAGCCATGGAACAACTCCTCGAACGCCAGGACGCGGTGGCGGGTATCGAGGAAAAGAGCCGCGAAGACCTCGTGCCGTCGCCCGCGAAGCCGCTGAGCGAAGTAGCGCCCCGCGGCCGCCGGATCGCTGATGGCCTCGCCGCGTTCGAGTTGGGCCAGCAGCAGGCGGTTCGCCAGTTCGAGCGCCGCCGCCAGCGCGCACGCCCGCGCTGGCCCCACGGCAGGCAGCGTGAGGAGGTCCGCCGGCGGCCGTTCCAGCAAGGTACGAAGCGGGCCATGGGCAGCGAGCAGTTCGCGAGCGGTCGCCACCGCGTCGCGTCCGCGCAATCCGGACCCCAGGAAGAGCGCGAGTAGTTCGGCATCGCTCAGGGATGCGGCACCCCGGCTCAGCAACTTTTCGCGGGGGCGTTCGTCGGGTGGCCAATCGCGGATCTGCATGTCCCCAGCTTCCCGTGCAGGGGCGCCGGCATGCATCGGGCATCACGGGGCGTTCGGTTAAGCTAATCGCCTGAATCGACGTAGGAATGGGCCGACGTGAGCGGAGCGGACAAGACATCGGGTCTGGCGGGACAACGCGTGCTGTTGTGCGTGGGGGGCGGGATCGCCGCCTACAAGGCGCTGGAGCTGGTGCGCCGGTTGCGCGAGGCGGGGGCGGAGGTGCAGGTGGCGATGACCGCCGGCGCGCAGCAGTTCGTCACGCCGCTGAGCTTCCAGGCGCTCTCGGGCCACGTGACCCGGACCACCCTGTGGGATAGCGCCGCCGAGCAGGCGATGGGCCACATCGAACTGGCGCGCTGGGCCGACCGCGTGATCATCGCCCCCGCCACGGCGGATCTCATGGCGCGCTTGGCACACGGCATGGCCGATGACCTGGTCACCACCCTGTGCCTCGCCACCACGGCCCCGCTTACCCTCGCCCCGGCAATGAATCACCGCATGTGGCAGCACCCGGCCACCCAGGCCAACCTGGTGACGCTGCAAGGGCGTGGCGTGCGGTTGGTGGGCCCGAACGACGGACCGCTGGCGGAAGGCGAATCCGGTCCCGGGCGGCTCGCCGAGCCGGAAGAGATCGTCGCGGCGCTTGCGGGTGCGCCCGCCTCAGCGCACTCGGGTCCCCAGGACCTGGCGGGACTGAGCATCGTGGTCAGTGCCGGCCCTACCTACGAAGACCTGGACCCCGTGCGCTACCTGGGCAATCGCAGCAGCGGCAAGATGGGCTTCGCCGTGGCGGCCAGTGCCGCCCGCCGTGGTGCGCGCGTCACATTGGTGGCCGGCCCTGTGCACCTGTCCACGCCGCCCGGCGTGACCCGGGTCGATGTCCGTTCGGCGGCGCAGATGCACGATGCGGTGTTCGCGGCGCTTCCTGCCGACATCTATATCGGGGCCGCTGCGGTGGCCGACTACACGCCGCGCGAACCGGCGGCCAACAAGATCAAGAAATCCAGCGAATCGCTGGCGCTCGACTTGGTGCGCACGCCCGATATCCTCGCCGAGGTCGCCGCGCAGACCCAGACGCTGAAACTGGTGGTCGGCTTCGCTGCCGAAACCAACAACGTAGCGGAATACGCGCGCAAGAAGCTTGAAGCCAAGCGCCTGGACATGATCGTGGCCAACCGGGTCGGTATCGCCGATGGCGGTTTCGAAAGCGACCAGAACGCGATGACGGCGTACTGGAGGGATGGCGAGCGCAGCTTCGTGACCGCACCCAAGACCCGCCTGGCGGACGAACTGATCGACCTGATCGTGGAGCGACTGAACGCATGAGTGCACCCCGCGCGGTGGAAGTGAAACTGTTGGACCCCCGCTTCGGCGATGAATGGCCGCTACCGGCCTACGCCACCGAGGCCAGCGCGGGCATGGATCTGCGCGCCGCGCTGGATGCGCCGCTGGTGTTGGAGCCGGGCGATGCCGCCCTGGTACCCAGCGGTATCGCCCTGCACCTGGGCGATCCCCATCTCTGCGCGGTGGTACTGCCGCGCTCCGGCTTGGGTCACCGCCACGGCATCGTGCTCGGCAACGGCACGGGATTGATCGATGCCGACTACCAGGGGCCGCTGCTGATCAGTGTATGGAACCGGGGCCATGAGGCCTTCACCATCCAGCCAGGCGACCGCATCGCGCAGGTCATGGTGTTGCCCGTGGTGCGCGTGGAGCTCCAAGTGGTGGATACTTTCGCCGACAGCGCACGGGGGACGGGTGGTTTCGGCCACACCGGCGTGCGATGACAGGGGACAAGCCGATGAACGCAACGAACGAGCGCCGTGCGCGCGTGCCCATGGGCGACTTGCAACGTGCGCTGCCGATGCTGGCTCTGCTGCTGGTCCTGCTGGCTGGCCTGCTGGGCTGGAGCGGCGTACGGCAATGGCGCGAAGCGACGCTGCTGACCGACATGGAGCGTGCACGCGACGCGGCGGTGCAGGCAGTGCAGGGCGAATACGACACCCATAGCAAGGAGTTGGCCCGACGCCTGGATTCCGGGCCGGTGAAGCAAGCCTTGGCCGCGAACGACACGGCGGCGGCCACAGCCGCGCTGCGGGACGGGTGGGCAGGGGTCGAGACCGTCGAGATCCTGGGCGCCGACTTGGATGTCGCATATGGCGATGCATCTGCGTTCGGGTACAGCAAGCTCGCGTTGCTGGAAGCCGCGATGCAGGGCGACCAGGTCGCCGCGCGTGTGCTGAGGGATGGCAAGGCCACGGTCTTCGGATTGGCCGCTGCCGTACCGCAGGGCGTGGTGTACGTGCGTTTGCCACTGGCACGACTGACGGCCGGCTTCGATGGGGTGCGAGCACCGCAGGGCGGCTATCTGGCGTTGCGCCAGGGTGGCTTCAGCGTGCGAGAGCGCGGTAACAGCAGTCTGCAGGACGCTGCTGAGCGCATGGCGCACGTGGTCGGCAAGACCGGGCTACGGGTGGCGACGGCCGTACCCGACAGCGAGTCCGGTCCGCTGGGCCTCGGCGCGATTCCCGCCATGGTGGTCGCAGGGCTGCTGGGCATCCTCGCGATCATGGCGTTGCTGGTGGCCCGCGGTGGCATCCGCTTGCCTGCGCTGGGCAAGAAGAAAGCTGAAGGAACCGAAGGCGACGAGCCGACCCTTGGCGAGGCCCTCCTGCGTGAACCCCCGCCGATGCCCGCAGCGACCCGCGAGGTAGGCGAGCGTGAAGAAGGTGCGCGACCTGCCCGAGCGACGGTGGACGTCGATCCCGGCATCTTCCGTGCCTACGACATCCGCGGAATCGTGGGCAAGACACTGAGCACCGAGGTGGCCGAACTGATCGGCCTGGCGATCGGCTCGGTGATGCGCGACGAGGACCTGGCCGACATCGTGGTCGGCCGCGATGGGCGCTTGTCAGGCCCTGACCTGATCGGCGGCCTCATCAGCGGTCTGCGCAAGGCCGGCCGCAATGTCGTCGACATCGGTCTGGCGCCCACACCGGTGGTCTACTACGGTGCGTACCACCTGCGTGCAGGTAGTTGCGTGGCGCTGACCGGCAGCCACAATCCGCCGGACTACAACGGGTTCAAGATTGTGGTCGGTGGGCAGACGCTGTCCGGCGACGCCATCACCGACCTGTACGAGCGCATCCGCGACAACCGGCTCTACATCGCCAATGTGCCAGGCGATCTGCAGCAGCGTGATATTTCGGCCGACTACATCCAGCGGATCGCTGATGACGTGCAGTTGGAACGACCGCTCAAGGTCGTCGTGGATGCCGGCAACGGCGTGGCGGGCGACATCGCGCCGCAGTTGCTGGAAGCCATCGGTGCAGAGGTGATTCCGCTCTACTGCGAAGTCGACGGCACGTTCCCGAACCACCATCCGGATCCCAGCGAGCCGCACAACCTGGAAGACCTGATCCAGACAGTGAAGCGGTTCGACGCCGACATCGGCCTGGCGTTCGACGGCGATGGCGATCGCCTCGGCGTGGTGACGAAGGAAGGTGCGGTGATCTTCCCGGATCGGTTACTGATGCTGTTCGCGGCCGACGTGCTGGAACGCAATCCCGGCGCGCTCATCATCTACGACGTGAAGTGCACCGGGAAGCTGCAGGGCTGGGTGCTGCGCCATGGCGGCACGCCGATGATGTGGAAGACCGGGCACTCGCTGATCAAGGCCAAGATGCGTGAGAGCGGTGCAGAGCTCGCTGGCGAGATGAGCGGGCATTTCTTCTTCCAGGAGCGCTGGTACGGCTTCGATGATGGGCTGTACTCGGCGGCTCGCCTGCTGGAGATCCTGGCTAACCGGTCCGAGACGCCGTCCGAGGTGCTCGCCGCCCTGCCCGACGGCGTGTCGACGCCGGAGATCAAGGTGGATGTCGTCGAGGGCACGCCGCATGAGATCGTTGCGCGCTTCGTCGATGGCGTGGAGTTCGAAGGCGCTCGGCTGTCGACCATCGACGGGCTGCGCGCCGACTGGGACGACGGTTGGGGCCTGGTGCGCGCGTCGAACACGACGCCCATCCTGGTGCTGCGTTTCGAAGCAGACAACAAGGACGCGCTGGAACGCATCAAGACCGAGTTCCGTACGCGCCTGCAGGCACTGGCACCGGAACTGACGATGACGTTCTGAGGCCTCATGACGTGGGGCGCGACCGACGCCGGGCATGTCCCGGCGTTGTCGTTTGCGGGGTTACTTACGCGTGGTGGCCGGCGTCTGTCCCGCTGCTTCCTCGATGGCGTCCGGACTGATGCCCTTCACCGCGCGATAGCGCTGCATGATGTCGGTGATCTCGACGTCCAGCGCCGCGCGCTGGGTCTCGAAGCTGTGCTGCAGCCGGCGCGTGCGCACCAGTTCGGCGTGTCGCTGCCGGATATTCGCGGCCAACTCCGGCGCGACGGGGCGACCGCCCAGCTCCTGGTTGCCGGCGGTCTGCAGAAGGCTGACTAAGCCATCGCGCAGACTCACCGTGTTGTAGCGGGCCGTCCGCACGTTGTTGTCGACGATGGCGATGCGTTCGTTGAACACGCGCCGCAGATCGTTCTCGTCCCGATAAGACAGCAGCATCGCCGCATCGGTGCGTCGGCGGGTTTCTGCCGCCGCTGCATCCATCTGACGCTGCTGGGATTCGATGGCGGCCTGCGCTCTCTCTTCTTCGGTCATGGCGCGGCCCACGCCACCGGTCCGCAAGCCGCTGGTCGCGCTGATTTCTTCCCGCGCGGCGTTGACGGCTTCAGCCGGCAGGGCATCGCTGCAAACCCGCTGGCCTTTCTCTTCCCAGCAGAACAACTTTTTCGCAGGCGCCTTGTCTTGCGCCAGAGCCGAGGGCGCTAGCAGGCAGGCGGCCAACAACAACGGGATACGGACGGTCATGACAGCCCCCTGCTGCATCAGTCCTGGGACGCGCTGCCGTAGCGGGCCCGATAGGCCAGCAGGTCGTCGCGATGGTGGACAAGGTCGGCGCTTTCACCGGCAAAAGCAAGCAGGTCATGCAGGCTGGCGACGGCCACGACGGGCACGCCGGTTTCCTCCGCCACGGATTGAGCGGCGGAGCGGCGGGCGCTGCCGGAGGCCGGCTCGCCGAGCACTTCCTGGCGGTCCAGCGCCACCACGATGCCCGCTGGTCGGCCGCCACCGGCGCGGATGAGTCCCAGCGCCTCGCGGATGGCGGTACCCGCGGTGATCACATCGTCGACGATCAACACGCGGCGTTCCTCCAGCGGTGCGCCGATCAGCAGGCCGCCTTCGCCGTGATCCTTGGCCTCCTTGCGATTGAAGGCCACCGGCAGGTCGCGACCGCGGCGGGCGAATTCGCACGCCAAGGCCGTCGCCAGCGGGATGCCCTTGTAGGCCGGCCCGAACAGCAGGTCGAACTCCAGCCCGGCGTCCTCGACCGCATCCGCGTAGCACGCGGCCAGACCGGCCAACCGGGCGCCGCTGTCGAAACGCCCGGCATTGAAGAAGTAAGGACTCTGCCGGCCCGATTTCAGCGTGAACTGGCCGAAGCGCAGGGCCTGCGCGTGCAGTGCGAGCTGGAGGAAACGGGAACGGTGGTCGGTCATGGGGGCAAGGGCTGAACAGGATAGGGGACAGGATAACCGCCACGGCGTGCACGTCGCGCGGTGGAGGGGCCGGTTCGGGTACGCTTGCCCGGTTTCCGACGAACGTAGTGCACATGCGCATCATCAGCTTCAATGCCAACGGCCTGCGCTCGGCGGCCACCAAAGGCTTCTTCGACTGGTTCACCGCGCAGGACGCCGACGTGCTGTGCGTGCAGGAGACCAAGGCGCAGGAACACCAGCTGGCCGGTCCCGAATTCCTGCCGGCCGGCTACAAGGCCTGGTTCCGCGACGCCAGTACCAAGAAGGGCTACAGCGGCGTGGCGATCTACGCGCGACGCGAGCCCGATGAGGTCCGCACCGCGCTGGGCTGGCCCGACTTCGACGAGGAAGGGCGCTACATCGAGGCGCGTTTCGGCCAGCTGAGCGTGGTGTCGTTCTACATTCCGTCCGGCTCGTCGGGCGACGAGCGCCAGGGCTTCAAGTTCAAGGTGATGGACTGGCTGGCGCCGGTGCTGGACGAGTGGCGTCGCAGCGGTCGCCACTACGTGCTGTGCGGCGACTGGAACATCGTGCGCAGCCGGCTGGACATCAAGAACTGGACCAGCAACCAGAAGAACTCCGGCTGCCTCCCGCCGGAGCGTGACTGGTTGAACGGGATGTGCGTGGACGATGGCGGCTGGGTCGATGCCTACCGTGCACTGCACCCGGAAGGCCAGGACTACACCTGGTGGAGCAACCGTGGCGCCGCGCGCGCCAACAACGTGGGATGGCGGATCGACTACCAGTTCGTCACGCCTTCGCTACGCGATCGCCTGAAAGCCTGCTCGATCTATCGTGAACAGCGCTTCTCGGACCACGCACCCTTCACGGTGGACTACACCTGATGACGACCTCCGCCGCCGAACGGCCCGGCAAACCCTCCGTCTGGCGCGCGTTCGCGCAGCCGTCGGCATGGACGATGTTCTTTTTCGGCTTCGCCTCGGGCATGCCGTTTCTGCTGGTGGCGGGCACGTTGGCCTACTGGCTGACCGAGAACGGGTTGGAGCTGAAAAGCATCACCCTCATCGCCAGCGCGGGCTTGAGCTACACGTTGAAGTTCCTGTGGGCGCCGTTGGTCGATCGCTGGCGCCTGCCGTTGTTGGGGCGGCTCGGGCAGCGGCGCGGCTGGCTATTGTTCGCACTGGCGGTGGTCATCGTTGGTCTGGTGCTGATGGCCCAGCTGACGCCGGGGCAGCTCGGGCCCTTCATCTGGGTCACGTTGATGACGGCGTTCGCCGGCGCGACGCTGGACATCGCCGTGGATGCCTACCGCATCGAGATCGCGCCACAGGAATCCCAGGGCGCGCTGCTGGCGACCTATTCGCTGGGGTATCGCATCGCGCTGATCATCACCGGGATGCTGGCGCTGGTGCTGGCCGACCACGTGCCGTGGCCGCAGGTCTATCGGGTGATGGCGCTCTTCATGCTGATCCCGGTGGTGGCGGTGCTGCTGGCATCGGAGCCCAGTGTGGTCCGGGTCAAGATGACCACGTGGGCCGAAGGCCTGCAGGAAGGCGTGGTGGAGCCGTTCCTGGATTTCTTCCGTCGTTTCGGTGCGCCGCTGGCCGCGGCCTTGCTCGCCTTCATCCTGCTCGCGAAAGTGTCCGACCAGTCGTTGGGCGGCGGCATCATGGCGCCGTTCTATCTCGGCGAAGGCTTCACCAAGACTGAAATCGCAGCAGTTACCAAGTTCTACGGCATCTGGATCGGACTGGCGGGAGTGTTTCTTGCCGGCATCGCGATCGCGCGCTGGGGCGTGAAATGGCCCCTGTTCGTCGGTGTGGTGTTGGGTGCGATCAGCAATCTGTTGTATGTCTGGCTGATCGGCGCGGATGGTGACGTGTGGAAGCTGACGATGGTGATCTCAGGCGAAAATCTGGCCCAGGGCTTCCAAGGCACGACCCTGGTGGCGTTCCTGTCGGCGCTCGTGAATCAGCGTTTCACCGCGACGCAGTACGCTTTGTTTTCATCGCTGGTGATGTTGCCAGGCAAGCTGCTGAGCGCGGTCTCAGGCGGCATCGTCGAGCAGACCGGTTACGCGCCCTACTTCTGGATCACGGCGCTGGCATCGGTGCCGGCTGCGCTGCTGTTCTTCTGGTTGGTGCCACGCATCCGCTTCGGCGGCGACCACGAGCCGGCGAGCGGCGCGGAAGCGCCCCTCCGTTCGCCTGCGGACTGATCGTCTGCGCTACAGTCAGGCCATGGGGCATGCAGGGGACGGGGAAATGACCGACATCGTGCTGAAGGACGTGGATCCGATCCTGGCCGAGCGCATCCGGCGCGTCTCGCAGGCGCGGGGTTGGACCGTCCACGACACCATCTTCAACCTGCTCGAACAGGGTCTGTTCGTCTGCGAGTCGGAAGTCCGTGGCGGCCTGAGCGATCGCGAGGTCAACGCGCTGGCCGACGCCATCAGCGCACTGAAAGACGTGCCGCCCGGCAAGGGCTTCTAGGCCGGGAACACCGTGCCCAGCACGCGCGGGCCCGCCGCGCCGGTGACGGCGGGAAGGTTGCCGGGCCGGCGGGCAAGCGTTTCGCGCGCAAGCCAGGCGAAGCCCATCGCTTCCACGTAATCCGGGTCCAGACCGTGCGCCGCCGTGGATTCCACCACGGCCTGCGGTAAATGCGCCGCCAACCGCACCATCAGTACGGCGTTATGCACGCCGCCGCCGCAGACCAGCACGCGCCGAGTATCCGGCTGCGTCATCTGCAATGCGTCGGCGACAGTGCGTGCGGTCAGCTCCAGCAGCGTTGCCTGCACGTCCGCGGGTGATAGCGCGGCGTCTCCCAGGCGTGCGTCGAGCCAGTCCAGGTGGAACTGCTCGCGCCCGGTGCTCTTGGGCGGCGGCAGCGCGAACCACGGTTCGGCCAGCAGGCGCGCCAGCAGCGCGGCGTCCACCCTGCCGGCGGCGGCCAGCGCGCCGTCGGCATCGTACGGCTGGCCGGTGTGGCGCTCACACCAGGCGTCCATCAAGGCGTTCGCGGGGCCGGTATCGAAGCCGCGCACATCGCCCGCGATCGGCAGCAGGGTGAAATTGCCGATGCCGCCCAGATTCAGCACGGCGCGATCCTCGTGCGGCGAGCCGAGCAGGGCCGCATGGAACGCCGGCATCAGCGGCGCGCCATGGCCGCCCGCGGCCACATCGCGGCGGCGGAAGTCGGCGACGGTGTCGATGCCGCTGCGTTCGGCGATCACGTTGCCGTCGCCGAGCTGCCAGGTGAACGGCGGATCGGCATGCGGGCGATGGCGGATCGTCTGCCCATGCGAGCCGAGCGCGCGCACGCGACCGCGGGGCACACCGGCTTCTTCCAGCAGCTTCGTCGCCGCGTCGGCGAAGGCGCGCGCAGTGCGGCCGTCGAGCGAACCCAGCGCATCCAGCGACACGGTATCGGCGCCCTGGCCCAGTGCGACCAGTGGCGTCCGCAGAGCCGGATCCCAGGGGAACGTACGGCCATGGACGAGTTCGCACCGCAGGCCCGCCGTGGACGCCTCGAACCTGACGAGCGCGGCATCGATGCCATCGGCGCTGGTGCCGGATATCAATCCCAGGTAGAGCTCGTCGGAAGCAGGCGTCGTCATGCGGGATTCACGGGCAAAGAAAAAGGCGGGACAGTGTCCCGCCTTTTCTGGCTTCCCGCCATGTGCGCGGGGATCAGCCCTTGCCGTTCTTCTTGCCGGCCACGGGCTTGGCCGATGCCACCGCCGTGGCGGGCTTGGCGGTTTCTTCCGCGGGGCCGACGTCGGCGTAGATGATGTCTTCGACCGTGCGGATGCGGGCCAGCGCATTCGAGGTGTATGTACGGAACGCCGCCAACTGCGGGCCAGACAGCGGCTCTGGCGGCGGCATCGTCACCGACAGCGGGTTGCGGTGCACGCCGTTGATGCGGAATTCGTAATGCAGGTGCGGGCCGGTCGACAGGCCGGTCGTGCCGACGTAGCCGATCACCGTGCCTTGCGGGATGCGCTGGCCCTGCTTGATCTTGCCGAGCCGCGACATATGTCCGTACAGCGTGGTGTGGCCACGGCCGTGATCGAGGATGACGGTGCGGCCATAGCCGCCCTGCCAGCCGGCAAACTGCACGCGACCATCGCCGGCGGCCATGATCGGCGTGCCCGTCGACGCGGCGTAGTCCACGCCTTTGTGCATGCGCATCGTGCCGAGCACCGGGTGGCGGCGTGCGCCGAACTTGGAGCTCATGCGTGCGTACGGAATCGGCATGCGGATGAAGCTCTTCTTCAGCGGCCGGCCCGCGGCGGTGAAGTACTCCGGCTTGCCACCAGGGCGGGTGAAGCGGAAACCCGAATGCAGCTTGCCGTCCACGGTGAAGGTGGCCGCCTGCACGGGACCGGTGCTGATCAGCTCGCCCTCGCGCCAGGTCTGCTCGACCACGACGCTGAAGCGATCATCCGGGCCGAGGTCGGAGTTGAAGTCGATGTCGTACTTGAAGATCTCGTCGGTCATCGAATTGATGTTCGCCGACGTCAGGCCCGCCTTGCGCGCCGACCGGTTCAACGAACGCCCTACTTCGCCGCTCAGCACCACGGTGCGCGTGGTGGTTTCACGAGCGATGACGCGCTCGGTGACCTTGTCCGTGCCGACCAGCAACTCAACGCGATGGTTGGCGTCGCGGTCGTAGCGCAGGGTGCGCAGGCCGCCGGTAACCGGCAGGTCGAAGGCGATCTCGGTGCCGGGCTTGAGGCGCGTCAGCGCCTTCTTGGCATCGGCGTTGTCCAGGATGCGGTGCAGGGTGGCGGCCGGGATGTCCAGCTCCTCGAAGATCGCGCCCAGCGTTTGCCCCGGCTTCACCCGCACGACCTGCCAGCTATCGCCGGCGGTACCGGCCTGGCGCGCGGCCGAGAGTTCGGGCAGCTCGAGAAGAAGGGTGTTGCGCGGCTGGGATACCGGAGCCTGGATCGCGCTGGAGAAGCCGGGCACGATCGTGGCCATCATCACGCCGATCGTCGTGAACAGGCTGGCGTGGATCCAGTGGCGTCGCGTCCAGCGGCCTTCCGGCAGGTGCCGCTTCACTTGCTGGTGCAGCGCGGTGTCGCGAAGCACCCCCAGGCGTTCGCGGAACTGTTGCTTGCGGCTGTTGCCGCCCCCATGAGTTTGCATCAAGGTTGCACCCCGGGGCCAAGGCGAAGCCCCAATCGGCGTACCATAGACACGCGAAGACTTCGCGTCAAACCATTGAGTCAATTGAATTTTTTTGATTGGTATCACTGTTTACTTTCTTTTAACGGTAACTTCACCTCACTGACTTGCCCTTCACGGGCCCTCTGATTGGAACTGCTCTCCCGTGTCCTCCGCTGAAGCTCTTGCCCTGATCGGCCGCGGCGCCGATGAAATCCTCAAGCCCGAAGACCTGGAGGCCCGCCTGAAGCTGGGCCGGCCGCTGCGCGTGAAGGCGGGCTTCGATCCGACCGCCCCGGACCTGCACCTGGGCCATACCGTGTTGCTGAACAAGCTGCGCCAGTTCCAGGACTTGGGTCACCAGGTGATCTTCCTGATCGGCGATTTCACCGGGATGATCGGCGACCCCTCGGGCAAGAACGTCACCCGCAAGCCGCTTTCCCGCGAGGACGTGCTGGCCAACGCCCGGACCTATGAGGAGCAGGTCTTCAAGGTATTGGATCGCGAGCGCACCGAAGTGCGCTTCAATTCCGAATGGTTCGGCAAGATGGCGGCGGCCGACATGATCCGTCTGGCAGGGCAGCACACCGTCGCCCGCATGCTGGAGCGCGACGATTTCGCCAAGCGCTACGCCGCCCAGCAATCGATCGCGATCCACGAATTCCTCTACCCGCTGGTGCAGGGCTACGACTCCGTGGCGCTGGAGGCCGACGTCGAGCTTGGCGGCACCGACCAGAAGTTCAACCTGCTGAT